>DSDT01000390.1 GCA_011048615.1 Chloroflexota bacterium | reverse complement strand
GTGGGACGCTCAGACCTCTACCTGATGGACGCGGATAATGAGATGAACGCGCCCTGGGATCGGGAATTGACCGCTCGACTGTACGGCGGCGATCAAGAGATGCGGATTCAGCAAGAGATCGTGTTAGGGCTCGGGGGACTGCGAGTGCTCCGGGCGATGGGGGTCCGACCGCTCATCTTTCACCTCAACGAGGGCCATTCCGCGTTTTTGCTGCTGGAGCGCCTGCGCGAACTGGTGGAGGGAGAGGGATGGTCGTTTGCCGAGGCTCGTCAGGCGGTGCGTGCTTCGACGGTCTTTACCACTCACACGCCGGTGCCAGCCGGACACGACGTCTTTCCCTATTACCTGGTTGAAAAATACTTTTACAACTATTGGCCACGCCTGGGGTTGAGTCGCGAAGAGTTCCTAGAGTTGGGCAGCTACGACGAGGGCTTCAATATGACCGTGCTGTCACTCCGGATGTCTGGACGGAGCAATGGCGTCAGCAAACTGCACGGCGAGGTGTCCCGGCAGATGTGGCAGTCGCTCTGGCCCAACGAGCCGATCGAACAGGTCCCTATCAGCCACGTGACCAATGGTATCCACGTGCCGGCGTGGATCGGCGAGGCGATGAACAAGATTTATCGCAAGTACCTGAAACCTGACTGGGTCGAGTATCACGACGACCCCGTGCTGTGGGAGCGCATCCTGGACGTTCCCGACGCCGAATTGTGGGCTGCTCACCTCCACTTGAAGCGCAAGCTGATGGGCATCATCCGGGAGCGAGCGCGCCGCCGGCGGGTCGAGAATGGATTGACGGCCGAGCAGGTGCTATGCGCTGGCACGTTCCTGGATCCCGACGCGCTGATCATTGGTTTTGCGCGGCGCTTTGCGACGTACAAGCGGGCGACCATCATATTTCACGATTGGGATCGCCTGAGCCGGCTGTTGCACGACCGGTATCGGCCCGTCCAGTTCATCTTTGCTGGCAAGGCTCATCCGGCCGATGAGGGAGGAAAACGGCTCATTCAGCAGGTCTACAACGCGGCTCGAGATCCCGCGTTGGGTGGACGGATTGCCTTTATTGACGACTATGACCTGCAGGTGGCGCGGTACCTGGTGCAGGGTGTGGATGTGTGGTTGAATATGCCCCGCTGTCCTCACGAGGCCAGCGGGACCAGTGGTCAGAAGGCGGCCGTCAATGGCATTCCCAACCTGAGTGTGCTGGACGGTTGGTGGGCCGAGGGATATAACGGCGCCAATGGCTGGGCGATTTCCACCGGTCAATGTGAAGACGATTGGTCTCAGGATGCTGCCGATGCGGACGCCCTGTACCATCTGCTCGAAGAAGAGGTCGTACCCTTGTTCTACAAGCGGGATGCGGACGATGTGCCGCGCGGGTGGGTGCAAGTGATGAAAGAGGCGATTCGGACCGCGGTGCCAGCCTTTTGCACGCGGCGAATGGTCAAGGAGTATACGGAACGGTTCTACGTCCCGGCAGCCCGAGAGGCGCAGGCCGGGTCGGAGTAGGTGTTCACTGCGTGTTGACCAAGACCAGGACGAGTACGACGATGGCGACGACGGCGAATTCTGCCAGCACAGATGGACTGAGGCGCTCCAAGAGGTATTGGTGGGCGACGTTGGTCACGGTGTAAAAGATGAGTAGCAGAAACAGCCCACTCGTCCACGCGCTGATTTGCCAATAGTTCAGCGCCCAGGTGGATTGGCCGATGATAAGCCCGACGATCCCCGCGAACAGGCTCACCCTTCGGAACTGGGTGTCGGCCACGCTCAGTAGATCGAGGGACAGCAGGATGGCCGTGACCAGCATCAGCGTGGCGGTTACCAGGCTGCGGCTGCGGGTGCGATAAATGAGGGAGAACAGGCTAAAGGCCAGCAGGTAGGCCAGCATGTTGAGCGAAAGTCGGGCAGTCGGATAGCTGGCGTCCTGGGGTGAGATGGCGGTGTATTCGGCTGTGATGACCAGGCTGATGCTCACGCCGGTAATCAGTAATCCCCCTATCCACAGCGGCCAGGCGGTAAGCTGTGTCAGTAGATAAGCAGCAAGTCCTGCCATCAGGCCCGGCAGAATCCAAGAGATATAGATTGGCCGGCCGGCTGCTTCTTCCAGATAGGGGTGATCGTGGAGGATTAGGTTTGTCCCGGTACAGACCAGGCCGACCATCAAAGCGGTCAAAAGCCAAGCACTGTTCACTTGGATATCTAGCGGCGAGCCCAGCAGTTCGAGTTTCCACGTCTGTTCAGGCAGTTCGATGAAGCGGAAAAGCACGCTGCCCAGCAGCAAGACTGCCACCAAAACACTCAAGCGATCGCGGTTCAAAGGTTGGATCATTTCTTGCATCGGGCGTGCATTGTACCGTTGGGTGTTATATTTGTCAACTTGCCCGTTTGAGGTAATATATACCCCGGATCGCTGAGAACGCCGGGAAATGTGAGCCCCTCGGCAAACTTGCTATTCGTTAAGGAGGCGAAGCTGTGAATCGTATTCTGGCCTGGTGTGTGTTGTTGTCGGTGGTATTGATCGGCTGCGCTGGACCGTCAAGCGAAGAACGCGGCGTGTATGGCTTGACGTTAGCTCCCTCTGGCATTGATCCCCACGTCAACGCCTCTTCGGAGCTGGGCATTCCCTTGACCTCGGTCTACGATACGCTGGTCTATCTCGACCCCGAGACGGGCGAGTTTGTCCCTGGATTGGCCGAGCGGTGGGACATCTCGAGCGATGGGTTGGTCCATACATTCTACCTGCGCCGCGGCGTGACCTTTCACGATGGCACCCCCTTCAATGCCGAGGCGGTGCGGTTCAATCTGGCGCGTATTACCAGCCCTGACCTGGCTTCCCAAAAAGCCCGCTTTATGCTCGGTCCCTACGAGCGGGTTCATGTGGTGGATGAGTATACGGTGCAGATCTATTTGAGCGAGCCTTTTGCCCCATTCCTGGATACCCTCAGCCAGGTTTATCTGGGGATGGCCTCGCCCGCTGCTGTCGAGCAGTGGGGAGACGAGTACCAATTGCACCAGGTCGGCAGTGGGCCCTTCGTGTTCGCCGAGTACGTTCCAGGGGATCACATCCTGCTGCGGCGGAATCCCGATTACGCCTGGGGGCCGACCGTGTACCGACACGAGACGGCCCAACTGGAAGAGATCGAGTTCCGGTTCTTTACCGATCCGGCCACGCGCTCGCCCGCTTTGGAGACGGGGGAGGTGGACGTGATGGGCGAGATCCCGCCCCAGGATGCCGCACGCCTGAAATCCAATCCCGATTTTCGCATCGAGCCGGTCCCGATCCCGGGTGCGTCCTTGATGATCTTTATGAACACTGAGCGTCCCCCGCTGGACGACGTCCGCGTGCGGCAGGCCCTGCTCTATGCCACCGACCGACAGGCTATCGTCTCGACCGTCTTTCGCGAGTCCTCTCCAGTGGCTCACGGCCCATTGGCAGCCGTCACGCTGGGATACGAGCCGGCGGTGGAAGAGTTCTATCCCTTCGATGTGGAACGGGCGATGGCCTTGCTGGCCGAAGTGGGTTGGTCGGATACCGATGGGGATGGGGTGCGTGATCGGGAGGGACAGCCGCTGGCGCTGGACCTGTATTTGATGGGGTGGGGACATATGCCAGAGGTGGGCCAATGGCTGATATCCCAGTGGGCGGAACTGGGGATCGCGGTGAACAGTCAAGTGGTGAGTTATCCAGAGGCGCTGGAGGTGGCTGCCCAAGGGAAGCACCATCTGATCCCCTTCAATCTGTCCGGCAGCGATCCAGATATCTTGCGCCAGTTCTTTCATTCGCAGGCCGAGTTCAATTGGTCAAAAATAGCAGATCTCGAGATGGACACGTGGCTGGAGACGGCCGCGCGGACGTTGGAGCGGGCGGATCGGGTGGAGCTTTACAGTCGCGTACAATTGCGGGTGATGGACGGAGCGCTGGTGATACCGATTCGGGACTATGTGAATCTGAACGGCGTCAGTAATCGGGTGCAGGGACTTGGCTTTGATGCCCAAGGGTGGTTTCCCTGGCTGATTGACGTGACGCTGAGCGAATAGATAAAAAGAATCCGCGGTGCGGGATACGCATCGCGCGGTAAGAACAGGTAATGATTGCTCGATATGCGGGACGAAGGTTGGCGCAAGCTGCCTTCGTCCTTTGGTTGGCGGTGACGTTGGCGTTTGTGGCGATGGAACTGGCCCCTGGGGATCCAGCCCAGGCCCTGTTGGCTGCCTCCGGAGCCACTGCCGAGGAGATCGCTGTGCGGCGGGTCCAGTTGGGGCTGGATGACCCGCTCTTGGTCCAGTACGTGCGTTATGTGGGGGATTTGGCGCGGGGTGACTTGGGAGTATCCTGGCTGCACGGGCGGGCGGTGAGCCGAGTCATTGGAGAGTCGCTGTTCCCGACAGCCGTCTTGGCCGTCGCCGCGACAGCAGTGGGTGTGGGGTGGGGGTTGACGCTGGGCCTCCTGGCGGCTCTGCGTCGTTCTACCTGGCTCGACACCCTGGTCACGGCGATAGCTGTGTTGAGCTTTTCCACGCCTACATATTGGTCGGGCATCCTGGCCATCCTCCTGTTTTCGCTTCGTCTGGGATGGCTGCCCTCGTCTGGTGAGGGAAGCTGGCGACACCTGGTGCTGCCAGCGTTGGTATTGGGCTTTGCCCTCTCGGGCTCCATCGCGCGCCTGGTGCAGACTCGCGTGTCGGAGGTGATGAATGAGCCGTTCGTGGTGGCGGCCCGGGCCCGAGGGCTGCCAGCGAGACAGGTGATCCTGTTCCACATCCTGCGGGCGGCGCTGGGACCTGCTCTGACCGTCGTCGCGCTGCAGTTTGGCTTTCTCCTGGGGGGGGCCGTCATCACGGAATCGGTCTTTGCCCGTCGAGGACTGGGCAAGCTGGTCGTGGAGGCGATCACCTGGCGAGATTTGCCGGTGGTGCGGGGCATCGTGGTATTCAGCGCGCTGGTCTACGTCCTAGTCCATTGGGTCTCCGATGTGGTGCAGGCGTGGCTGGACCCTCGACTGCGGGAGGAGTTGGTGTGATCAAGTGGTACAAACCGCGCCGCCGCCCCCTCCTCCGGCAGCCGGTCGTGCTGGTGGCGCTGGGATGGTTGGTGCTGGTTGGTGGAGCAGCGCTGCTCGCTCCGTGGCTTGCCCTCGGCGACCCCGTGGTCGTCTCGGCAGAGCGGGTGTTACTCTCGCCTAAGGCCGACTTTCTGTTGGGGACCGACATGTTGGGGCGGGACGTGTTGGCACGGTTGGTCTGGGGAGGGCGGTGGACTCTGGGAATGGGCCTGGTGGGATTGGGGCTGGCGGTGGGCCTGGGCTTGCCGGTGGGCCTGGTCTCTGGAACGGTGGGCGGGTGGCTCGACGTGGTGCTGATGCGGATGGTGGACGGCATGCTGGCTTTCCCCGGTCTGCTGCTGGCGATGGCGACAATAGCGGTGCTGGGTCGCAGTATCATCTCGGTGGCCGTAGCGGTGGGGTTAGCCGCTGCGCCGGCCTATGCGCGGGTAGCCCGCAGTGCTACCCGGGAGGTGCGAGCACAGCCCTACGTGGATGCCGCCCGAGCGATTGGCTCCACCGAAGGTCACGTGATGGTCCGGCATGTCCTCCCCAACGTGACCGCGCCGCTGCTGGCCTTTGCCGCGACTCAATTGGGCTGGATCTTGCTCAATGGAGCCGCCCTCAATTTTCTGGGCCTGGGAGTAGAGTTAGGGACACCCGAATGGGGCGCGATGCTGGCCGATGGTCGGGGATACCTGCGGGATGGACCGTGGGCCAGCGCCTTTCCCGGCCTGGCGCTGACGCTGACCGTCCTGGCCGTCAATCTCCTGGCCGATGGGGTCCAGGAAGCAACCCGCCCGCGCTGATGTAACGGTCGCCTAATGCCGGCGCGCTTATGCCTTCGCTCCCCCCTCATCCAGCGCGCGGCGCACAGCCCGCGCTAGGGTAGCGGCGTCGAAGGGCTTGCGGACGACCTCCAGGAAACCGGCGGCCCGCAGGGTTTCCACGCTCGCTTCGGCCGTGTAGCCGCTCATCGCCAGCGCCTTCAGGTGGGGGACGCGGTGACGCAGCGCTTGCACCAGGGCCTTGCCGCCCATTTCCGGCATCACCAGGTCGGTGACGAGGAGTGCAATGGGGCCTTCCGCCTGGTGGAGCGCCAGCGCCTCCCGCCCGTTCGCCGCCGTGAGCACCCGGTAGCCCAAGGCGGTCAAGATGCTCGCGCCCACTTTCCGCAGGCCGGCGTTGTCTTCCACCAGCAAGATCGTTTCCCCCAGTCCTCTCGGCGCGTCAGATATGGTTTCTGCCGTCGTATCCTCCGCTGCTGCCGCTGCCGGCAGGTAAATGTGGAAAGCAGTCCCCTGCCCGACTTCTGTTTCCACGTCTATGTAGCCGGCGTGGAGTTGGACGATCCCGTACACCTGCGCCAGTCCCAAACCGACTCCTTTGCCTTCCTCTTTGGTGGTGAAAAACGGCTCGAACAGATGCGCACGCACTTCTTCGGTCATTCCGACGCCGGTGTCTGCGATGCTCAGACAGATCCAGGCTGGCGGGGCCAGGGCCTCTACCATCTCCGGCAGAGGCGGCGCGGCGCCAGGCTCGACTGTGATCCGCGTCACCCCGATGCGCAAGCTGCCGCCGTCCGGCATCGCGTCGCGGGCGTTGAGTGCCAGGTTCGTCAGGGTCTGCTGTAAGCGTCCGGCGTCCCCCTCGACAATACACGCTCCCGGCCCCACGTCGAACGTGATGTGGATGGTTTCCGGGAGGATGCGCTGCAGGACGGCGACCACGCTGCCGACAAAGGCGACCAGGTCGAGGGGGCTGCGTTCGATCTCTGTGCGGCGGCCAAAATCGAGGATCTGTCGCACCAGGTCGGCGGCCTTGCGCGCTTCTCCGATGATAATCTCCAGATGCTGCGCCACAGCCGGGGGCAGGTCCGGTCTCCGCTGCCCAAGTTGCGCGTAGAGGATGATGGTGGTGAGCAGGTTGCGGAAATCGTGGGCGATGCCGGCCGCCAGTTGGCCGATGGCCGCCAGCCGGTCCTGCCGCTGCAGCCGCTCCTCGATCTCCTGGCGCTCGGTGATGTCGCGCGCGATGCCAAACACCGTGCGATCATCCAGGGGCACCACATCCAATAACGCGGTGCGGGTGACGCCGTCAGGCCGCAGGTAGCGCACTTCCCCCATGTCGAGCGTCTGTTGGGCCGTCAAGACGTGCGCCAGGCGCTCCTGAGCGCCTTCAGGGGTCACGTCGAGGGTGGTCAACTGCTGCAGTTCGGCCGCGGACCGGCCGGTCAGTTTTTCCGCCGCCGCATTCGCCTCTTGATATCGGCCGGTGCGCCGGTCTACGAGAAAGATCGCGTCGTTGGAACGCTCGAACAATCGCCGGTAACGCTCCTCACTCGCGCGCAGCGCCTCCTGCGCTTGTTTCCGTTCGGCCAGTTCTTGCTGTGCAGCACGATACAACTGTGCGTTCTCCAGGGCGATGGCGGCGTGATCGGCAAAGGCGCGCAGGATATCGGCATGCAGCGGTGTGAAAAAGTCCGGCGTCGCGCTGTCCACGTTGAGAAAGCCGACCACCACGCCGCGCACGCGGATGGGGGCACCAGCGTACGAGTGCAGCCGGGCCAGCTCCGGCGTGTGAACCCAGCCGGGATACGTCAGCGTGTCGGGGACGACGATAGGCTCGCCCGTTTCGATCATCTGCCTCAAGTTGGGCATCACATCGAGATCAAAGACGGCAGTCGAGACGAATACCTCTGCCCGGAAACGTTCGTAGCCGCGCCAGCGGGCGATGCGCGCCCGGTTCTCTTTTTCAACCAGCATCACGTTAGCGGCATCGTTGGGCACCACTTGGCTGACCTGTCCCAAGATTCGGTCCATCACCTCGTCCGGGTCGAGGGTGCGATTGATCATGGCGGCCGCGTCAGCCAAGGCCCTGGAGAGGTCCCGCTCCTGGCGCAGCGCCTCCTCCGCCTGTTTGCGCGCGGTGATGTCGCGCGAGATGCCCATCACTCCCACCAGTTCACCGCGCGCGTCCCGCAGGCAGGAAGCAGAAAGGTGGCAGGGAAATATCCGACCATCTTTGCGCTTGTCAAGAACTTCTCGTATGCATTGACCTTCCTGCACCGTCGTCTGATGAACCGCCAGGCCCTCTTGGGGATCGGCGTAGAGCATGTCAACGTGTTTGCCCAGGACCTCTTCCAGGCGGTAGCCAAAGGTTTCCTGCGCGGCCCGGTTGAACTGGGTGATGCGCCGCTCCATGTTTACTGCAATGATCATGTCCAGGGAGCTATCAATGATGCTCCTGACATATTCTTGCGAGGTTTTCAGGGCCTCCTGCATCTGCACACTGGCTGTGATGTCCCAGAATATTCCCAGCATCCCACTGACCTGCCCAGCAGCGTCAAAGAGCGGCGCCTTGACCATCTGGACATGGCTCTTTTCGCCCCCTAATGCTTGATGTTCTTCTATCGTCTGGAAAATGCGGCGTTGTTGCATCACCTGCTGGTCATCTTTGCGGTACTTGTGCGCCAATGGGGAGGGATGTAACTCGAAATCCGTCTTGCCCAGAATGTCGTCCAGAGATTGGTCGATTGTCTTGCAATACTGTTGATTGGCGAATGTAAAACGCCCTTCCAGGTCCTTGCTGAACACGTTTTGTGGCATACTTTCCACCAGCGATTGAAACAGTGCTTGACTCTCGCGCAGCGCCTCCTCCACCCGCTTCCGTTCGGTGATGTCTACGTACGCGCCGACCAGCCCGGCCACCTGGCCGGTTTCGTCGCAAAAGACATTCTTGGCAAAGATCACGTCGCGGTCCTGGCCGTTTTTGTCGCGCACTTTGAACTCGTAGACCTGGCGCTCCGGGTGTTGCATCAGTTCCAGGTCTTGTTGGTGGTAGATCTGGGCGTGCTCGCCAGGCCAGAGGTCGTAAACGGTCTTGCCCTTCAGCTCCTCTGCGGTCACGCCCATCTGTGCGGTAAAGGCGTCGTTGCAGCCCAGGTAGCGCCCCTGCACGTCCTTGAAAAAGGCCGGGGTGGGGATCGCGGCCAGCAGTGTCTCGGTGAACCGGAGCTGCTGCTCGCCGCCGGCCTGGGCTCGTTGAAGCTGCGCCTCCAGCTCGGCCACACGCTGCTGCAGGGCCGCGCGTTCCTGGAGCCACTGCGTCCTGGTGAGGGCTTCTTTCTTTGGTTTCGTCATAGGTTTCCGCCTCTTGAAAAACAGGTCACAGCGTAAACGTGCTGCCCGCGCTGACTTTGACCGCTGTCACAACTGCCATTGTCGTCAACGTCGGCGGTGTCGTGTGCGTCCGTAAACTGTCAGCGTTGTGGTCGCTCTACCGCCATTGTAGATGTCGCTCCCGTGTTCGTCTGTGTCACTACCGCTGATAGTGCAGTTTGACGTTCAAAGATCAGGTCGGCTGCCCCAGGCGCTCTATGCCCGCTGACAGCCGGTGCGAAAGCCTGTCCTGATCCGAGAGGTGAATGATAACGTGGACACAGTGTACTCTCTCTTTGTCAGGCTGTCAAACAGCGGTTGGCGCAGACAAAAACCGGCTGCCAACCCCAGGTGTGCTTGTCATGCCCACTTTGCTGGGCCGGCGGGATCGTTGCGAAAATGTCCCATACCTGGTTTCCAGGACGGCAAGCTGGGCCACAGCAATTCACTGATGACCATCGGGCAGTCGGTCTATCCCGCCCCGCTATTCTGTGGTAAAATATCAAGAGTACCAGAACGTCGTTCAGCGCCAAGCGGCGTTGCACCACTTGCATACCTGGCGTGAAAGGGGCCGGAGAGCGATGACCTCCAAGCGGGCCTGGGAGGCCTACCCCTCAACTTATCGAGCCAGAGAGATGGGCATCCTGACCCACT
>DSDT01000367.1 GCA_011048615.1 Chloroflexota bacterium | reverse complement strand
CGGGGACGAGTTGCCCGGTCCCATCTACTGGGATGACCAGGTTCAACACCGGTGCGTCCTGGCTGATGATGCGACTGCGGTTGTAGCTGAGGTAGTTGTACTGTTCCGGCGTGTAGACGTGCGTGGGAGTGTCGCTGCTCACGATGGTCAGATAGACCAGCAAAAGTCCGAACAGGCCCGCTAGCAGCAGTCCGTTGAGCAGCCAGGTTTTGGCTTGTCTGGGTTTATGGCGCATTCTTCTGTTCTCCATTGTGGGGTGCGTCACTTGGGTGTGACCAGTTCCGCCGTCAGGCTGACCTGGGCCTGGACGACGATCTGCCCCAGGCTGATGCTGCCGTCTTCGAGCGTGATGGCTCCCTCGGCAGCCAAATCCTGTACCACGTTCTGATAGTTGCTCCACTGGCGGTTGCCCTGCCACGAGCCGAAGTAGGAGCGTCCCCAATCCTCGCTGATGTGATTGACAGAGCCGACTGCCATATTTGCAGCGCTCGCCATACCGCTCGCCTTTTCCAGGGCAGCCTGGACCGCCTGAGCCCGAGCCTGGTCTCGTAGCTCGCGCAGGTTGGTGATGGAGAAACCTATGCCGTCCACGGTCGTGGCGCCGGCCTCCAGAGCGGCGACGAGCACTATGCCCAGTTGATTCACGTCCCGCAGGGTGATGCCGATGGTGCTGTTGGCTCCATAACCGCTGATGTCGTTCCGGCTATAATTCTCGTAGCGAGGCTGGATGGTAAAGTTGGCGGTGGCAATATCCCGCTCGGGGATGTTCAAGGCGCGGACGGCAGCGATGACGGCCCGGCTCTGGCGCGCGTTCTGGTTCTGGGCGCTGCTGGGTGTGCGGGCAAAGCTCTCCACGCCCAGCAGCAGAACGACCCGGTCGGGCTGCACGCGGATGGCGCTGGACCCGCTGACACTGATCGAGCCGGCAGCGGTCCGTTCGGGGGCAGGCTCTGCGATGGCCGGAGGGAAGCCTATTGCTCCGTTCCACAGCAGCAGGCCGACGGTCAGGACGAGAAGCAGGGAATTTCCAGGGGTTGTTATCTTCACGGTACACCTCCAATGCTGAATTTTTGACGTTGATACTTTCAGCCTACTGGGGGTGTGTGTCAGGATGGTGTCAGATGGGAGGCAAGTTGTGGTCAGAATTGGGGAGGCAGGGCAGCGTGAAAGTGAAGGCTGCCCCCCCGTCTGGCTCGTTTTCGGCCCACAGTCTCCCGCCGTGGGCCTCGACGATCGCCTTGGCGATGGACAGGCCCAGCCCGGCGCCTTGAGATGGTGGCCCAGGGGATTGGTAGCCGGCGGTCCGGGCGCGGGAGGGATCTCCCCGGTAAAAGCGCTCAAAGAGGTGAGGTATCTCGTCGGGCGGAATACCGAACCCGGTGTCGGCGATGGTGCACGAGACGTGTGCGCTCGTGTGGTCGAGGGTGATGGCGACCCGGCCTCCGGCCGGCGTGGCCCTGACGGCATTATCCAGCAGGTTGACCAGCACCTGGTGGATGCGGTCGGCGTCGGCATGGACCGGCGGCAGTTGGTCTGGCGCATGGATCGTGAGGGAGAGCCGGTTTTCCTGCCGCCGTCCCTCCAGGGAGGAGGCAGCGCGCTGTACTACGGCGGTCAGATCGGTGGGGACCAGGCGGAGGGTGAGCTGCCCGGCATCGGCGCGAGTGAGCAGGAGCAGGTCGCTGGTCAGGCGGATGAGACGCTCGGTCTCCAGGGCGATGGTGTTCAGGAAGCGATCGCGGACGGCGGAGTCATCGGCCGCGCCGTCTTGGAGGGTCTCGATAAAGCCCTTGATGGCCGTCAGCGGGGTGCGCAGCTCGTGGGAGACGTCGGAGACAAAGTCGGTGCGGAGGCGGTCGAGCTGCCGGTAGGCGGTCACGTCATGGCCCACGGCGACGACTCCACTGATGTGGTCCTGCTCATCGCGCAGGGGAGCGGTCAACACCTGGATGATCTGACCGCGGGCGGCGAGTTCGGCAGTGTGCGGCTCCCCCGTCGCCAGGGTGTGCTGGATCACGTCCTGCAGCGGCTGCGGAAGGGTGTCCAGCAGCTCGGAGGCGGCCGGATTGGCGAGAATGATCTGACCGGTCACGTCGGCGGCCAGGACGGCGTCGCTCAGGCTGTTCAGGATCGCCTCCCGCTGTGCGGCTTGGGCCGAGAGGGCCTGGTGAGCGGTTGTCAGGTGGGCGTTCATGCGATTGAAGGCCGTGCCCAAGCTGTGCAGTTCGGTGGTCGAGGGCAGGGGAATGGGGGGGACGGGCTGCCCCTGGGCCAGCCTGCTGGCGGCGGCGGTGAGTTGGCGCAGGGGCCGGGTGATCTGGCGGGCCAGCGCCAGTCCTACCAGGCCGGATAAGAGCAGGGCCAGTGCCGCTCCCCCCAGAATTTGCGGCCCCAAGTAGTCGGGTAGCAGGCTGAGGGTTAGGCGGGGCAGGGGGCTGGCGATGTATACGACGCTGATCACGTTCCCTCCCGGCGAGCGCACGGGATAGGCAGCGTAGAGGATGCGCCGGTTGGGGCTGCCGGTGTAGGAACGCACCTCGGTGGACGGGACGCCGTTCAGGGCATGTTGAATCTCGGCCCGACTCGGCAAGTCGGCGGTCGGCACCGGTTCCCCACGGGCGCGTGACGGTGAGATGCCCAGGTTGCTGACCAGTTCGTCGTAGGCGGGGGAATCGAGCCACAGGGAGGTGGTCGTCGTCGGGACGTCGGTCAGTGGCGGGCCGAGGATCACCACCCCCTCGGCATCAATGACCCGCGCGTGGTAGCCGGGCAGGACGTTGGCGGCCTGGGCGTAGGGGGCGAACTGAAAATCGGCGGCGAGGGGGTCCACGCCCGCTGCTTCGACGGTCTGGGCGACGCGCTGGGCCTGGGCCAATAGGTTTTCCCTCAGCACGTCGAGAAAGGCCCGGTCGAGGGCGGACCAGACCAGGGGGGTGGCGATGCCCATGGCCAGCAGGACCACCAGCAGGTAGGAAGCGATCAGGCGGGAGCGTACGGACTTGAACATGGCAAGGGTATCGTAGCAGAGTTGTGTGTCAGGATTGTGTCAGGCATGGGGTCAAGGGCGTTCCAGTTTGTAGCCGACGCCTCGCGCGGTGGTGATCATGCCGGGGTCGCCACCGGCGTGGTGCAGTTTGGCGCGCAGCCGTTTGACGGCGCTGTCTACGGCCCGGTCGTGGCCGTAAAAGTCGTACCCCCAGGCCTGGTCGAGGAGTTGAGTGCGGCTGAGCACCTGGCCGGCGTGCCGGGTCAACGTCTCCAGCAGATCGAATTCCAGTTGGGTGAGGGGCAGCGCCTGTCCCTCGATGTGGGCCTCGCGGGTGAGGGGGTTCACCTCCAGCGGGCCGACGCGGTAGACGGCAGCCGCGCTGGTCTCGAGGGCGGGTGAGACCGTGCGGCGCAGCACCGCCTTGACCCGGGCCACCAGCTCGCGCACGCTAAAGGGCTTGGTGACATAATCGTCGGCCCCCAGCTCCAATCCCACGACGCGGTCCACCTCCTCGTCGCGGGCGGTGAGCATGATGATCGGCACACCTCCCTCCCGGCGCAGCGCGCGGCAGACATCGAGGCCATCCAGCCCGGGCAGCATCAGGTCCAGGATAACCAGGTCGGGTTCTTCCTCCTGGGCGAGCTGCAGCGCCCGGCGGCCATCACGAGCCACGACGACCTGATAGCCGCTGCGCTGTAGGTTGTATTCGAGCAGGTCGAGGATGGACTGCTCGTCGTCAACGACGAGGATCTTGGGCATCGGTGTTGATTGTACACCCATGTGAAGGGAGAGGCAAGCATTTTCGGGACCAGTTTACACGGACGGCAAAGTGCGGTATAATCCCTCCGTTAGAAAAGCAGGGTGAAAGGGGGCACAGTGCGGGCGCTGATCACTGGAGCAGGGGGGTTCGTCGGGGGGCATCTGTGTGCCTATCTGTTGGCGCACACCGATTGGGAACTGTTGGGCACCGTCTATCCCGATCCGGCCGCAGGGCAGCCGGCGGCGCGCCTGCGGCTGCGGTTCGCAGACCTGCGCGATCCGGTGGAGGTGCAGGCTTTGATGGAGGATGTGCAGCCTGACTATATCTTTCATCTGGCGGCCCAGTCCTTCGTGCCCACCTCGTTTGCGGACCCATGGGACACGCTGGAGAACAATATCCGCGCCCAGTTGAACCTGTTGGAGGCGGTGCGGCGGTCCGAGCGCGCGGTCAGGATGCTGGTGGTCGGCTCGAATGAGGAATACGGCGCGCCCCAACCTGATGAACTGCCCTTTACTGAGGAGAGCCCCCTGCGGCCTAACAACCCCTACGCCGTGAGCAAGGTGGCGCAGGATTTTCTCGGCTTGCAGTACTATTTGGCCTATGGCGTAGAGGTCGTGCGGGTGCGCCCGTTCAACCACACCGGGCCGGGGCAGGCGGCGCGGTTCGTAGCGCCGGCCTTTGCCAGCCAGATCGCCCGCATCGAGGCGGGATTACAGCCGCCGGTGATGAAGGTGGGAAACCTGGCCGCGGCCCGCGATTTCACCGACGTGCGGGACATTGTGCGGGCGTATCATCTGGCGGTGACGGAGGGCGAGCCGGGCGAGGTGTACAACCTGGCCTCGGGCCGGGCCGAATCGGTGCAAAGGCTGTTGGAGACGCTGTTGAGCTATGCGCAGGTCGAGATCCGCGTCGAGGTGGACCCCGATCGCTACCGGCCGGTGGATGTGCCGGTGGCCTATGGCAATGCCGAGAAATTCCGCCAGCAGACCGGTTGGACGCCCCAGATTCCGTTCGCGCAGACGCTGCAAGACGTCCTGGCGTACTGGCGGGAGCAGGTCGGGAGAGGACAGGTGGGGTAGTGCGCGTCGCATACCTGGACCAGGACCGTTTCCAGCAGGCGCTGCGGGAGACGGAGGCCGGCGCGCTCGATTGCGTCGTGGCCGTCACGGCGGCCCTCGACCCAACGAACCCGGACGGCTTGAAAGCTGTTTTAGACGAGGGCATCCGGGCGCTGAAGGACGGCGGCTTGCTGTTCGTGCAGGGGCGGCCCGACTATCTGCCCGAGCTGGGCGTATACCTCGATGGACGGCTGCACTTCAAGTACTGGATTTCGGTCGAGTCTGCGCTGCGGCAGGGGAGTGGGCTGCCTTCGGTCCACGCGGCGGTGCTGCTGTTTACCAAAGGAGACGGCCGCTTCAACGTGAAACGGACCCGCTTCCCACATCAATACTGTGCCCACTGCGGCCGCACGCTCAAGGATTGGGGCGGCAAGGCCCACTTGATGCATCCGGACGGGTATGTCATCTCGGACGTGTGGAAGGACCTGCCTCCAGCGGACAATTACACCCGGCTCTCTGGGCCGGTGCTGGAGACGATCCTGCGAATGATTGACGTATGCTCTCCTGATGCGCAGGGGATTGTGGGGCCTGTGAGATCGGGCGCGGGGATGGTCGCCGAGCCGCCCGCGCGGTACGTGCAGCCTCGGTTCCCGCCGCCGGAGGCGACCCGGGCCCCAGTTCCCGCCCCGGTCAGCGCCGATATGCTCGACGTCGTCCACCAGGGCGACGCGGTCGAGGTGCTGCGGCAGTACCCCGATCACTCGATAGACCTGGTGTTCGCTGACCCGCCCTACAACCTCGACAAGGCCTACCACGTCTACGACGACGAGCAGGCCGACGAAGAGTACCTCGCGTGGTGCGACGCCTGGCTGGCGGAATACGCCCGCGTCCTGAAACCGACCGGTTCGCTGTACGTGCTGAACCTGCCGCGCTGGACCATGTACCACGCGGCGTTTCTCAACCGGCGGCTGTATTTTCAAAACTGGATCGTGTGGGATGCAATGTCCGAGCCGCGCGGCAAGCTGATGCCGGCCCATTACGGCCTGTTGTTCTACACCAAACATCCGACCGATTTCACCTTCAACTATGGCGCCGTCGGGAGGCTAGACGCGCGCTACTACTGTCTGCGCGCGTCGTGTATCCGCCAGCGCAAGGCGGCCGGCGTGGACGACGAGGCGGCGCTGACGGATCTGTGGTGGGACGTACATCGCATCAGACACAAGCGCGATCGGGATTACCACCCCTGCCAACTGCCGGAGCCGCTGATGGAGCGGATCATTCGCCTCTCTACGAACGAGGGCGATGTGGTGCTGGACGCGCTGTGCGGCGCCGGCACCACCCTGGTGGCCGCGGCCCGGTTGGGGCGGCGGTACGTCGGGATTGATCTGGACGCCCGCTACGTCCAGATCACGCGCGCCAAGATTGCCGAGGTGGAGCGCCGGGGGTACGTGCCGCGCGAGAGCGTCCGGCGGCCACAGCGGACGTACACCAAAAAGGAGCTGCAGTTGGAGCTGCGCGAGTTGGCGGCCCGCCTGGGCCGTCTGCCCACGCCGGAGGACGTGCGCCGGATGAGCCAGTACGACTTGGAGGCGTTTACCGAGACGTTCCCCACGTGGGGCAAGGCGTTGAAGGCGGCCAAATATCTGGATCTGTGCGATTGAGCACATGCAGCCGCACGTCTCGTAGCGCGAGGACTTGACATCAGACTATATCAGAACTGAGGAGGATGTATGCCCACGGCATTGATCACAGGTATCACGGGCCAGGACGGTTCCTACCTGGCCGAGTTTTTGTTGGAGCAGGGATACGAGGTCATCGGGATGGTGCGCCGCAGCAGCACCGTCAACTTTGCCCGCATCCATCACATCCAGGACCAGATCACCCTCGTCTCCGGCGACCTGCTGGATCAGGGGTCGTTGATCACGATTCTGCAAGAGTACCAACCGTCCGAGGTGTATAACCTGGCGGCCCAATCCTTCGTGCCGACTTCGTGGGAGCAGCCGGTCTTTACCGGCGAAGTGACCGCCCTGGGCGTGACCCGCGTGCTAGAGGCGATCCGCACCGTAGACGATAGCATCCGCTTCTACCAGGCTTCTAGCAGCGAGATGTTCGGCAAGGTGCGGGAAGTGCCCCAGTGGGAGAGCACCCCCTTCTACCCCCGCTCCCCCTACGGCGTCGCCAAGGTCTACGGCCACTGGATCACGGTCAACTACCGCGAATCCTACGGCCTGCACGCCACCTCCGGCATCCTCTTCAACCACGAATCCCCCCGCCGCGGCCTCGAATTCGTCACCCGGAAGGTGACATACGGCGTGGCGCGGATCAAGCTGGGGCTGGCGGACGAGCTGCGATTGGGCAACCTGGACTCGCGGCGGGATTGGGGATACGCCGGTGATTACGTCCGGGCGATGTGGCTGATGCTCCAACAGCCGCTGCCGGATGATTACGTCGTGGCGACGGGAGAGACCCACGCCATCCGCGAGCTGTGCCAGGAGGCCTTTGGGTACGTGGACCTGGACTGGCAGGAATACGTGGTGCAGGACCCTCGCTTCATGCGGCCGGCCGAGGTGGACCTGTTGGTGGGAGATGCCAGCAAGGCCGGCCAGGTGTTGGGCTGGGAGCCAAACGTCTCTTTCCGCGAGCTGGTGCAGATGATGGTGGAGAGCGACTTGGAGTTGTTGAAAGCAGAGCATGGTCTGACTTGATCGGAGGAGATGAGAATGACAGAGATTCATTTTGGTACTGACGGCTGGCGGGGGCGGATCGCCGAGGATTACACGTTCGACAGCGTGCGCCGGTGCGCGCAGGGGTTTGCCAATTATCTGCTCGCCCATGGCCAGCAGGGGTGTGACGTCGTCGTGGGATACGACAAGCGGTTCGCTGCCGAGCACTTTGCAGCGGCGACGGCAGAGGTGATGGCCGGCAACGGGTTTCACGTCTGGCTGACGGATACCGCCACCCCGACGCCGGTGATCTCGTACTCTATCGTGGAGCGCAGGGCGGAGGCGGGGATCAACATCACGGCCAGCCATAACCCGCCCTGGGACTGTGGCTTCAAGGTGCGGGACAAGCACGGTGCGGCCATCGCGCCGGATGGGTTGAGAGAGATCGAATTGCTCATTCCAGCGCTGGACGAGGTCAACCGGGTGGCTCTGGCGGAGGCCCAGGAGGCGGGACGGATCACGGTGTGGGATCCAGCGCCGCCCTACCTGGCCCACATCGCAAAGCTGGTCGAGATCGAGCCGCTCAGGGAGGCCGGGCTGAATATCCTGGTCGAGCCGATGTGGGGCAACGGCAGCGGCTGGTTCCCGCGCATCCTGGGCGGCGGCGAGACGCAGGTGACCGAGGTGCACAATCAGCGCCACCCGCTCTTTCCAGAGATGGCCCGCCCGGAGCCGATCCCGCCCAACGTGAACGTGGCCCTGCAACGGACGGTCGAATTAGGAGCCGACGTCTGCTTGATTATGGACGGCGACGCCGACCGCATGGGGATTGGCGACGAGCACGGCGGGTTCGTCAACCAGTTGCAGGTCTATGCGCTGCTGGCCTACTACCTGCTGGAGGTGCGTGGGGAGCGCGGTCCTATCGTCAAGACCCTGTCCACGACTTCTATGCTGGAAAAGCTGGGCCAGATGTACGGCGTGCCGGTCTACCAGACCGGGGTGGGCTTCAAGTACGTGGGGCCCAAGGTGTTGGAGACGGATGCGATCGTCGGCGGGGAAGAGAGCGGCGGCTATGCCTTCCGGGGCAGCGTCCCGGAGCGGGATGGCATCCTGGGCAATCTCTACTTTCTCGACCTGATGGTGCGGACGGGAAAGACGCCGTCCCAACTGCTGGCCCAACTGTACGAAAAGTTAGGAGCGACCTACTACTACGACCGGGTGGATACCCGCTTCCCCCCAGAGCGACGGCCCGAGACCAAAGCGCGGCTGGACGCGGCCCGACCGGAGCGGCTGGCCGGAATGAAGGTCACGGCTGTCGTCACGATGGATGGGTACAAGTACGTGTTCGAGAATGGGGGCTGGCTGTTGATCCGTTTCTCCGGCACCGAGCCGATCATCCGGGTCTACTGTGAGACGACGAACGAGGAAAAAGTGCAGCCGCTGCTGGACGCAGGGCTGGAATTGGCGGGGTTGAAGTGACGAGCGATGCAGCTGATTGACTCCCACGCTCACCTGGATTTTGGGCAGTTCGACGGAGACCGGGAGGCCGTCATCGCGCGAGCGCGCAGGGCCGGGCTGGTCGCCATCGTCAACGTGGGGGCGGACCTGGCGTCGAGCCGGGCGGCGGTGGCGCTGGCCGAGGGGTACGATTTCATTTACGCCACCGTGGGCGTCCATCCCCACGACGCCAGGACGGTCACGCCGGACGTGTTGGAGAATCTGCGCGCCCTGGCCCGACATCCCACAGTGGTTGCCGTGGGCGAGATCGGCCTCGATTACTACCGGGACCTGTCACCCCGTCCGGTGCAGCGGCGGGCTTTTCGAGAGCAGTTGGGACTGGCTTCGGAGCTGGGGCTGCCGGTGGTGATTCACAGCCGCGACGCCCACGACGACGTGTTGGCGATCCTGGAGGCGTGGGAGGGGAACGGAGTGCTCCATTCCTACTCGGCCGGTCTCGACCTGTTGGATCGAGTGATGAGATTCGGTTTCTACGTCGGCCTCTCTGGGCCGGTGACCTTTCCAAAGGCGGATGGCCTGCGGGCGGTGGCCGGGGCGGTGCCGCTGGATCGGCTGCTGGTCGAGACCGACTGCCCGTATCTGACGCCGACACCGCACCGCGGAGAGCGGAACGAACCGGCTTACGTCCGGTACGTGGTGGAGACGGTGGCTCGTTCCCGTTGGATGGAGGCGGAGCAGGTGGCGTCGGCGACGAGCGACAATGCCCGCCGCCTGTTTGGTATCTAGTCGAGGATGACATTTGACGGATTTGTCTTTTGGCAGACTTTGCGGCGTCGTTTCTAGTCCCTGTCTTGTCATATCGTGATGATGGATCTGTCGGTCGTCGTTGTCAGTTGGAACGTGTGTGATCTCCTGCGCCGCTGTCTCCGTTCGGTGACCCGCACTCGATCCTTGAGCTGTGAGGTCATCGT
>DSDT01000079.1 GCA_011048615.1 Chloroflexota bacterium | reverse complement strand
TCCTCGGCGCAGTTGTCGCTGTTGGAATGGGTCGCCGCGTCCCCGGGCTGCAGCCTCCAGGATTTGGCCGACGGCCTGGCGCTGACGCCTCCCACCGTCAGCGTGGGGGTGCGCAAGCTGGAAGAGGCCGAGCTGCTGACGCGCCGTCCTGACCCAGGCGACGGGCGGGCCTGGCAGCTCGATTTGACGGTGGCGGGGGCCGCGCTGTGGGAGCGCGTGCGGCGCTATCGCAGCGAAAAGGTGCGCCGTCTGCTCGCCGGGCTGACGGTGGAGGAGCAGCAGACGCTGCTGATGTTGTTGGAACGCGCTGTAGGGACGGCCGAGAACAGTGTGTAATCGTGACTACTCAGGCTACCCACGCTTGGGCACAGAGAACCCCGGAGGAGGCACATAGATTCGCAGAGAATCGGTGAGAATCCTCTGTGCGTCTCTGTGAAGCTCTGTGTAACAAATGGGTTGAGCAGTTACGTGTAATCAATTTTGACAGGAGGCATATGATGAATATCGTCAACGCGTTGACCGCACCCGAGTCACCCAACCCGCACGGGATCAGCGCCCGCGAACTGCTCAGCACCGAGCACGCGCAGGTGGTGATGGTGACGCTGCAACCCGGCGAGGCGCTCAAACTGCACCTCACGCCGGTGGATGTCTTTTTCTACGTATTGGAAGGCGAGGGCGTCGTCGAAATCGGCGGCGAGCAGCAGACCGTCGCCCGCGACGTGCTCGTCGAAAGTCCGGCCCGCATCCCGCACCGCCTGCTGAACGAGAGCGAGGCCGTCTTTCGCTGCCTGGTGGTCAAGACGCCGCGCCCCACCGAGAGCACCAGGATTCTGTAGTGAGAGGTGACACGTGCCCAATCAGATGACGCTCAATCCGTTCATTCTACTCAAGTTCGCGCTGTGGATCGCGACGGTCGTGGTCGCCACGCTGCTCCTGCGCCGCCGCCAGGTGACGTCGAAGGTTCGCCTGGCGTTCCTCGTCGGTGGGGTGCTGGTTTTCGGACTGCTCTTTGGACTGCTCGTCCCCGCCGGGTTGAATCCGAACCCCGTCGCCTCGCTGCGCACACTGCTCACCGGGGCCCTGGTGCGCCGCCAGATCGCGCCGCCCGTCGCCGCGATGTTGGCGATCCTGCTGCTGATGGTCTGGGTCTCGAACAAGACGGTCTGCGGCTGGGCCTGCCAGTTGGGATTGCTGCAGGACCTGCTCCACCGCGTCAAGCTGCCCAAGTGGGAGCCGCCTTTTTGGCTCTCCAACACCGTGCGCATCGTCGCCTTCGTGGGGCTGGTCGGTGGGCTGCTCGCGGCAGGCCTGGATTGGATCGGCGTCATAGACCCGTTCCAACTCTTCTCCTTCAGTTTGACCTGGGCGATCGCGCTCTTCGCCGCTGCCCTCCTCGTCGCCAGCCTGTTCGTCTACCGGCCCTGGTGCCGCTTCCTCTGCCCGTTCGGTCTGGTCGGTTGGCTGGTGGAGCAGGTGAGCCTGCTGCGCCCGCGCATCAATCGGGACGCGTGCAGGGAATGCCAGTTGTGCGTCAAAGCCTGTCCGTCTGGCGCCATGGCCGATTTCTACGCCGATGCCCGGCTCCACGCCGATTGCTTCGCCTGCGGCGCCTGCATCGAGGCCTGCCCCCACGAGGATGCCTTGGGCTGGCGGGCAAAAGCGTAGAGTCACGATACGGCGGCCGGAGGAGGAGCGACGGCCCGATTTCGCTGACCCCGCTCGTGTGAACACGTCCATGTGACAAGAAACGCCAATCGGTGTACAATTCGTGTCACGGTGCAGACTTCCAAGTCCTCCAGACTTGGAAGTCTGTTGGAACTTGAGGAGGAAACATGGATACAGTGACCTTGATCGTGGACGCCGACGACACGTTGTGGGAGAACAATATCTACTACGACCAGTGCATCGCCAACTTTGTCGCGCTGATGGCCGGCCTGGGGTTCGACCGCGAGGAGGCGGATCACACCGTCCACGCGGTGGAGCGGGAGCGGGTGCCCGTGGTCGGCTATGCGCCGGAGGAATTCGTCAACAGCCTGGTCGTCGCCTACGAGCGGCTGTGTGAACGGCGCGGCCAGGCACCGGAGGACGGAACCGTCGAGCGCGTGCGAGAGATCGGGCAGGCGGTGATCGGCTACCCCATCGTGCTGCTGGACGGCGTGGCGGGAACCCTGGCCCGGTTGAAAGAACGCTTTCGCCTGATTTTGCTGACCAAAGGCGACCCGGCGACCCAAGAGGACAAGCTGACCCGCTCTGGGTTGGCCCACTTTTTCGACGGCGTACACGTGGTGGCGGAGAAAGACGCGGCGGTGTTCCGGAATTTGATCGCCCAGTACGCGCTCTCGCCGGCGCAGACGTGGATGGTGGGCAACAGCCCCCGCTCGGACATCAACCCGGCAGTGGCGGCCGGCCTCGGCGCCGTCTACGTGCCACACTCCGAGACGTGGGGCTTTGAGCTCGGTACGCTGGTCGAGTCGGAACGGGTGACGGTGGTGGAGCGGTTCGCCGACCTGGTGCCGCTCTTCCTCGGCGGCGTGGACGGCGCGGGGGAGATGGCGCTCTGATGTGGATCGAACCCTCGCCTGTCCAGGTATCCGAATCGCTGCGGGAGGCGGTCGGCGGCCATCCGCTGGTAGCAGACACACTGGCGCGGCGCGGTCTGACCACCGTCGAGGCGGCGCGCGCGTTCCTCGACCCCGACCAGTACCGACCCGCCCCGCCCACTGACCTGCCGGGAGCGGTCGAAGCGGCGGAGCGGCTGGAACGGGCCATCCGGCGGGGAGAACTGATCTGCGTCTGGGGCGACTTTGACGTGGATGGACTGACCTCGACCGCGACTCTGCTCTCCACGCTGCAGGATCTGGGCGCGGCTGTGCGGTACCACATCCCGACCCGGCAGGAGGGCGGGCACGGCGTCCATCTCCCCGCGCTGCGGCGGCTGATCGGCGAGGGAGTGCAGTTGGTGCTGACCTGCGATACCGGCGTCACCGCCCACGAACCGGTCGCCTACGCCCAGGCCCAGGGCGTGGACGTGGTCATCACCGATCACCACGACCTGCCGCCCGATCTTCCGGCCGCCTATGCGGTGGTCAACCCCAAGATGCTGCCGGCCGATCATCCCCTGCGGGAGCTGCCGGGCGTGGGCGTGGCCTACAAACTGGCCGAACTGCTCTACGAGCGGGCCAGCCGCGCGGCCGAGGTGGAGCAGTACCTCGATCTGCTGGCGCTGGGCATCGTGGCCGACGTGGCGACCCTGGCCGGGGACGTGCGCTATCTGCTCCAGCGTGGTCTGGAAAGGCTGCGCCGCGCCGAGCGGCTGGGACTGCGGGTGATGATGGAGAGCGCCGACGTCCGGCCGGATTGGCTGACGGAGGAGCACATCGGCTTTGAGCTGGCTCCGCGTCTGAACGCCCTGGGCCGCCTGGCCGATGCCAACGTGGGGGTCGAATTCCTCTCCACTGCCGACCTGGCTCGCGCCCGCATGCTGGCCGCCGAGTTGGAGGGATTGAACGCGCAGCGCAAGCTGTTGTGTGACCAGGTCACGCAGGCGGCCGAATCGCAGCTCGAGCGGGATGCCACATTATTGGAACAGGCCGCCCTGGTCTTGAGCCATCCCAGTTGGCCGGCGGGGGTGGTCGGCATCGTGGCCGGCCGCTTGGCGGAGCGATATCACAAGCCGACCATCTTGATCGCCACGCCGGATGGCGAGTTGGGACGGGGATCGGCCCGCTCCGTCGAGGGGTGTGACATCCACGCTGCCATCGCCGCCCAGGGCGAGATGTTGGAGCGGTTTGGCGGCCATCCGATGGCGGCCGGACTGTCCATCCAGTCGGAGCGCATCCCCCAGTTCCGCCGCGCTCTGTCGCGGACCGTCCGGCAGATGTGCGCTGACTTGGGGCGCCGGCCCGCGCTCCATATTGACGGCTACTTGCCCCTTTCCGATCTGTCCCTCGATCTGGTGGCCCAGATCGAGCGACTGGCCCCCTTCGGGCCGGGCAATCCACCGCTGACGCTGGCCAGCCGAGGGGTGACGCTGACGAGCCACACCGCCGTGGGCCGCAGCGGGGAGCACTTGCGCTTGACCGTCGAGAACGCCGAGGGAACGTCCCAGACGGTGCTCTGGTGGCAGGGGGCGGGGCGGGGACTGCCGGAGGGGCGTTTCGACCTGGCCTATATCGTGCGAGCCAGCGACTATCGGGGGCAGCGAGACGTGCAGGTGGAATGGGTGGATGCGCGAGAAGCGGTGCAGCCTCAGGCCGGCAAAGCGGCGGCCGTCACTTCCCCTGCACAGCTCCGGGTGGTGGACTATCGGCGAGAGTCTCATCCGCGTGAGCTGCTGGACCGCCTGCGGGGTTTGGAGGGCGAGGGGCTGGTGGTGTGGAGCGAGGCCGGGGACAAGGCCGGGGTAGCGGGGTGGGATAGATACGAGCTGCGTCCGGCCAGGGTGCTGGTGATTTGGACGACGCCGCCAGGGGCTGGGGAGTTGCGGGCCGCGCTGGGACAGGTCTCACCGGAGGTGGTGTATCTGTTCGGAGTGAACCCTGGCCTGGATCGAGCGCCGCTATTCTTGGAACGGTTAGGCGGTCTCGTGAAGCGGGCGCTGAAGGCGGACCGTGGTCAAGTCAGTCTCTCGACCCTGGCAGCGGCCACCGCTCAGCGGGAGGGGGCGGTGCGGGCGGGCCTGGAGTGGCTGGCGGCGCGGGGCCACGTCACGATACTGGAGCAGGACGAGGTCGGAAAGGGGATGGCCCTGGCGCCCGGTGGGCGGGTGGAGGAGGATACCTCCGAGTACCTGGCTCGGTTGAAGGGGATGTTGGAGGAGACCAGGGCGTACCGGGCCTATTTTCAGCGGGCGGACGCGGAGGATATCCTGCCCCGGGGCGAGCGCAGGGGCAGCTGATTTTCCGTCGAGTTTCCGTAGGGTAAGCGTAGGGCGGGCGTCAAGTACCATAGGAGGAGATGGGGTATGATAACGGCAGAATCAGATGACGATTCTTTTCTCCTCCTTTTGGTGAGGGTCGGGGTGTGGCGAGCCCCGACTCTCTCGTTTTTATGAGGGTCAGGACTCGCGCAGTTTCAGCAGCTCGATGATGGGGTCGGGTTGGCTGTGCCCCTTGAGTTGGACGGCTGCCAGCGGTCGCCCTACTATGTGCTTTTTCACCCGCTCGAATGTGTCGGCGTTCGTCAATATCTGGCCCGGTTGCGCGTGGGATTGGAGCAGGTAGGCCAGGTTGACGATATCCCCGATGGCGGTGTAGGTGTGAATCTGCGCGGAGCCGATGTTGCCGATGACCGCATCGCCCGACGTGATCCCAATTCCAAAATCGAGCTGTTCGGCCGGGGGCAGGCGCTCGTGCATCTGGGCGACGGCCTGCTGAATCGCCAGGGCGGCCCGCACCGCCCGGAGGGTGTGATCCGGTTGGGGGAGAGGGGCGTTAAAGATCGCCATCAGGCAATCGCCCATAAACTTGTCCAACGTACCCTCCTCCGCCAGAATGGCCTCCGTCGCCAGGGAAAAATGCCGGTTGAGGACAGCGACCTGAAATTCGGGCTCTACTCTCTTGCCAAAGGCGACAAATCCTCGAATGTCGGCAAAGAGGATGGTGACCTCTCGGCGCACGCCGCCCAGCCGGCGGCTCTCCGGGTCCGAGAGCAACTGTTCGACGACGTGAGGGGGCAGGTAGTGTTCCAGGAGGTCCCGCACCTCTTGTGCTTGTTGCTCCAACTGCCGGCGCTCTGTGACGTCGTCCAGGATGATGGCGACGCCGGCCGGGGACTGTCCATTCTTGCTGAGGGGGCTGATGGTCAGGCGCAGGTGGACCGGTTCGCTGTCTGGTCGCTTGAGCCTCGTTTCGTAGTCGGTGATGGGAGCGTGCTGCTGCTGAACGGTGGTGAGCAGTCGGGTGATGACGGGGCTTAGACTGGACAGCACCTCGCCACACGGTTTACCCTGAACCTCCTCCGCGTGCACGTCCAAGATGCGCGCAGCGGCCGGGTTCAGGGTGATGATCTCGTCCTGGGCATCTATGATGATGATGCCGCTGGATAGGTGAGCCAAGATGTATTCCCAGTCGTGTGTCATCTATTTGAGCCTGATGACTGATACTGTTCCACCGTCTCGGTCAGATTGTGGGCCAGGGCGCCGAGATTGCGGGCGGCTTGCTCCACCTGGCGACAGCTTGATAGGTTTTGATCGGCCGCCTGCTTGATGTGTTGCATAGCGACCGCGATTTGATCCACCCCCGTCGCTTGCTGTCGCCCTTCGGCAGCCATCTGCGTGGCCGCCCGGGCGGATCCCTCGATGACTACTGCCAACTGCTTGATGGAAGCCCCGGCTTGACTGGCCATCTGGCTGCCGTGGTCCACTCCCCTGGCGCCTTCTTCGGTGGTCATCACTGTCGCGTTGATGGCCTTTTGAATCTCGGACAGGATGGCCCGGACCTGGGCCGTGGCCTGGTGGGACTGCTTGGCCAGATTGCGGACCTCGACGGCGACGACGGCAAAACCTTTGCCGTGTTCGGCAGCCCGTGCCGCTTCGACCGAAGCGTTCAGGGCCAACATGTTGGATTGGGCGGCGATTTCGTTGACGGTGGCGATGATGTGGCTGATTTGCTGCGCGCGTTCCGAAAGAGCGAGGATGGTGCCAGCGATGGATTGAGGGACGGAGCGCGTGCCTCGGTCGAAGTAGAAATTTTCGTCGCCAGAGATCGCCTTGGCGTACTCTCCGACGATGAGGCTGAATTCGTAAGAGTAGTGATGGTTGGTGTTGAGCAGGTAATCGGCGCTGATGTGGCGGTTGGGGGTGTTGATGGAAAGGGTGAGCATCTCTACCAGATGAGCGAGTGCTTTTTGGCCTGCCTCGGTGATGCGCTGTTCCCGTTCCTCCGGTGCGGTGTGGGGAGGGAGGTGCCGAGTCTCGCGCTGGCGCACAACTTCCATCATGTACTCGACGGTGTTCTTGACAGAGCCGCCGCCGACGTCATCAATTTCTTGGCCGTGTTCATCCAGCCCGAACGGCGGGCCGAAAATAGGCAGGCGCTCAATCTGGTATTCTTGAAACAGTGACATAGGTTTGCCTCGGGGTGGTATGATGGGTCAATTGTTTACAGCGATAGTTTACGCCATTTCTCGCTCGAACTGGGTTACAACAGCGTTACAGAAATTGCCGAGTTTGACACATTCAGTTCTCGCGCTATAATCCAAGCTGTGAATCTATTATACGATTGGAACCCCTATTTTGTCCAGCGCACGGCAGAGATGCTGGACCTGCTGCGCCGCCTGGTAGAGATCGAATCCCCCAGTCATGACAAACCGGCTGTGGATCGGTGCGGCCGATTCGTGGCCGAGGCGGCCCGTCAGGCCGGGGCAGAGGTGACGTTGGTGTCGCAGAGCCGGACGGGTGATCACTTGGTAGCGCGATGGCCGGGACGGAAGGAGCGGGAGAAGGGCTTTTTGCTCCTGTGTCACCTGGATACGGTCTGGCCGCTGGGAACGCTGGCTGAGCGTCCGTGGCGCGTGGAGGAGGAGCAAGGTCGGGTCTATGGCCCGGGCTGCCTGGACGACAAGGCCAGCGCGGTGGTGGTGCTGGCGGCCCTCGAAGGGCTGCGGGATGTGGGGATTGCCCTCTGCCGCCCCGTGACCGTCGTTTTCAACGCGGACGAAGAGATCGGCAGCCGCTCGTCCCGCGCTCTGATCGAAGCGGAATCGGCGCGGGCGGAGGTGGTCTTTTGTGTGGAGCCGGCTCGACCAGATGGCGCGCTCAAGATTGCGCGGAAGGGAACGGCCCGGTACACGGTCACGGCGCTGGGCCGGGCGACTCATGCCGGGTCGGACCACGAGCAGGGCGTCAATGCCATCGAGGAGTTGGCCCACCAGATTCTGCGCCTCCAGGGGATGACGGACTATGCCGTCGGGACGACCGTCAACGTGGGGTACGTCCAGGGGGGCACCCGGACCAACGTGGTGCCGGAGCGGGCCACGGCTCGGGTGGACGTGCGAGTGCGGACGGCGGCCGAGGGAGTGCGCATCGCAGCGGCCATCGAGAGTCTGCGGTCCATCTCCCCCGCCGCACGGCTGGCAGTGGAGGGGGGATTGAGCCGCCCACCGATGGAGGAATCCCCTCTGACGATGGGGCCGTTCCGGCGTGCCCAAGCGATCGCCGCCGACCTGGGGATGTCGCTGACGGGGGGCAGTACTGGCGGCGCGTCGGACGCCAACTTTACCGCGGCCCTGGGGGTACCGACGCTGGACGGGTTGGGCGCGGTGGGGGACGGCGCTCACAGTGAGGACGAGTACGTGCTCGTTTCCAGCCTCCCGGAGCGGGCGGCCTTGCTCGCCGCGCTGCTTTCTCGTTGGTGAGGCGGCGTCAACACCCGGCGTGGGCGTCCCTGCTTTGCAACGTTCGCAGCGCCGGGCGACTGCGCCACCACAGCCAGGCGGTCTGGGTCAGCATGCCGACGCTAAAGGCCGCCGATCCCACGTATAAACCCGCTGTCTCTCCCCGCACGGCGCCGGCCCACAGCACGACTCCGTTAGTCAGCAAAAAGATCGCGATCGCCTCGGTGATGATCCGCGTGTGGCGGCTGTGGACGATGGCGCCCTGGTACCAGCTCTGGAAGGCGTTCAGGCCGGGGATCGGCAGGAGGATCCAGAGTCCCAGTTGGGCCATGCGGGTCAGTTGGGGCGACAGGGCGGATATCTGTCCGAACCACAACGCCCCCGGGGGAGTAGCGGCTGTCATCAGCATGACGGCCGAGGTCAGCACGGACAGCGTAACCGTCAAGCGGCGCAGGTTCTCCGCCGCGCGGGGTTCGTCCAGCAGGGCGATGACGACTTCGTTGAGGGCATAGCTCAGACTGCGGAGCAGAAAGACGAACCCATTGAGCACCGACCAGACGGCCAGCGAGTCCAGGGCCTCCGGCATGCGGCTGAGGGCGGCGCTGACCATCGGCTGCAGCAGCATATTGAGCAGCGAAGTGAGGGCCAGCGGGGTGTAGAATTCCACAAAGTTCTGGAGTGTCAACGGTTGGGCGACGGGGGGCGCGGGTTTGAGTTGCTCTCTCAGTACGGGCCGCACCCGCAGCCCGGCATAGACTGCCTCGCTGACGACTCCGACCGCGATGGCGCCGGATGCGACGACGATGCCAGGAATGGCGCCGATCAGGTATCCCGCTGCCAGCACCAATCCATCGGCGCTGAGCCGAATCACGGTCCCGATGCCTACCGCTCGCGAGTGACCGAAGCGAATCATTGCTCCCTGATTGAAACGGCGGTAGGCGATGGACCAGGTCCAGGGCGTCATAAGGATCAATCCCCATCGCGCCGGTTCGATGATCTCGGCCGGCGCGCCGATGAGTTGGATGGCGACCACATAGTAGAGGGGCGTGCAGGCGACGGCGAGGTGCAGCCCGGTCAGGATGGCTCCGGCGGCCATCATAAAGCGGCGCAGCTTGCGGTACGAGTCCCAATCCCGGCTGAGAGCGGTCGAAGCGGAGAGGAGCATGATGATGGGAGACTCGATGAGGAGACAGAGCGGCCAGACGATGCCGCTCCAGGCCGCCAGGTGGATGCGCGGCTCGGCCAGTCGGGCCACGACGGCGCTCATCATGGGGCCTTCCAGCGCCATGAACAACCAACTGACGGCCAGCGGCCACCAGGTGCTCAAGATATGGCGCATGGATAGAGGTTCTTGGGTCGTTTTTGGGGTGGGGCGGTTGTCAGGTTTCATCATGGGTCAATTCTAGTCGCTTGCTCCAAGTGGTCCAGCCAGCGTTGCGTCTCTCGCGGTGAACGGAGGCGCACGGTCAACAGGTGGGCGTGCTCGGGACGGGCGACTAGTTCCGGGTACTCGCGTCGCCGCCGTCGGTAGGTCTGAAGCGCCCACAGGAACAGGGAATCGCGGCTCAGAAACTGAGCCTGAAAGCTCTCCCGGTTGTCGCTCCAAAGCTGCTCTCGATGGCACACGCGGCGCAAGGTGCGC
>DSDT01000181.1 GCA_011048615.1 Chloroflexota bacterium | reverse complement strand
GTCCGGCAGGGCAACCTGGACCGGGCCTGGGAAGAGATGCAGGCGATCGACCGGGATTGGGAGCGGGATACCGTCCTGGTTGAGGCAGTGCGGTGCTTGACCCAGAGCGATATGGCTGGCATGGCGTGGGAGGTAGCGAAGCAGATCGAGCCTGGTCACTGGCGCGATGTCGCCCTCTCCGAGGTTTCCAAAGCACTGGCCGAGAGAGATGACTTCGAAGAGGCCCTGGAGCTTGCCGAAGAGATCAAAGACAAGCGCTACCAAGCCTACGCCTGGATCGGCATTGCCGAGATGCTGCTACGAGAAGGCGAACCGCACACCGCGCGTGACATAGTGGAACCGCTTTGTTACTCGTCACAGGACCCCTGGGTGTTGGGCAAACTGATCCCCTTACTGGTGGAACTGGGAGATCGGGACAAGGCGACCGACGTGGCGACAACTGCCGTCCGGTCAATCCGGAATGTTTGGGGCTGGCCGTCCAAGTCGGAGGCGTTGCGGGAGATCGCGCCCGCCCTGGCCCACCTCTCGCGGGCGGTGGGGCCGGGCGCAGGGTTCGAGATGATTGAATCGCTGTGGGATGAAAGGGAACAGATCTGCGCCATGGCCTGGTTCGCTGCGGAGCTCGCCAAGGTGAACCGTCGACAACGTGCAAAGTCGGTTATCCAGGAGGCGATGACCCTGGCCCAGCGTGTGCGCGAAAAAGACAAGCGAGAGCTAATCCTCCGAGAGGTCGCCAGGGCTACTGCCCGGGTGGTGGGTGCCGAGCGAGCCATCGCCCTGGTCGAGACGATCCCAGATCCCGACGAGCGGAACGTCGCTTTGTCAGTTCTTGCCGTGGCATTGGCCGAAGTCGGCTCGCCCTGGATCGCGTCCCAACTCGCCGAACGGCTATTGTCGGCGGCGGAGCGCGTGCCCCAGGGCTGGGACCGGAACAACGCCATCGAGGCGATTGCCGTGTCCTTGGCCGAGGTGGGGGAAAAGGAGAAGGCGTTGACCGTGGTCGAGGCGATCGGCGAGGAGCGGGCGCGTCAACATGCCCTGCGGGACGTGTCGCAAGCTGATGTAATCGAGCCGGAAGTAAGCGCCGCCCCACCAGCGCCCCAGCCGGGAGACGTGGAGTTCGCCCGACAGGCCTTCGCCGGGTTACGCAGGGACATTTTCAGCTATAACGAGTACGATATGCCGGCGTCGCTGGCTCGTAGACGGAGGCGGGATGCCGTGGTCAGGGTGGCGCGGGATTTGGGCCAGGCCGGGGATTGGGAGACGGCACTGGAAGCGGTGGACGTTCTTGAGAGAGCATCGTACCGCGCGGAGGCGCTGCACGCGGTGGCGGAGGGGCTCGCGATGGGCGGCTGGCCAGACCGCGCCGTCGAGATTGCTTGCGGGATCAGCGACGAGGACGAACGGGTCGCCGCCCTGCGCTACGTTGCCTGGGCGTTGGACCAGACGGGGAACGCCGAAGGCGCACTCGAAGTATGGCAGATGGCATTGCAGGAAGCGCGCCAGGTGGGATGTGAGGCGCTCTTTCAGATCTTGAGCAGCGGGGCGTCGCTGATCGCGCGTCTGGACCGGGGTCAGACGTTGTGGCGCGTATTCGAGGCGGTGCGTGAGGTCGAGGGATGGTGGGAAACATTGTAATAATCACGATCATTTCGGGAGGAATTCAGCATGAATGACCAGAAGATATCGGTGGAGCAGCGGGTTGGCGAGGCTGGCGAAGGGGCCAAGGTCACGGGGGTGGAGTTGAACGTCTACTCCTATTTCAAGGCCCGACCGGCTCACCTGCGCCGTTCCTTCGATGCCTTGATGCGGGACAAGCTGCGCGGGTTTGTCGGCAGACAGTTCGTGTTCGATGCGGTGAACGGATTCCTGGATACCCACGACTCAGGCTACTTCGTCATCCGCGGCGTACCCGGCATTGGGAAGTCGGCGCTGATGGCGAAGCTGATCAACGACCGGGGCTTTGTCCACCACTTCAACATCGCCTCGCAGAACATCCGCAGCACACGCACCTTCCTGGAAAACGCCTGCGCCCAGCTCATCGAGCGCTACGGGCTGGAGATCGACGAGATCCCCCACCGCGCCTTCGACGACGGCGGCTTCCTGGTCCAGTGCCTAAGCGAGGCCGCGGCGGATCCGGAGAATCACCCTGTGGTGCTGGCAGTCGACGCACTGGACGAGGCCGATCGGCTGGGGATGGCGGCGGCGGTCAACACGCTCTACCTGCCGTTCTCGCTGCCGGAGGGGGCCTACATCGTGGCGACCACCCGGCCGCTGGACGATCCGCGGCTGTCGGTGGCGGAGATGCGGGTGCTCGACCTGGAGGCAGACTCGGAGGGCAACCTGCAAGACATCACCACCTACATCGAGGCCTACGTCGAGCGGGAGGGGATGCAGGCGCGGCTGTCGGCCTGGGGCGTGAGCGCCGAGCAGTTCGTGGCGGCGCTGCGGGCGAAGAGCCAGGGGAACTTTATGTACCTCTACTACGTGCTGCCCGCGATCGAGGAGGGACGGTTCGTGGAGGGTACGCTGGATGAGCTGCCCGAGGGCCTGATGGCCTACTACCGGCGCCACTGGCGGCAGATGCGGGAAGGAAATGAAAGCGCGTTCGACAAAGTATACGAGCCGATTGTCTGCATCCTAGGGGTAGCCCAGGAGCCGGTGACAGCGCAGCAGATCGCCAACTGGACCAAACTGCAGCAGGGGCAGGTGAAGGAGAGCATCCGTCTGTGGCGTGAGTTCTTGGAGGAGGAGCGGGTGGATGGGGAAGGGCGCTTTCGCATCTATCACGCCAGCTTTCAGGACTTTCTCAAGGAGCAGGTGGACCTGGTGCGGTACGACGATATGATTGCGGACTACTATCTGGCGTTGGCGAGGTTGGGTGAAGAGTAACCAGTACACAGGGTATGATGAATACGGTTTTCGTCATCTCCCCCGCCACCTGGCCCGTAGCAGGCGGGCTGAGACCCTGCGGCAGTTGCTCTTTGACTTTGGCTGGCTAGAGGCCAAGTTGAACGCCACTGACGCCAACGCACTGGTTGCCGATTGTGATTTGCTGCCGGGCGATACCAGCCTACAACTGGTGCAAAGAGCACTTGGGCTCTCAGCGGGCGTGCTGGAGCGGGACAAAGCTCAGCTTGCCGGGCAGCTCTTGGGGCGTCTGCTAGGTGCTGAGCAGGCCGGGATTCCACACCTGTTGCAGCAGGCGCGTCGTTGGTCGGAGCGGCCGTGGCTGGAGCCTCTCAACAACTGCCTGGTTGGTCCACAGGGCAGTTTGATCCGGACAATCCATACCGGCCTGGGCGCTTTTGACGCCGACAAATATAGGCTGGGTCCGGCTGACTGCCTGGTGGTGACGCCGGATGACCGCCGGGCGGTCATAGCCAACAACCGGGGGGAGGTCACGGTTGTAGATCTGGAAAAGGGGGTGGTTCTCGAGAGAAACAAGGTCGAGCCATTTCCGGCATCTGCTGACAGGCTCACGCTATCTCCCGATGGAAGAAGGCTGGCTTGCTATGCAGAACGGGGCAGGATCGAGGTCTGGGAGCTTGAGACCAGGCGTAAGCTATTCAGCGTGGTCGCCCTGGAGGACGGTCCGGATTTCTGGTTCACCAGTGATGGCAAGGAGCTGGTCTATCCGAGCCGCTTCCGTGGCATGAACCAGGTGCTGGCCTCTGTCCTGATTTGGATCCATTTGGCGCTCGCTCCCCTTTTCTATCCGGCCAGGCTTGGCTTCTTTGGCAAGCTATATGCTTGGTTCTGCCCGGCCCACTTTGTCTTCTTTGATCTCGGGAGCGGGCAGCCTGTGCGAAAGGTAAAGGCCAGAAACCTGTTGATGGATGGGAAGGTAAGCATCACACCCGACGCCAGGTTCACCGTCGTGTTTGATGGCTGGGACGAACGGATCAAGATCTTTGACCTGGAAACGGGCAAACGCATTAAAACGATCGTGGGGTTTACGACGCGGGAGCGGTACCAGGGCTACAACGACCGTCCATACCTGACTCCAGCCGGTATGCAGCAACTGGACCGCGTACGACACCAAAAGATCGAGCACATCGCAGTCTCGGAGTCTTGCTCCCACGCTATCGTGGCTCTATCCCTTTCCACTCAGGTCACTGTCAAACACAGGATCGAGATCTGGGACTTGGTACAGGGGAAAAGGACCGGTTGGTTCGAAGCCCACCGAGACGCCATTCGTTCCCTGGCGATCGCCCCGGACGGAAAAACGGCCATCAGCGCTTCAGAGGACGCGTCCATTGCCGTCTGGGACCTGAGAACCGGTCAGAGGTATGCTAGATTAGAGGGTCATTCCGGGACGGTTGAAGCCGCCGTCGTGACCGGCGATGGCAGGCGGGTTGTATCTACCGGTCGGGATGGGACACTGCGCATTTGGGATCTGGCCGCCTGTCGGGGGGGATCGACTGCTTCCGAAGGGTTGGAAACCAAGCAGCCGCGCAATGCTTTGAGCGGCGGGATCACTTGCACAGCCTTTACGCCAGATGGCAGCCTGGCGATTTTTGGGTCGGAAAGGGGTGAGCTCTCTGTCTGGGATATGCGGGATGGCAGCTTGTCGCGCAAGCTCGAGGAACCTGTCGGTGCAAGCATACGTGCCCTGTTGGTGACGCCCGATAGCAAACGGCTGGTCTCGGTTTCGGCTGCGGAGCGGAAGGTCGACGATGCGCTGCGCGTCGCCAACCCGGACGGCACACTGACTGTGCCGGTGTATGGGGACTATCCGGCAAAAGTCTGGGATCTAGAAAGCGGTGAAAAGCTGTTTGATTTGGGCTTCCGCGCCCTTTTTCGTCCCGAGATGACGCCGGATGGCTGCTGGTTGTTGGGTATCGTCTATTGGCAGGTGGAGGAAAACCCGGAAGTGGTCGAGATCTGGAATCTGCAAGACGGCACAGCGCTGCCCGATCTGCGCCATTTGAGAGGCAGACCAGAGCTCCAGGAGCTGACCCCAGACTCGCGCTGGATCATTCAATCTGACGGCGTCGTTCGCGTCTGGGTGCTTGCTTCAGATGGGACGCGTTCGCTCAAGCTATTGCGACAGGCTCTGCGGCCGATCGAGGCTGACGAGGAATCCAATTCTGCCACGAGCCGCTCCTTTTCTGCTCTATCTCTGGATGGAAGGGTCGGGCTGGCCTTATCTGCAGGCAATCGCCTGGAAGCCTGGGACCTGGAGCAGGGGGCGCTTTTGGCCTGTTTCGAGCTCGACGCCAGATGTTCCAGCCTGGCGTTGGCTCCGGGTGGCCAGTCGATTGCGGTAGGCGATATCTTGGGCGGGATCTACCTGCTCAGGCTCCAGAACGTCGCGCCGGGGGCTTCCATCGTGACCTCCTGGGGAACTCCGGACCGGTCGTTGGCGTTTGGCTGCCCGCACTGCCGCGCCTGGTCACCGGTGGAGCCAACCTCTCTGGGCGCAGAGCTACTCTGCCCAAACTGCGGCCATCCCATCCGGTTCAATCCATTCACTATCGATGCAGACTGGCAGCCTGTCGCGGAAGCCTGGAGCACAGGATGATGAGCAATCCTTACGCTGGCTTCGACGAATATGGATTTAGGCACCTGCCCCGCCATCTGGCACGTAGGGAACGCTTCGCCCTCCTGACATCTTTGCTGCTTGATTTTGACTGGCTGGTGACCAAGATGTATGAATTGGGCGCCACCCACCCCCTGATCGATGACTACAGTCTCATCTCGTCCCTCGGAGGTTCTGCTCTGGCTTTCGTACGGCGAGCACTCGTTCAGAACAGCCATATCCTGGACCTTTGCGAGGAAGTGGAAGAGCTCGCGAATACGCTACACACAAGGTTGTTGACAGCCGGGGGACGAGCCGAGTCCGTGACAATCCGCCCGGCAAGCCTCCCACGACCGTATATTGTGCCGTTCCACCCCCTCCCGGATGCGTCCCATCCGGCCCACGTCCGCACGCTGGCAATGCACTCCCCCACTGTGCCGCAGGAATTGGTCAACGATTGTGCCATCAGCCCGGATGGCCAGACAATCGTCACTGCCCTTCGGGACGCCACGCTCAAGTTGTGGGATGCCGCCACGGGCGCAGAACTGTGCACGCTCTCAGGCCATGAGAAAGCAGTCCTGGGCTGCGCCATCAGTAGCGATGGACGGGTGATTCTCTCGGCGTCGGCGGATTGTACCCTCATGGCCTGGGATGCCGCGACGGGAGCAAAAGTCGGCACGCTTCAGGGCCATTCCGACGCGGTCAATGCGTGTGCGATGAGCCCTGACGGCACGTTGGCCGTATCCGCCTCGGCGGATCAAACGCTCAGGGTCTGGAAGGTTCGTGGTGGAGAGGCAATACTGACGATTGGGGGACATGTCGATGCGATCAACGGCTGTGCAATCGACGCGGCCGAGGCTTTCGTCGTTTCCGCCTCATCGGACCGTACCTTGCGGCTCTGGGATGTGATGACAGGGATCGAGCGCTTGCGATTCGCTGGACATACGGACAGCGTGAACGATTGTGCAATCAGCCCGAATGGTGATTTCATCGTCTCGGCATCGGGTGATCATTCGCTCAAGATCTGGGATGTAGCCACGGGCGCCGAGCGAGCGACGTTGAGGGGGCACACGGGTGGAGTCAACGCCTGTGCGATTAGCCCGGACGGGCAGTTGATCATCTCCGCGTCTGTGGATGATACGCTGCGAGTCTGGCACGCCAGCACCGGCGCCGAACGTGCGATGCTTGTTGGCCATCGCTCCTGGAGCCAGGGTGGGCTGATCAGTTGTGCTATCAGCCAGGACGGGACCCTGGCTGTCTCCGGCTCCGTCGACGACACTTTGACGATCTGGGATCTGACGCGCTGCGATGAGCTTTTCTCGGCAAGCGGTCACGCGAGTGTATGGGATTGCGCGGCTGATGGGTCTGGATCATTGCTCGTTACGTCTTCCACGGATGGCACGGTCCAGGTCTGGGATATGGGTAACGGGCAGGTACGGCTTACCCTCACAGGCCACCATGGTTCAGTCGATGGATGCGCCGCGAGTCGTGATGGCTCGACGGTCGTCTCGGCCTCTGAGGACGAGACGCTCAAGGTCTGGGATGGGGCTACTGGCGCAGAACGCTTTACCCTGGTCGGCCATACCGGTCGCGTCAATGGCTGCGACATCTCACCGGGTGGCACGACGCTCGTCTCCGCTTCAGATGATCGCACGCTCAAGGTCTGGGATCTGGCAACGGCGATGGAACGTTTCACGCTGACCGGCCACCGCGAGGACGTGATGGATTGTGCCATCAGCCCTGACGGCCGGCTCGTTGTCTCGGCCTCACTGGATGACACGCTCTGCATCTGGGATCTGGCAACCGGCGCCAAGCTGATGGTGTTGGAGGATCACATCGCGGACGTGGTCGGTTGTGCTTTCAGCCCTGACGGGATGCGCGTCACTTCTGCCTCCTGTGATGCGACACTGAACGTGTGGGACGTCCAGACGGGGGACTTGATGCTTCGTTTGGAGGGGCACACGAACTGGGTGAACGGTTGTGCATGGAGCCCGGATGGATCTCTGATCGCCTCTGTGTCGAATGACCATACGGCCAGGATCTGGGATGCACGGGGGGGGAGCACTCCTTGCTACGCTTCGAGTGAGGGGAGAGCTCAACGCCTGCACTTGGTTGACGTCCGACGAGTTGGTCGCCGTCGGGTTGCACGGCGTCTACTTCCTGCGCCTGGCGTGGTGAAGCAAGTGCAGGCGCTGCCCGCCGAGCCAGGTTGCGGCTTCATCATCTTGACTGGCGGTGCCAGAGACCCTGGCCGGCCAGTGCCACGCCTGGCCGAATTGGGGTATCATGAGAGGGCTCTGACGGCGCTGGAGAAATTGTCAAGGAGAACACAATGTCCCTGACCGAATCCGACATTCGCTCCCACACTGACCCCGCCTCCTTTCGACGCGGGGTGGAATACTACCAGCGAGGCGCGATCTTTGACGCCGTGCGCCAGGGCGACGAGCTGCGCGCCGAGTGCGCGGGCAGCCAGTACGAGCCCTATCGCGTCAGCGTCAGCCTGGATCAGCGCGGCATTGCCGGTTATCGCTGCTCGTGCCCGCGCGGTGGCTTCTGCAAGCACATCGTCGCCCTGCTCCTCACCTGGGTCCACGAGCCAGGCGCTTTCGACGTGATCCCGCCGCTGGATGAACTGCTGGCCGAGCGCAGCCGCGAGGAACTGGTGGCCCTGGTCAAGGAGATGATTGGCCGCCGGCCCGAGCTGGCCCGCCTGCTGGAACTGCCGTTGGGGCCGGTCGACGCCCGCCCCTTGGACCCCGAACCGTTTCGCAAGCAGGTGCGGCGCGCTCTCACCCGTGACGACGCCGAAGCAATCGGCCGCGAGCTCGCGCAGGTGTGCCGGACGGCTGAGCGCTACCTGAAGGCCGGACAGCCGGCGGCCGCCGGCGACCTCTACGCGCTCGTGATGGACGAGACATTGCGCAGGATGGAAGACTGGTGGCTGGAGTGGGACGAACAAGGGGACATCTTTGGCGCGCTCCACGAGTGTGCCGAGGGGCTGTACCTCTGCCTGGATGAGGTGTCGACCGACGAAGCCCGCCGCTGCTCCTGGTTGGAGGTGCTGTTGAAGGCCGAGCTGGAGGACATCCGCCTGGGCGGGGTGGACCTGGCGCCGCCCGCCGCCGACGTGGTCATCGAGCGGGCCACCGACGAGGAGTGGGAATGGATCGAGGTCCATCTCCGCTCGGAGCTGCAACGGGCCGACGACTGGGCGCGTGCAGCACTGGTGCGCTTTATGGCCAGCCGGCGCACGGCGACCGGGCGAGAGACCGAAGCAGACACTCTGATCCTGGAGCAGGGCACGCACCGGCAGCGCGCCTTCCTGTTGCTCCACCTGGGGCGCATCGAGGAGGCGGTCTCCATCGCCGCCGAGCACTTTGCCGACCTGCCCGGCCTCGTCATCGACTTTGCCAACGCCCTGGTCGAGACCGGTCACGGCGAGGCGGCCGTGGCCTATATGGCTGGTCAGATGGAGAACGGGCGCTATGGCCGGCACTATGGCCCCTGGCTGGCCCGCCATTTTCAGGAACACGGGAACCGGCAAGCTGCCCTCGACCAGTGGCGGAAAGAGTTCGAGGCCTATCCATCGCTGTCCACCTACGAGACGCTCCAGGAACTGGCGACAGAGCTCGGGGTCTGGCAGGGCCTGCGACCCGCCCTGATCGCCGCGGTCGACTCCCTCCGCTACGCCTCCCTGCTGGTGGACATCGCGCTGGAGGAAGGCGACGTGGAGCGGGCGCTCGAGATCGCCCGTCAGCCCGGTGCCCTCGTCGGCGTGGAGCGGTGGGACCGTCTGGCTCAGGCCGCCGAGGCCCGCTTTCCCCGCGATTCTATGGGATTCTACCGCCGGATGGCCGAGCGGGCCATCGCCGGGCGGGGGCGGGCGAGCTACCAGGTCGCCGCGGGCTACCTACGCCGCCTGCGCGACCTGCACCTGCGGTTGGGCGAGGCCGCCGACTGGCAGGCGTATATCGACCGCTTGCGCCAGGAACACCACCGTTTGCGGGCCCTGCAGGATGAGCTGAACAAGGCCGGGTTGTGAGTGGAGGGTGGATCTATGGGACGCAGACGCGTCACGGAACGGTTCGATGGATAGCATTCTGAACTACCTGCGTATCTCGGACACCCTCGGCACCGCCGGCCAGCCGATCGCCGAGCAGTTCGCCGCGATCCGCGCTGCCGGGTACGAGGTCGTGATCAACCTGGCGATGCCCGATTCGATCGGCGCTCTGCCGGACGAGGGTGAGTTGGTCGCAACACAGGGAATGGAGTACGTCCACAACCCCGTCGTGTGGGAGTCGCCCACGGCGGCCGACCGGGAGCGCTTTTTAGCCGCGATGGAGCAGCACCACGGGCGAAAGGTGTTTGTCCACTGCGTGGTCCGTCATCACAATCACGCGCCAAAGCTGCTGGGCCCCCCGATCAGTGGAAGAATGGATGACGCACATCAAGACT
>DSDT01000248.1 GCA_011048615.1 Chloroflexota bacterium | reverse complement strand
GTCGAGGTGAGTGAGCTTGGGGCGCTTGATCTGGCGCTGGAGTACGATGAGCTGTTGGCGCAGCAAGGCGTTTTCCAGTACCAGTTCTGACTTGGGGCGGGTGATGTCCAGGGCTGCGTTACGGATTAGGGAGTGATTGTCGGGCTGAGTCCATTGGCGCAAGCGCTGTTTGACAGCTTGGCAGAGAGAGTGTACACTTTGACGGATGAAGGCCATCGTTTACCTCGCGGATTAGGGTGGGCTGGTTGCTATTCTACCACAAAGTGGGGAAATTGCGCTCTGGTGTAACGTGGATGTACTTTTCGGCCAGGACACCTGTGGATGGCCGACGAATCCTACGCCCTGGCCATCGCCGAGTACGAGCGCGGCCGGGGGAACCACCGCTACTTCCTGGGCGCCAACGTGGGTGTCTACCTGGCCTGGGGGACCAGCGGTCTGGTCGGAGCCCTGCTCGGCACCACCATCCCCGATCCCACCCGCTACGGGCTCGACCTGGTCTTTCCGCTGGGCTTCCTGGGGCTGCTGACGACCTTCCTGGAGAATCGCAGCGGGGTAATCGTCGCCCTGGCGTCCGGTGGGCTGGCCCTCCTGGGTGCGCTGCTCCTGCCCGGGAAGTGGAACATCATCGTGGCCGGCCTGCTGGGCAGTGGGCTCGGTCTACTGCTGGAGGAGGTGAAAGCAGCGTGGAAAAACTCCTGATCTTCATCGGCATGGCCGGGGCGACCTTCCTCACCCGTTACACGTTGATCGCCGCCCTGGGGCAGCAGGAGCCCCCCTCCCGGCTACGACGCTGGCTGCGATACGTACCGCCGGCGATACTGGCGGCCATCGTCGTGCCGGCCGCTCTGACCCCGCAGGGGCACCTGGAGCTGGGTCCCCACGTCTGGGCCATGGTGGTAGGAGCCGCTTTTGCCGGGCGCACCCGCAGCGCTCTGTGGACGATCCTGGGAGGGATGGCCGCCTTTCACCTCCTCCGTCTGCTCGGAGTGCAATAGGTCGGCCGGGGGAAGAAACTAAGCGGGCTCTACACAGATCCGTGAGGCCAAGCGGCAGAAATTTCTCGCCCCTATTGACAAATCGGCGGTCAAATGGTATAATTTAAACGTTTAAGCCACCCGGCTTTTATTTTTGAACCCGCTGTGAAACGTTCAAGTTGGGAGAGGTAAACACGTGCCCACCATCAAAGACGTAGCTAGAGAAGCCGGTGTATCAATCGCCACCGTCTCCTACGTGCTCAACGACAGCGGAGCAGTGAGCGAGGCCACACACCAGCGCGTCTTGCAGGCCGTGGAAAAACTGGGCTACCGCCCTAGCGTCATTGCCCAGGGCCTCCAGGCCCGCGAAAGCCGTATGATCGGCTATTCCTGGCGCCCCATGCCACCCGATCAATTTAACCCTATCCTGGAAAAGTTCATCCACGGCATGGCCGAGGCCGCCGCCCGTCACGGCTATCACGTCCTGGCCTTTCCTTCCACCGAAGCTTCGGACGAAATATCACCCTATCGTGAAATGGTGGAGCGGGAGCGGGTGGACGGCTTTGCCCTATCCAACACCAACCTGGACGACCCTCGCGTGCACTACCTCCTGGACATCGACTTTCCCTTCGTCGCCTTTGGGCGAGCTAATCCCGAGTGGGACTTTGCCTGGGTAGACGTGGACGGCGCCGCTGGCGTCGAGCAAGCGGTGAACCACCTCTTGGAACTCGGCCATCGGCGCATCGCCTGCCTGGCCTGGCCGGAGGAATCGCTCACCGGCCAGTATCGCCTGACCGGCTACCGCCAGGCCATGGCCGCGGCCGGCCTGGAGGTACAGGCGGGATGGGTCATCCGCGCCGAGAACCACTACCGGCACGCTTACCAGGCTGCCCAAACCTGGCTCACGCAGCCGCCAACGCGGCGCCCGACGGCGGTCGTGGCCCTGACCGACCTGATGGCCATCGGGGTGATGAACGCTGCTGCCGACGCCGGGCTGACGGTGGGCCGCGACCTGGCCGTGGTCGGTTTTGACGACGCCCCCATCACCGGCTACCTGCGCCCTCCGCTCACCAGCCTGCGCCAGCCCATCGCCGAAATTGGGGAACGGATGGTGACTATGCTGATTGATCTGGTGCGCGGCGAGACCCCCTCGCCCGCTCAGGTACTGCTCAAACCACGCTTGATCGTGCGCGATTCGACGCGGCTTTCGAAACGGGAAATGTGAGGCTGAAAAACGTGACACACGAATGGACCGTCGTGGAAACTGAGTGGGATGCCGGCCGTCTACACCACCAGGAAACGGTGTTTACCCTGGGCAACGGCTATCTGAGCACACGCGGTTCCTTCGAGGAGGGGTATCCGGGGAACTGGCCGGCGACCCTGATCCACGGCCTGTACGATGACGCGCCCATCGTCTACACCGAGCTGGTCAACTGCCCCGATTGGACCGCGTTGCTCCTGTTCGTGGACGGCGAGCGCCTTCGTTTGGAGCGGGGCGAGGTGCTCCACTACGAACGGCGACTCGACCTGCGTCGAGGCCTCCTCGACCGCGAGGTGCGCTGGTGCAGCCCGAACGGCCACACGCTGGACGTTCACTTCGAGCGCTTCGCCAGCCTGGCCGATCCTCACCTGCTGGCCGTCCGCTGCCGCATCACGCCCCTGGACTTCGAAGGACAGTTCGAGATTTACGCCGGTCTCAACGCCTACGCCGACAATCAGGGAATCTTGCACTGGCAGCCGGTCGCTCAAGGAAGCGACACTTCCACGATCTGGTTGCACCTCCGCACCAGACACACCGGCATCGAACTGGGGATGGCGTCCACGCTCGCCGTCCAAAGAGGCAAGCGCACCGACCGCCAGACTCTACAGTGCGAGGGAGCGCCCACTCAAATCGCCCGTTGCTGGGCGCGCAAGGGCCAGACCATCATTGTGACCAAACTCGTGAGCGTCTATACCTCGCGCGAGCTAGAGCAAACGGGACTCGCGGCAGAGAATCGGCGCGACGCGGCCCACACCGCGCTGGCCCGGCTGAATGACCTGCGTGCCCAGCAGACATCCTACAGCGCCCTGCTCTCGGCTCACCAACAAGCGTGGGCCGACGTGTGGCGCGCCTGTGACGTGGTCGTCGAGGGCGACGCGCGGGCCCAGTTGGCCATCCGTTACAACCTGTTCCAACTGCTGGTCGCCGCACCGCGCCACGACGACCGGGTCAGCATCCCGGCCAAGACACTGTCCGGGTTCGGCTACCGGGGCCACGTCTTCTGGGATACCGACATTTTCGTCGTCCCCTTCCTGACCCACACCCAACCCAACCTGGCCCGCAACCTGCTCTGCTACCGCTACTATACCCTGCCCGGAGCGCGACGCAAAGCCCGGGCCGCCGGCCACGAGGGCGCCTGGTACGCCTGGGAGAGCGCCGCCAGCGGCGATGAGGTGACCCCCCGCTGGGTGCCCACTCCCGATGGCCAGGACCCTATGCGCATCTGGTGCGGCGACATCGAGCTGCACATCACTGCCGACGTAGCCTACGCCGTCTGGCGCTACTGGCAAGCCACCGGCGACGACGAGTGGATGCTGCGCTATGGAGCCGAGATCATCCTCGACACAGCCGTCTTTTGGGGCAGCCGCGTCGAGTGGAACGAGGAACGAGGCCGCTACGAGATCAACGACGTCATCGGCCCCGACGAGTACCACGAGCACGTGGATAACAACGCCTTCACCAACGAGATGGTTCGCTGGCACCTGGCGACTGCCCTGGAAGCGCTGGCCTGGTTGCGCCGCCACGATCCCACGCGCGCCGCTGACCTGGAGCGCCGTCTGGACCTGACCCCCGAACGGCTGAAGCATTGGGCCGACGTCGTCGGCTGCCTGTTCGTGCCCCACGACCCGGAGAGCGGCCTGATCGAGCAGTTCGAGGGCTTCTTCGACCTGGAGAACGTGAACCTGTCCGACTACGAGCCGCGCACCAGACCTATGCAGGCCGTGCTGGGCATTGAGGACACCAACCGGACGCAGGTCATCAAACAGGCCGACGTGTTGATGCTGCTCTACCTGCTGCGCGAGCGCTACGACCGGCGGACGCTCCAGGTCAACTGGGACTACTACGACCCACGCACCGACCATACTCACGGCTCTTCCCTCGGCCCGTGCATCCATGCCATCCTGGCCTGCGAACTGGGCCGCCCGGCGGAAGCCTACGAACACTTTATGCACGCCGCCCTGGTAGACCTGGAGGACGTGCGGGGCAACGCCTGTGACGGCATCCACGCCGCCTCGGCCGGGGGCGTGTGGCAGGCGGTCGTCTTTGGCTTCGCCGGCCTCCGCCTCACCGCCGACGGTCCCGTCGCCCATCCTCGCCTGCCCGACCACTGGACCCGGCTGCGGTTCCGCTTTCAGTACCGAGGCCAATGGTACGACTTTGATCTTCAGGAGCGCGAGGCGGGGCGCCCGATTCCCGATGTCCGGGGCGTCATCTTCGACCTCGACGGCGTCCTGACCGACACCTCCGAGTTCCACTACCGGGCCTGGCAGCGGCTGGCCGACGAGGAAGGGCTGCCCTTCAACCGGCAGACCAACGAGGCGCTGCGCGGCATCCCGCGCCGCGAGTCACTGCTGCTGATTCTCGGCCATCGCCCGGCCACGGAAAACCAGATCCAGGAGATGATGGCCCGCAAAAACCGCTACTATCAGGAGTTTATCGAGGGGGTGACGCCGGACAACCTGCTACCCGGCGTGTTGGAGTTACTGCAAGAGCTGCGGGCGGCGAGGGTCAAAGTGGCCATCGGCTCGGCCAGTAAGAACGCCCGGGCGGTCATCAATAGACTGGGGATCGAGGAACTGGTAGACGTCATCTCGGACGGGCACAGCGTGGAGCAGCACAAGCCCGCCCCGGATCTGTTCTTGCACGCGGCCGACCAACTTGGACTCGCCCCGGAACAGTGCGTGGTGGTCGAGGACGCCGAAGCGGGCGTGGAAGCGGCCCTGGCGGCCGGTATGTGGACCGTCGGGCTGGGGCCGGCGGAGCGGGTGGGCGCGGCCCACGTCGTGCTTCCCAGCCTGGAGGGGGTGCGCTGGGCTGATCTGTGCGCTCGTCTGGCAGAGGTAGCCGAGCGTAAGAACCCGTAGCAATGAGGTGGAGAGCCGTTTGCCCTGCCTGACCGCAAGTCTCGCCAAACGGCTCCCCTGGTTTCCAATTCGCAAGACCATTATAGCACAGCCGATACCAAACGGAAAGCTCCCTCAGGCGATGCGAATTGGATGGGACGACGAGAAGGGGGTGAATCTAATTGCAAAAATGAGCTGGAGCGCTATCTCAAACTGTGGGGCAAATTGCCTGTAAAGCAAGTGAAAACCGAGATCAGGAGGAGAAAAAAATGAAAAGCAAATGGTTGTTGAATCTGACAAGTGTGCTGGTGTTGATGGCCCTGTTGATCGTCGCCTGCGGCCCAACAACGCCAGAGCCGACGGAGCCGCCCACGGAGGAGCCGGCTGAGACCGAACCGGCGGAGGGGAACTGCCCCATCGCCGTCGAGGACGGTGCTACCATCACCTTCTCCGGCTGGGGCGACGAGACGGAGCAGCAGATCTATCGCGATAGCATCGAGCGCTTCAAGGAAGTCTGCCCCGGTGTGACGGTCAACTACGAGCCGATCCCGGCCGACTTCCAGACCAAGCTCAAGGCGCAGATGGCCGGCGGGACGGCGCCCGACGTGTTCTACGTGGACGACCAGCTCATGACAGCCTTTGGGCCGACGGGCCAGCTCCTGGCTCTCGACGACTACATGGCCGAGGGGGGCGTCAGCCGCGACGATTTCATCCCCGCCCTGCTGACCATCTTCACCCTCGACGGCAAGACCTACGGCCTGCCCAAGGACTGGGGCACGCTGGGCCTGGTCTACATCCCCGAGGTGTTCGACGAAGCCGGCCTGGACTACCCGACCGAGGACTGGACCTGGGACGACCTGCGGACCGCAGCCCAGGCCATCGCCGAGAACACCGACTACGGCGGCTTCTGCCAGAACGCCGACTGGGCCCGCTTTGCCCCCTGGGTCTTCTCCAACGGCGGCGCCTACGCCAACGATGACTTCTCCAGTGCCACGCTGGACACGCCGGAGGTCAAGGAAATGGCCCAGTTCGTGTACGACATGTACGAGGAGGGCAGCCTGGTGACGGCGGCCGACGTGGGGGCCAGTTGGTGCGGCGAGGCCATCGGCAAAAAGCTGGTCGGCATGACCCTGGAAGGCGGCTGGATGGTGAACTTTATGCGCCAGAACTACCTCGACCAGGAGTGGGCCGCCGTGCTGATCCCCCAGGGCCCCAAGACCCGCGCCGACGTGATCTTCACCAACGCCATCGGCGTCAACGCCGCCACCAAGTACCCCAAGGCTGCGGCCGCCTTCACCATCTACGTCACCGGGCGGGAGAACCAGGCCGAGATCGTCAAGACCGGTTTCGCCTACTCCACCCACCCCGACCAGGTGGACCTGGTGGTGGACCCCAACGACAAGGCCATCGCCAGCGGCGGCGTGCTGCCCGACAGCCGGGTGGCCTACTGGGGGCCGAACACCGGCAAGGTCAACGACGTCGTCTCCAAAGCGCTGGAGCGGGTCTACCTGGGTGACCAGGACGTGGACGAATCCTTCGCCCAGGCCCAGGAAGAGGCCGATGCAGCGCTGAAAGGCGAATAAACACACTGGTGGGACGCATTCACCCATCGCAGACCTGACAGGTCTTTGAGACCTGTCAGGTCTGCAAAAGGAGTTACGCTATGCAAGCTCAAAAGACATCCAGCCAGGGTAGCACCAATCTGGTGGCCATAGGCGCGTTTGTGCTGGTCTTTGGGGTACTGTTCGTCATCACTTTGACGAACGCGCCGGTCCGGTCCACGGCCCAGGTCACCGAGACGTTGGGCGCCTACCTGACCGAGGTGCGGACGACGGCCATGCCCTTCTTGATCGTCGTCGGCCTGCTAGCGGCCGGGGTGGCCTCCGTAGCTGCCCTCGTCGTGCGCCGCGAGTGGCCCGACCTGACCCGCCGCCGGGCGCTGATAGCCGGTTACTCCTTCCTGGCGCCATACTTGCTGGTGACGCTGACCTTTACCGTGGGCGTCATCCTCTTTGCTCTGTACATCGCCTTCACCCAATACGAGATCTACACCACACCCACCTTCGTCGGGCTGGACAACTTTGCCCAGGCCCTCAAGTCGAAGGATTTCCAGCAATCGTTGCACAACGTGTTGTGGTACGCGTTTATCGTCACCATCGCCCAGACGACCATCGCCATCGCCCTGGCCGTGCTGTTGAACACACCTATGCGTTTCAGACAGTTCTTCCGCACGATTTTCTACGCTCCCAGTGTTACCTCATCGGTGGTCATCACGGTGATCTTCGTCTGGCTCTACCTCAAGACCGGCTACATCAACCTGTTCCTCGACCGGGTGTGGAACCTGTTCGGTCTGGAATACAAAGCCGTTGACTGGCTGGGCAATCCCAAAGGGCTTATCCAGCTCGTCGTGGAGGCGTCGGGCGGCAAGATCCCCTCCCAGCAGTGGTACCTGCGCGGGCCAAGCGTGGCCTGGTGCGCCCTGATGGTCCAGAATATTTTCACCACCGCGCCGACCTTTATGATTATGTTCCTGGCCGCGCTGCAAGACATCAACCCGGCCCTCTATGAGGCGGCCAGTATTGACGGCGCCAGCGGCTGGCAGCAGTTCTGGAAGATCACCCTGCCGTTACTGCGGCCCATCGTCGTACTGGTGCTGGTGTTGAGCACCATCGGCACGCTCCAGATCTTCGACCAGGTCTACCTGGCCACCGCCGGCGGCCCCCTGGGCACGACGATGACGCCCGTTTATCTCGTCTTTAACGAGGCCCTGGGCAAACAGGGACCGATCCAGATGGGTTACGCCTCGGCCATCGCCTTCATCCTGGCCGTCCTCATCTTCATCTTTACCTTCGTCCAACGCCGCGTTATCGAGCGGGGGACGGAGATGTACTAGGAAAAGGAGAAGCCAATGTCTGTTGCAACCAAAACGATGACGCGCGTCCGGGTGAGGGAGAAGCCGGTCCACCAAACCGTGGGTCTGGTCCTGCGCTACGGTGTGCTGATCGCCATCGGCCTGGTGATGTTTATGCCCTTTATCCTGGCCTTTCTGGGCAGCTTCAAGACCGACGCCGAGATCATCGCCTGGCCACCCAGGCTGCTGCCCGAAACCTGGCGGTGGGAGAACTGGGTCAAGGTCTGGCGGACCGACCTGGGCGAGGGCGCGACCTTTCCCCGCTGGCTGTTCAACACCGCCTTCCTGTCGGTGACCGTGGCCGTGCTGGAGGTGATCGCCTGCTCGATGGCGGCCTACGCCTTCGCCCGGCTGCGATTCCCCGGCCGCGACGCAGTGTTCAATTTTATGCTGGGCACCATGATGATCCCCGGGGCGGTGACGCTCATCCCGGCCTTCGTACTGATGAGCAAGCTCAAGCTGCTCAACACCTACTGGTCGTTGCTGCTGCCGGGCATCGTCAGCGCCGGGGCCATCTTTATGCTCACCCAGTTTTTCAAGACCATCCCCCGTGACCTGGAGGAGGCAGCCCTGATTGACGGGGCCAGCCAGGTGCAGATCTACAAGGACGTCATTCTGCCTCTGGCCCGCCCGGCGCTGCTGACCGTCTTCATCCTCCAGTTCCAGGCCATGTGGAACAACTTCCTCACGCCCCTTTTGTACCTGGATGCGCCCAAGATGTGGGTGTTAAACGTGGCCCTGAGCGTGTTCAAGCAGCAGTACAAGGCCCAGTGGAACCTGACGCTGGTGGGGGCTGTGTTCAACGCCGTGCCGGTACTGCTGCTGTTCTTCTTCTTCAGCAAGTACTACATCGAGGGGGTGGCCTACGCGGGAGTGAAAGGGTAGGAGGCAGGATGCGGGAGGCATGGCAAGTCGTCCGCGCTGCGCTGCACGACGCCTGGGGCGATCTGTTGACCACGACGCTCGTCAACATGATGTGGCTGGGGCTGACACTGCCGCTGGTCACCGCGCCGCCGGCGACGCTGGCTCTGTTCGCCGTGGGCAACCGGCTGGCTCACGGCGAACCGACCGACCCGCGCGATTTCCTGCCCGCCCTGGGCCGCTACTTCGGCGTAGGCTGGCGCTGGGGGGCGCTCCAGCTCGTGGTGCTGGCTCTGCTGGCCGGCGACCTGGTTCTCAGCGGGCGGCTGGCGGGCGATTCAGTCGCCGGGCGGTTAGTCCAGGGATTCTACCTGGCCGCGCTGGCGATCTGGCTGCTGCTCCAACTCTACGTGTTGGCTTTCCTCTGCGAGCAGCAGGAGCCCAGCCTGCGCACGGCGCTGCGTAACGGTGCATTGATACTGGGCAACAACCTCGTCTTTTCGACGACGCTGGGCCTCCTCGTTCTCCTGGCCCTGATCTTAGGCACAGTGTTCTTTTTCGTCAGCATAGCTGCCGGCGGGGTCTTTCTGGCGCTGGTGGGCAGCCACGCCGTGCTGAACCGGCTGGCGGCCCACCAGCGCCAGACCCGCCGGCTCTCCGCCGGACGGGGATCTGACGATCCCCTGCGAGCGGAGAAACCTCCTTCATTTCGCTCTAGAGACTCTTAAAAAAACTGCTCAGAGGCCCGTCCTCGGGCCGATTTACGCACCCGAGGACGGGCGCTAGAGCAATTATTTAATACTCTCTCTAAGCGGATTGCCAAATCCGCGCCTCCCGGCCGGATGGGAATCATCGGCCACGGACAATGGTAGTAACGACGAGTTTGCTCAAGCACCTAGGGCATCACCCACACAGCCGATGCCGCGGCGCCGATCTCGCCGACAAGCCTCGGCGCGAACTCGGGTCGCTCTGCGACGTAAAGAGATTCATCGGCGGTGGTGAACAACAAGTGCGAGCCAGAAGGCGCCCACTGGGCCTGAAGCGTGCGATGCGAAACGATCTGCCGCGGCGGCCGGTCGATCGAGCTGGTGAGCGTGCCGAGCCAGAGACCGTCGCCACGCCACGCCAGCTCGCGCGTGGCGACGGCGACCTGCGGCCAGCCAAAGGACCCTGG
>DSDT01000244.1 GCA_011048615.1 Chloroflexota bacterium | reverse complement strand
TTTTACCAGTTTTTTTCATGGCTTGTGCTACTCCTTTCTTTGTTGTTACACATCCTCGCAAGTGTTCAGGTTCGACTCGTTCGCTATAAAGGACATCAGGACAGACAGGGAAACGTAGATGGCACCCGGGCGCTGCCTGTCCGACCTTGTCAATTTAACATTGGAGCGGTCAGAATGCAATAGGACTTTTGGCCTATATGGTAGGACCGGTAGGGGCAGAGATATGACCTGATTGTACACCGACACGGGGATGATGGCAAATGAGCGATCGCAGCTCAGGGTGAGAACAGAATCAGCCCCACGCCCATTCGCTCCAATGCTTCCTCGGCGTAATACGTGACGATGGCGCTGGGGTCGTCGAGAGCGGCGCATAGAGCCGGGACCGCCTCCTCGGGCTGGATGATGCTCAGGGCGCGGGCGGCCCCGGCGCGGACCGGCGTCTCTTCGGCCGACAGGGCGGCGATGAGGGCCGGGACGGCGGGGGAGCCGATGCGGGCCAGCCCGTCAGCGGCGATGCGGGCGACCAGGGGGCTGGAATCGGCCAGCCGGTCTACCAGCGCCGCCACGCCCTCCTCTGCTCGGAGCTCTCCCAACCCCTGAGCGGCGCAGGCCCGGATGGCGGCGTCGGGATCGTTCAGGGCGGCGACGATCTGTCGGCGGGCCTGGAGTGTGCCGACCGCCGCCAGGCCGCGGACGCCCCACCAGCGGCGGTCGGGGTGCGCGTCGCTCAGCAGCTCGCGCAGGGGAGACAGGTAGCGGTCGCCGGTCCCGCCCAGGGCGAGGGCGTGGGTCTCTGCTCGAGCGTCGTCGCCGGCGGCGATGCTATCCAGGAATAGGGTCAGTGGATCGGACATGTAACCTCTGGCAGGATATGGCCTCCTCCACGGCGCGGGCGAAGGTGTTCGCGTCAGGGCGGGCGGGAAAATGGAACAGGTGGGCCGGGCAGTGGCAGTCGGAGGCGCCAAAGCGATGGACCGGGATGGAGGCACCGGCGAGTTGGGATACCGCCCGCGCCCAGGCGCATTCCCGCCGGCGCTTCCCAACGGCGTACCAGACCTGGACGGGCTGGGCGTGGGCGCGCAGATAGTCGAGGTGCCAGTGTAGGGGTTTGGGGGAGCGCAGGTGACGGGAGAGGCGGGCTTTCAATCCACCCGGCCCGTGGGCGCTCCCCACGTAGACGTACCATCCCGCCGGGAATTGAAACCGGCCCAAGCGTCCCACGCCGATGACCGTGCGCCGGAGCAGTTTCAGGACCAGCGCATAGTCCGCCCCCTGGTGGGTCAGGATGGGTACATCTGGCGCTGCCATAGGATACCGGCGCTCCACGATAGGGCGCACCCCAGAAGCACCAAGAACAAGCCCAGGGCATCGAGGGCGCGGATGGTATGTTCTTCGTCCATGCGGTAGATGACGGGGCCTTCGTAGGGATCGGGCAGGATCAGCATGAACAGCCCGGCTATCATCAGCAGCACGGCCAACGCTGCCAGCAGGATCACCCGCCAATGAAGCATCTCGTCACTCGGAGGGCGGCGGAACTGGCAGCGCCTCGATGGACAGGGAGGCCCATTTATCCCCTTCTTCGATCAGCATCACTGGGATGCCGTCACGGATAGGGTATTTGCGATCGCAGTCGGGTTCCTGGCACACGAGCCAGCAGTCGTGGAGCAGCTGCAACTGGCCTGGGTCATCGCCGGGCTTGCGGGTCTCGCCGCTGACGCAATAGGGACAACGCAGAATTTCGAGCAGGTCTTGATCTACCATCGAGTCTGTCTCCTTGAATAGTTGATCGAATGTAGCATAGTATAACACAAGTGAGGGGAGCGTCAACGCGGCCCGCGTGTGTTGACTTCCCGGTGAGTTCAGTTATACTGTCCGCGCGAGGAAGGGAGGCGAGTCTTTTGATATCCCTCGGCCGGAGGTTGAGTGAAACGTAGACAGGTGTGATTAGAGAACGGTACATCGGTAAGGGCGTTCACCCCCTGGTGGTGGGATTGTCCAGGTTTATCTTGAGATTGTGTGGTTGGCGGATAGAGGGCCAGATCCCCGCGGGGCCTAAATACGTGCTCGTCGCTGCGCCGCACACGTCGGGCTGGGATTTCTTCCTATGGCTGGCACTGACCTACGCCTGCCGCTCGCGGTGCGTCTGGATGGGAAAGGACAGCCTGTTCCGTCCTCCTTTTGGGGTGGTTTTCACCTGGTTGGGGGGTATTCCCATAGACCGCGATTCTCGTAACGGCGTCGTGGGACAGGCGATCGAGACCTTTGGCAGCGTTTCGGAGATGGTGTTGGCGATCCCTCCCGAGGGGACGCGGAAAAAGACGGATCACTGGAAGAGCGGATTCTATTACATCGCCCAGGGGGCTGGCGTCCCGCTGGTGTTGAGCTTTGTGGATTTCGAGCGCAAAGCGATGGGGTACGGTCCGATGCTCATTCCCAATGGTGATATCGAGGCGGATATGGCGGTGATTCGCGAGTTTTACAAGGATGTCAAAGCCAAGTATCCAGAGAATTTCAGTGACGTCAGGCTGAGATCACTTGAGAAGCTATGATTCTCCTGGGACGCCTGGAAGTCGGATTCGACTCCCGACCGTCCAGGCTATGAGCGATTCACGGATAGGAGGGTGATGGCGGCAGCAATTCCCGTTATCGAGTTCGTAGTAGCGACTTTCGCTGTTTGCGCAATAGAAGCGAAAGTCGCCACTACGAACGTCAAATGTGTGACGGCGATGCTAAAACGGGAATTGCTGAGCCTACGACGAGTTGGCTGAACTTCGCCGCTCCCGGGTGCCCATCGCTGGCGCGGAATTGAACGGCGGCTGGCAAGAGTTCAAGGTGATGTTGGAAAAGGGCAGTTTCGATATCTACCAGCCCGACGCGACGATGGGGGGCGGAATCGGCGACGCCAAGCGGGTGCTCGACGCCTGTCGGCGGCGAGGGCTGGGCTTTACGCCTCACACCTGGACCAACGGCCTGGGCTTTTTGGTCAACTTGCACGTCTACGCTGCCGGTCCCCGGGATCATCCCCTGGAATACCCCTACGAGCCGCCAGGTTGGGTGCCCGAGGTGCGGGACGGCCTCCTGGCCGAGCCGATCCGTGTGGATGCGAATGGCACCGTCGCGGTGCCCACCGTCCCTGGTCTGGGGATCGAATTGGACGAGGACGAGCTGCTGCGCTATGGGGAAAAGTACTTTGAGATCACCTCGCAAGGACTGGCGATGAAGACCATCCGCGACAAGGGGTTGTTCACCGCCCTGCGATTGGCCCGCAAGCGGAAGCGGTAGCGCCCAGGGTCGAGTGCTCTACTCTGACTTGGCGCCCTGGTAAAAGATGCCGGCCTGTTCCTCGCTCCGGTCGGTGGCCGGGGGCGGCTCGACCGACAGGGCAGAGATTTCGGCCCGCCACTGGGGTGACATACCGACGTCCCGGGCTGCCAGAGAAGCCGTCAACTGCTCTACGTTCCGCGCACCGACGATGGCCGCGGTGACGGCCGGATGGGACATTGTCCAGGCTACCGCCAGCGTCGCCGGGTGTACGTTGCGCTGTTGAGCGTGACGAGTGAATCGGTCCGCTATCTCATAGTACCTGGGATCGCCGTAGCGGGTGCCGTACATCTCGTTTTCCACCAGGCGTCCGCGTTGAGGGTGGCGGGTCGGGCCGTATTTGCCGGTCAACAACCCGGCTCCCAGGGGACTGTAGGTGATGACGCCCAACCCTTCCGCCTGCGCCAGCGGCAGAATCTCGACCTCGGCCTGGCGTTTGACCAGGTTGTACATGGGCTGGATGCACGCAAAGCGGGCCGATCCCTCCCGCGCCGACACGCCCAGCGCCTGGGCGATCTGCCACGCGGCCCAGTTGCTCACCCCCGGGTAGAGGATTTTCCCCTGCCGGACCAGGTCGTCCAGGGCGCGCAGCGTCTCCTCGACGGGTGTGTGAGGGTCAAAGGTGTGCAAGAAATAGAGGTCCAAACGGTCGGTGTGCAGTCGTCTCAGGCTGGCCTCCACGGCGAGCATGACGTGGCGGCGGGAGAGGCCGCGCCCGTTCACGTCCTCACTGGTGGGGAATCCTACTTTGGACGTAATGACGACCTCGTCCCGGCACCCGGCGATCAACTGGCCCAGCACCTCCTCGGACCGTCCGTCGCCGTAGACGTCTGCGCAGTCAAAGAAATTGACGCCCGCCTCGCGGCAGTGGTGGAACATGGCAGCCGAGGTCTCTTCGTCGGCTACCGTGCCGAAGGACATGGTCCCCATGCACAACTCGGAAACTCGTACTCCGGTGCGACCTAGAAATGGGTACTTCATATCAGTCTCCTGTCTGCTGAGCGGAGGGTTTCGTCTGTGGCAGGATCAGAGCCATCAACCCGGCTGCGAGCAGGGCCATCGCGCTGCCAAAGAAGAACGGGGCAGCCGGCCCGAATCCCTCCCACGACCCCACGCCCTGCCAGAGGACGCCGGCGATGAGGGAGGCCGGAAAGTCGAGGACGCCCAGCACGGTGTTGTAGGTGCCGTAGGCGGTGCCGCGTAGCGCTTCCGGCACGATATCGGCTACCATCGCTTTCGACGTGCCGTAGGCCAGGCCATAGTAGAGCCCGTACAGAGCATACAACACCCAGACGTGCCACCCCTCGCCGGCCAGCGCGAACCCTAGATAGATGATCGCATAGATGATCCAGCCGCCGATGATCAGCTTGCGGCGTCCAATGCGGTCGGAGAGGGAGCCGGCGGGGGTGCTGACCAGGGTGTAGACCAGGTTGAAGGTGATCAGCATACCGAGTACGCCGACGATGCTCAAGCCCCGTTCCTGGGCGCGCAGTACCAGGAAGGCGTCGGAAGAGTTGCCCAGGTCAAAGACGCCGACGATGAGCATGAACAGGGCGAACCGTCTGCCCAGGCCTCGAAAAGAGATCCGCGGTCGCTCGCGAGCCTGTTTGATCGGCACGTCCTGTGCGCCGATGGCCAGCGAGAGCACCGCCAGCAGGGCGGGGATCAGGCTGATGAGCACCACTGTCTGGAACGTGGAGCGGGTCAGGTCGCCGCTGTGCCGCTGTGTCAGCCAGACAGTGCCCAGCGCGATCAGCAGGCCCAGGACGGCCCCGCCGGTGTCGGCAGCGCGGTGGAACCCAAAGGCCAGCCCTCGATGGCGTTCATCTATGGAATCGGCCACCAGCGCATCCCGTGGGGCGGTGCGGACGCCCTTACCCACTCGGTCGGCCCAGCGGACCGCGGCCACCACGCCCCACGAGTTGGCAAAGTAGAAGAAGGGTTTGGACAGGGCCGAGAGGGCGTATCCAGCGACCGCCAGCCACTTGCGGGCCCGCATGCGGTCCGAGAACCATCCGGAGAACACTTTGAGCAGGCTGGAGGTGGCCTCGGCCACTCCCTCGATCAGGCCGATGACGTTGGTTTTCACCCCCAGCACGCTGGAGAGGAACAGAGGCAGGATATTGATCACCATCTCGCTAGAGATGTCCATAAAGAAGCTGGTCAGACTGACCGCCCACACGTTGCGGGGCAGCGTGCCCAGTCCATCCTGTCGGGTTGGTCGTGTCTCGTGCTGCATCTGATTATCTTCCTGTGAGGCCTGCTGGCCGAGGCGGCTCTTGAATTTGGCTCCGGTGACCGGCACTGACTACTGCTGATTTTATCCAATCCTACAGTTCGAGCACAGCATCGCTGCCGGCAGCTTGAATCATTCGGTCAAAACATTGATATAGATCATATTCGCCCTTGGGGCTTGCATTCGACTCTATTATATACGATAATTCTCAAAAGGATAAGGGCGGCGCAGCAGTCCAGGTTCCCAGATGACGTTTGACGCCTGCGCCTATCCCGATTATACTGTGAGTTGGGAGAGAGTCCTATGACGCGCATCGTTATTCTTTTGTTGGTTTGTGGTCTCGTGCTGGCAGGGATGCTCCTGGCGCTCCCGGGGCGTTGGGTCGCGGCCGGCCCTGTCCGCGTGACCCCCTTGCCGCCCGTCGAGGTGACCGATGGACGGGCTGGATCCTGTTATTCCAACTACTATGAGCACGGCAACCGGCCTTTCTTGCCCCTGGTCCACGCGGCTGGGGTGCGCCACGACCGGATCGACGTGATCTGGGCCGTCGTCGAACCGGAGAACGACGCCTGGAACTTTGGGCCTTACGACGAACTGTTCGCCGACGTGCTGGCCGAGGGGATCGAGTTGGTCGCTATCCTGCAATGGACGCCGGATTGGGCCGCCACCGGGGCGCACGTGTCCGGCGCGTTCCAGATGCCGGAACGGCCCCCGGGCTGGTACGCTCCCCTCACCCGGACGCATGAGGGGCGAGAGGCGATGACTGCGGCTCCTGCCGCCTGGTCGTCCGTGCCGGCGGGCCTGCACCTGCCCTGGAATGACCCCGGCAATCACTGGGGCGACTTTGTCTACAAGACAGTCTCCCGCTACAAGGGCATTGTCGAGGTATGGGAAATCTGGAACGAGCCGGATGGCAACTGGGGTACGTGGGACGGTACCCCGGCCGACTATGCTCGACTGCTCAAAGTGGGGTATCAGGCGACCAAAGCGGCCAATCCGGAGGCGACGGTGCTGTTCGGCGGGCTGATGTACTGGGCGAACCCCCTCTTCTTCGAGCAGGTGTTGGCCCTGCTCAAAGACGACCCGGCCGCGCCGGCCAACAACCATTTCTTTGACGTCATGTCGGTCCACTTTTACAGCCGCTCCTCCGACGCCTACACCATGGTGAACCACGTCCGCCAGCGCATGCGGGCCTACGTGCCCGATCATCCCATCTGGCTCACCGAGACCGGGGTGCCGGTCCACGACGGCCCGTATCCGGGTCTGCGCACCGAGTTCAGCGCCACCGAGGTGGAGGCAGCGGCCTACCTCATCCAATCCTACGCCAACGGCATCGCGGCGGGCCTGGGGCGCTACCATTGGTTTCGGGCCCACGACGGCGACATGGCCGAACATTTCGGCCTGGCCCACGACGAGACCTACCTGCGCCCCGCTTACGTCGCCTATCAGGTGGCGGCGACCTACTTGATCTCTCCCACCTTTGTCACCCGGGAGGAGAGGGGCGATCTGCGAAACGTCACGCTGTGGGGCACACCTCACGGGCGGGTCTCGGTGCTGTGGAACCAAAGCCCCATCACCCAGACCTACCTCCTGCCGGCCGCGCTGCCCACCGCCACCCTCGCCAGTCAATGGGGCGTGACGCGCACCACGGCGGCAACCGACGTGTTGGTCGGTTCGGCTCAATACTTGGCCTACACCGTCACGTTGCCCGCCGCCACCGCCCGCCGTCCACCACCCAACGACCACGATTACATCATCGGCGGCGCCGCGGTGATCCTGATCGAGTCGGAAACGGTCAACGAGCCGCCCACCGCCACCGTCCATCCCCTGCCCGCCGTCGTCTACGTGCCGGTGGTGACCGTCACCTGGGAGGGGAGAGACAACCAGGCCGGCATCTGGCAGTACGACGTCCAGGTGCGCGACGGTCTCGACGGCGCGTGGACCGATTGGCAGTCCTCGACTGGTGTCACGGCCGGCCAATTCGCCGGCGAGCACGACCACACCTACTACTTTCGCGCTCGAGCGACCGACCGAGTGGGCCATCGCGCTCCCTGGCCGGAGGCAGGCCAGGCCGAGACCACGTTCAACCTCGTCAGCACGTTTCAGCTTCACATCGGGGCGTTCTTTGCTGACGATAACCGGAATGGTATGCAGGACATTTCTGGCACCGTGAGATTGGAGGAGACCCTCACCCAGGTGGCGCTCCATTTTCTCGATGGAGCCGGACGTGACGTGATCACACCCACCGTGGACCATAGCTGGGCCTTTACGGTCCCCGTTTACGCGGGAGAGACGTATCATCTGGGGGCGACCGCGCCGGGTTACAAGCGGGGGCTGCCCTTCTCCTGGCCTCGCGGCGGCACCGTGTACACCTACACCCGGGACGCGCTGGGACTGTGGCCAGTGGAGCACATCTATCTGCCCGTGATACTGCGCCAGCGAGTGACGGTAGGAGGGTAGGAGAGTGGGCAAGCGTCGAGAAGTGTATCACTGGGACGCGGAATCAATCCGCGCCTTGCGACAATACATGGGGTTGACTCAGCAGCAACTGTCTGATGAGCTCGGCACGCGCCAGCAGACCATCAGCGAGTGGGAGACGGGCATGTATCGTCCTCGCGGGGGGATGAACCGGCTGCTCACCCTGGTCGCTGAGCAAACCGGTTTCGACTATCAGACTGTGACGCAGGACTCGGACGACGCGGACTCGAATGAGAGCGAGTAGCAGGCGAAAATCTGCTTGACAAACAACACGTTACCGTGTATAATGCGATAGGATCATTGCACTGGGAGCGCCAGCTCCCCTTGTTTTTACCACTGTTTACACGTTATCGTGTTGGAACGACCACCTGAAGGAGTAGCGCAATGGGCACATACGGACTGGATGGCGTGATTCAGGCCTGGGGGCGGGGTGATTTGACGGTCGAGCAGGCGATTGGGCAGCTCTTGCTGCTGTTGCGCGAGTTGGAGGAGCGGGTCCGAGACATAGAGCGCCGTCTGACACGGGAAAAGGAGACGGAGCACCGTCTGGGCAAGTAGCGCGCAGGACTGGGAAAGCCGGCCTCTCTGTAGGGGCGGGCGTGAATCGGACGGGGGTTCGGTCTAGCCGGGGGTGGCGTGCAGTGCGCAGGTTTGATCGCGGGCGCGCCATCGCACCACCACGAACACAATCGCGCCGATGACGGACGCGACGGAGAGCAGGGATCCGAGCGCCGCTGCGCCGATGAGCATCCCTCGACGCATGCGTTGGCTCCATGCCATCTGGCGTTGGGCCTGTTCCATCAGCTCTTGACCCAGATTCCGCACAAAAGATGCGGAGGGGGATGAAGGCGTCATCGTACGGTGCAACTGTTCGGTCAGTTGGAATAGGGGCGCGATATGACGATACTCCTCGTCCGTCAGGTGGACCGGATCGGCTGGTCGGCCGATCAGGCTGTCGGCGTGGGCCGATACTGCACGGATTATCCGCTCGTTGTCCATCGCTCGTCCTCCCGCAGCGTTCTGTTGGTCTCGCTGTCGGCAGAGATCAATTTCTCCCGCAGCTCGACTAGTGTCCGATGATAAAGCGATTTGATCGCCCCCTCTGTGCGTTCCATAACTGCTCCGATCTCTGTGTTACTCATTTGATCGCCGAATTTGAGGATGAGCAACTGCTGCCGGTCTGGAGCCAACTGTCGAACTGCCTGAAGCAGTACCTCCCGATGCTCTTTTTTCTCGGCCCTGGCGACAGGACAATCCGGTTCCTGGATCACGTTGGCGACATGCTCGATGGAAACGATCGATTTTCGACTGCGAGCGCGATACCAGTTTGCGACCAGGTTGTGAGCGATGCGGTACAGATAGGCCGAGTAAGGCGCTCCTCGGTCTTTGTAGCGCGCGAGATTCTTCAGAGCCTGGAGAAAGGTGCGCGCCGTTAAATCCTCGGCCTCGTGATGATTGTTCGTGCGATAGTAGATATAGTTGTAAATGCGTTTCACGTATCGTTCGTACAGTGCCCCGAATGCCTCGGGATCCTCTTTGGCGCGAGCAATGAGCACTGCATCGCTCTCTTCACACATCCCGTCACTCCTACTGCGTTGACGTGAGCGACGGTTTGATGTAAAAACACCGGCGCTCCCATTTGGTTACGTTTCTCTGCTGACCAAGACTGAGTATAACAGAGGAAGCGGCGCTGGTCAATCTCGCTGCTTGGGACGTCTTGTCATTCTGGCCCTTTCATGCTAAACTTTTCCTTTGCTTCACTGCTCATCTTTTCACAGGCTCGAAAGGGTTACGGGCGGAAATGGTTGTATGGAGGAATGTTGAAACATCAATCACCAGTGGGTGGAAACGTGTGTCAGTCGGGTTTAAACGAGTGTGAGAGGAAGCCTATGGATAAGCGAACACTGGCTGTAGGGATGGGAGTGGTTCTGGTGGTGGTTGGGCTCGTGGCCGGGGTTGGATCACCGGGGTGGGCAGCGCCCCCCCATCAGGCTC
>DSDT01000341.1 GCA_011048615.1 Chloroflexota bacterium | reverse complement strand
GTAAGCGCTCGGCGCATCCTGTACGTCGGGCTGCGTATCGAGTACCTCGAACACCCGCTCGGCGGCCGCGAGCGCCTGCATCACGACGTTGAGCATCATGCCGGTCTGGCGGATGGGGCGCAGCAGCATCTGGATGTAGGTGGCGAAACCGATCAGCGTGCCCAGCGAGATCGCGCCGGCGATCACGTTTTGCCCCCCGACCCACAGCACCAACGCCGTCCCCACGCCCATCACGACGCTGGCATAGGGCATCCACAGCGAGGCGATGCGCGCCGTCTCGAGGTTGGCCTGCAAGACCCTCTCGCTCTGCCGGCCGGCCCGTTCCCGCTCGAACGCTTCGCGGCCAAAGAGCTTGACCACCAGGATGCCGGCCAGGCTTTCCTGCAATGTGGCCGTCAGCGTCGCGAGTTGGCGCTGGACACGCCGCCACGCCGGGCGCACGCGCCGCGCGTAGGCCCACATACCCAGGGCGATCAGGGGCAGCAGGCCCAGGTAGGCCAGGCCCAGCCGCCAATCCCAGGCGATCAGCACGCCCAGGATGCCGACCAGGGTCAGCAGGTTGGTCAGCACGATGACCGCCGCCCGCCCGAAAAAGTTGTTCAGCACGTCCACGTCGGCCGTGACGCGCGACATCAGGTCGCCCGTGCGCGCCCGGTCGTAGAAGGAGAAGGAGAGGCAGCTGAGGTGGCGGAAGACGGCGTTGCGCAGATCGAAGGCGATGCGCTGGCCGGTGTACGCGGTCAGGTAGAGGCGCAGAAAATCAACGCCCCCCTGTACCAACGCGAGGGCCAGCAGCCCGCCGGCGGCCCAACAGATGCGGGCCGTCTGTCCCTCCAGGATGAAGCGATCGACTGCCAGGCGGATGATCCAAGGCGGGGCCAGCTCGGCGACCGTGGTTGCCAGCGCCGCCAGGACGACGCCGGTCAGGATGAGCGCGTGAGGCTGCATGGTGCGCAGCAGCCGGCGCAGGATGGGCCACACCGGCCCTGTCGGTCCGGCCTTGCCGCCGCCCCGCATTCCACCGGGGACGCCTTGCTTTGCCTGCCGGCGCCCCTTCTCGGACTGTGCGAGTTGTGACGAGTTTTTCATGTGTTGATACCTATCCATGTAAGGGGGTGAACTTGGTCGCCCCTACCTCGTGTGCATGCTACGCTTCTGCCTAGCTCTCGCAGGGGTACTCGGGCATTCGCGCCGTGGCATTTGCGAATTTGCTCCGGTGTACACGCTTGCGGATTGATCGGGATCGCGCAGGGATGCTCGACGGCATCCGGGCCGTGACATTCGAGAATCTGCTCCGGTGTACACGCTTGCGGGTCCATCTTTTTATCTGGATGGGTGCATGCATACTTTTCACAATCACACATATTTTTCACCTCCTGGTATCATAGATTTTGTGAGTGGTTGACATTACCACTGATGCGAATACAGTATATCTTGCCCGATATTCGGAGAGAGCGGACTCTGACAAAAGTGGGAGACGCACACAATTTCCTCAGGCGTCTGATTCTGTCCGAGTCAGGAAATCCTGCCCCAGCAGTTCGCGCACGAGCGCGCGATAAGCGGCCAGACGTTCCTGGTCCAAGAAATAGTGGATGCGATAACTGCGCCGCTCTCTATGTACGAGCCCCAGGTTCTTGAGCACGCGCAGATGCTGAGAGACATTCGAAGGCGTCGTCCCCAGCTCGTGGGCCAGGCGGCCCACGCAGAGGGCATTTCCTGGCTCCTGCTGGGCCAGCAGGGCTACCAGTTGTAACCGGGTTTCGTCACTCAGGGCCTTGAAAAAGCTGGCCAGATCGCGTGTGTCGGTCATCGTCGAATCTTTAGCAATTAAGCAAATACTAAAACAAATTATAATACAGTTTTGCTGCTCTGGCAAATCAGGGCCAAAGCTGTTTGCCAGAGATGACTTGCACTCGTAGGCCATCAAGACGATGTACATTTGACTTTCTTTCTCTCCGTGTTATACTTGGGCCGGAAACAAGCAATAGATGCCGCAGCAGAGGTACCCCAAAGCCCGGAAGCTAGGGGTGCAAGAGGGGAAGCCGGTCCAAGTCCGGCGCTGTCCCGCAACTGTAGGAACACGAACGACCTGTTCGAGCCAGGATACCCGCCTCTGCTGGTACGGAATACAACCTTCGCGGAAAGGTGGTGGTACATGGAGGGTGCACGAGAGACACTGATAGCCCTTCCCCACGACACGTGAGGGAGGGCTGCTTTTTGTTTGCCGGATGGCCTTTTCCTGAAAATGGGGAGAAGGCTCACTCCACCTGTCATTGGTGTATAACACAAGGAGAGAATGATGCTTCACTGTAAACGAATGGCTCTGAGTATAACGCTGGGCAGCATGGCCGTCGTCGGGCTGCTGCTGGCACTCGGTGGCGAGGTGTCGGCTCAAACGGAATTGTCCCCCGCGCCGATGACCTCCCAGTTCGACCGCACTGCCGTGGTCAGCGACGCGTGGGCATACCTGGGGGCGCAGCAGCTGCCCAACGGCGGCTTCCCATTCTCGGCCCCTGGCGCGGCCGACGAATTCACCACCATCAAGGTCGTCCTGGCCCTGGCCGCCGACCGCCGGCCGGTCAGCTTTCTGACCTCGGTCAGCGGAACGACTCCGCTCGAGTACCTGGAGGCCCAGGCCTATGCCTACACCCGCGACGTGACTGGCACCCTGTTCCCTGGTCGAGTGGGGATGCTGGTGGCGGCAATAGTAGCCAGCGACGGCGACCCGTATGCCTTTGGCGTCTATGCGCCGGGGCACGGCTCGGCCGGTCTGCCCATCAATCTGGTGCAAGAGTTGAAGGCCACGTACCATCCCGCTACCGGCGCCTACAGCACCACCGCCAGCCCGGCCAGTGCTCTCAACCAGTGGTGGGCCATCATCGGCCTGGCAGCGGCGCAGGAACCGCTGCCCGCGCTGGCCACGGAGTACCTGCTCGGTCTGCAAGAGACCGACGGCGGCTGGGGGTACGGTTCCGGCAGCGACACCGACGCCACGGCTTACGTGCTGCAGGCGCTCCTGGCCAGCGGTCACGTCCCACCGACCGACGCGCAGGTGCAGGCGGGGCTGGACTTTATACGGGACCAGCAGGATGAGCAGGGCGGCTGGGGTTCTTGGTGGGGACCAACCTATTACCCCAGTGCTGATTCGACGGCGTCTGTCATCCAGGCTCTGGCCGCCGTGGGGTACATCCCGGCGACCGAGAGCTGGGCCGTCGGCCCGGGCCAGCATCCACAGGCCGCCCTGGCGGCTATGCAAGCTGCCGATGGCAGCTTTAGCGACAACGTCCTGGGGACCGCCCACGCCATCGCAGGTCTGATGGAGGCTCCCTTGCCCATCTTGGGTGCGGAGGGTATGGCCCACCGCGCGCTGAGCTGGCTGGCCGGGCAGCAGGGCGCCGACGGCGGCTTTGGCGGCGCCAGCGCCACCTCCGAGATCATCATCGCCTTTGGGGCAGCCGGGATAGATGCCCACACTGTTCGGTCGGTTCAGGACGAGTCCCTGGTTGACTTTTTGATCACCCAGGTCCCCACTTACAGCGCCGACGGCGGCGAGGTGGGCAAGTTAATCCTGGCGGCTGTCGCCAGCGGCGAGGACCCCCACAATTTCGGCGGCTACGATCTGGTCGTTTCGCTCACCCAGCACCTCTCGCCCACCGGCCAGTTTGGCACCGACATTCAGTTCCGCCACGCGCTGGGTATGCTGGCGCTGGTCGCGGCCGATGAAGCGGTTCCGCCCACGACAACCGAGTGGCTCAAGGACCGGCAGACGTCGAGCGGCGGCTGGGCCTGGACGGCTGGCGTTGCCGCCGATACCGACACCACTGCGATTGCCCTCCAGGCCCTAGTCGCCGCCGGCGAGCCGCTCACGTCGGCGTCCATTGTCAGTGCCGTCAATTTCCTGCGCACCGCCCAGAACGACGACGCTGGCTTCTGTTACGATCCCGTTTCTACTTGGGATACCACCTCCAACGCCAACAGCACCGCTGCTGCGATCCAGGCTCTCGTCGCCGCGGGGGAGGATCTGGCCGACTGGACGAAGGGCGGTCGGACGCCTGTGGAGGCCCTGCGGCGCTTCCAAAAGTCCGATGGGGCGTTCATCTATCAGTGGGGTGGGTGGGGTGGCCCGGTGGACAGTCCTATGGCGACCTACCAGGCCATCCCCGCGCTACTGGGCCAGCCGCATCCGGTCGTTCCCCAGGTTCCCGACGATGGCAGCAACTATGCTGGCGTGGTGATTGACTATGGCAATGGCGTCTACGAGGCCGCCTGTGCTTCCTTCACCACTGCCAGCATCACCGGGCGCGAGCTGCTGGAGCTGACCGGCATCCCCTACGAGACGACTAGTTCCGCTTGGGGGGATATGCTGACCGCCATCCGGGAAGTGAGTGCAACGGGCACGTTCTACTGGTCCTACTGGTATCGAGACCCTGTCACCGCTACATGGCAGTCCTACCCCGTCGGCTTTGACAGTTCCACAATCACCGATGGTAGCGTGGACGGTTGGCATTTCGTGGACTGGAACGTCTGGCCCTCGCCTTCGCCCGGCATCAACCTCCCCCTGGGAGCCATCTGTGGGCTGGAGACTTTTGCGCCGGTCTACCGGGGGCCCGATCCAGACCGGACGGTCGCCGCCCCGATGCGGGTCGAGTGGGGCAGCAGTGTGGACGTGATTATCCCCTTTGGCAGCGACCTGAACGAGAATGGCAACGTCAGCCTGGAGTGGCGCGAGGCCGGCGCGACAATTTGGGCCGCCGTGGACAGCAGCGACCTCCACCGCGCGGATGGGTACTATACCGCCACCCTGCCCCTCACCCGGCTGGTGAGCTACGAGTTCCAGGCCACGTTCGACGACCTGGACGGTGTGCAGTTTGGATCCCAGACGGCGGGGACGGCGAAACTGCCGCCAGTCACCCTGGACTCTTACACCATCTACCTGCCGCTTGTCGTCAGAAATAGTTGAGTGTTCCCAATCGTCTGTCTGGACCTCCGGGGGTGCTCGCTGCCCTCGGAGGTCCCAGAGTGGGAGGTAAACGGACGTGCGCCGCATCGTCAGCGGGATGATCTATGGACTGAGTGGGGCCGTCGGTGTGCTGGCCTTTCTGTACCCTTTCTTCGTACCGGCGACGGCCGAGACGGCTCGATGGGTGGCGCACGGTCAGAACGCGCCGCTGATTACAGCGGCGCTGGTCGGCCTCGCCGTGTTGGCGCTGACCATCGAACTTCAGGGACAGGCCATCAGCGCCAAGATGGTCGCGATGTTGGGGGTGCTGATCTCCATCACCAGCGTGCTGCGCTTCATTGAGGTCGCCATTCCGATGCCTGGTGGCTTTTCGCCGGTCTTTGCCCCCGTCATTCTTGCCGGCTACGTCTTTGGCAGCCGCTTTGGCTTCCTGATGGGCGCGTTCACCCTCCTCGTCTCGGGGTTGATCACCGGCGGCGTGGGGCCGTGGCTGCCCTATCAGATGTTCACCGCGGGTTGGGCTGGACTGACGGCCGGGTGGATCTCCGGGGGCATGGAGTGGCTGGTGCACCTGATGGGTCGCTCGGGGCCGCACCGCTCGCTGCGGCCCGACATCGCTGTCCTGTGTGTGTTCGGTTTCGTCTGGGGACTGCTGTACGGCGCGATTATCAACGTCTGGTTCTGGCCCTTTGCTATGGGACCGGCCGAGCAGACCTGGTCGCCGGGCATCGGTTTGGGCGAGACCCTGGCCCGGTATGGGACGTTCTACCTGGTCACATCCCTGGAGTGGGATATGGCCCGCGCGGTGGGGAATGGGGCCTTGATCCTGCTCTTGGGCGCGCCGGTGGTGCGGGCGCTGACCCGTTTCCGGCGTCGTTTCCATTTCGAGGTACACGCCGATGCTTGACGCCCGGGTGTGGTTAGTGTGGGTACTGACGACGCTGGTCGCTGCCTCGTCGGCTCGCAATCCGCTCTACACGGTGCTCCTAGTCCTCGTCACTACTGTGGTGGGGATGGTCTGCGCCTCGGATGATGGCCCCGTTGGCGGTCCACGGGCGATCCTTTCGCCGCTCCGGTTTGCGACCATCGCGCTCCCGCTGTCGGCCTTGTTCAACGCGCTGACCGTCCACGTCGGCGACACGGTGCTGTTCCGTTTGCCAGGCTGGCTGCCCCTGCTGAGCGGGCCGGTCACGTTGGAGGCGTTCGTCTTTGGCGCCCAGAACGGCCTCGTGCTGACTGTCATTTTTGCCGGTTTTGCCGTTTTTAACCAGGTGACGCCCTTGCGCGACCTGGTGAGCCTCACACCCCGCGCCTTCCACGAGGCGGGTGTGATCATTTCCATCGCCCTCACCTTTGTGCCGCAGACGATCCGCAGCCTGAACCGCATCCGCCAGGCCCAGGCCGTGCGCGGCTACCGGATGCGGGGTCTGCGCGATTGGCCGCCCATCGTCGTGCCGTTGCTGATCAGTGGGTTGGAGCGCTCGATGGGGCTGGCGGAGGCGATGGTCGCGCGGGGTTATGGAGCCATCTCAGATCAGGTCCAGTCGCTGCGCACGTCGGCCGGACTGGTGGTGGGCCTGCTGACGCTGTTGGGCGGCTGGCTGACGTTCCTGTTCCGGCCAGCGTGGCGCGAGGTGGGCGTGGGGCTGATGATTGGGGGCGGAGCGCTCATCGTTGCCATACTCTGGCTCGCTGGGCGGGCGGTCCGCCATACCGTCTACCGGTCCCGCCGTTGGACGGTCCGTGATACACTCGCCATAGTCGGGTGTGGACTGACGCTGGCGGCGGTGGTGCTGCCGTCGCCGCTGGGCCGCGGCACGCTGTACTATTCGCCCTATCCCCGGCTGACGCTCCCCGTCTTCGACCCACTGGTCGGGTTGGGGCTGCTAGGGCTGCTGATGCCGGCGGTCATGATAACCGATAAGCGAGGCAATAAATGATTCATCTCGACCATCTCACGTATACCTACCCTGGTTCGTCGGAGCCCGCGCTGTCCAACGTGACGTTGGATATCGCCGAGGGGGAGTTCGTCCTCGTGGTCGGCCCTTCGGGAGCGGGCAAGTCGACTCTGCTGCGCTGCATCAACGGCCTGGCACCGCACTTTACCGGCGGCACGGTGCGCGGACGGATATCCGTCGCCGGCCACGACTCGGTGGTTGAGGGTCCGCAATCCCTCAGCCGCATCGTGGGATTCGTCTTCCAGGACCCGGAGGCCCAGTTCGTCCTGGATCGGGTCGAGGACGAGATCGCCTTCGCGCTGGAAAACGGAGCTGTTCCACCGGCCGAGATGCGGGTGCGTGTCGAGGAAGTGCTGCATTTGCTCGACCTGGCCCCGCTGCGGGACCGCCCGCTGGAGACGCTCTCCGGCGGCGAGAAGCAGCGCGTCGCCATCGCCGCGGCCCTGGCGTTCCGCCCTCGGGTGTTGGTGCTGGATGAGCCGACCTCGCAGCTCGATCCCCAATCGGCTGAGGACGTGCTCAACGCGCTGACGCGGCTCAACACCGACCTGGGGCTGACCATCGTCCTGGCCGAGCATCGGCTGGAGCGGGTGCTGCCTCACGCCGACCGACTGGTTTACCTCTCCGGCGAGATATCTGGTGAGGACGGCGGCGTGCTGAGCGGGCCGCCACGCCAGGTCCTGCGTCAGATAGACCTGACGCCCCCGTTGGTCACGTTGGGAAAGGCGCTGGGTTGGGAGCCGCTGCCGCTGACGGTCAAGGAGGGACGGGCGTTTGCCCGGCGCGTGGAACCCGGTGCGGCGGAACAGTCGCTGTGCCGGTCCAGGCTGGGGGACGGGGCCGATCCATTGCTGTGCGTGGAACGGCTCTCGTTTGCGTACAACGGCGCATCCACCCTGTCCGACGTCTCCCTCACCGTCCGCGCGGGCGAGTTGGTAGCGCTGATGGGCCGCAACGGCTCCGGCAAGACGACGCTGCTCAAGTGCATCGTCGGGCTGCTGCGCCCCTGCCAGGGCGAGGTCACGTTGGCGGGCAAGCCGTTGATCGGGCAGGAGACGGCGCGGATCTGCCGGCAAGTCGGGTACCTGCCCCAGGAGCCGGATGACCTCTTGTTCGCCGACACCGTGGCCGAGGAGCTGTCGGTCACCCTGCGCTACCATGGACTGGAGGATCAGCCCCCGCTCCCGCCGACCCAGCTCTTGGAGCGGCTGGGACTGGAGGGCGTGATGGCAGTGTATCCTAGGGATCTGAGCGTGGGCCAGCGACAGCGGGTCGCGCTGGGAGCCGTAACCGTCACACACCCCCGGCTGTTGGTGTTGGACGAGCCGACCCGCGGCTTGGACTACCACGCCAAGCAGGCGCTGGTGCGATTACTGCGGGAGTGGCAGGCCGAGGGCGCCGGTGTGCTTTTGGTGACCCACGACGTCGAGTTAGCCGCCCAGGCCGCCGACCGCGTCGTGATTCTCAGCCAGGGCGAGGTCATCGCCAAAGATGCGCCGGAGGTGCTGACCGTCTCGCCGTTGTTCGCGCCCCAGGTGGCGCGCCTTTTTCCCGGCCAGGAATGGCTGGTCGTCGAGGATGCGCTGTCTGCATTGGGCAAGGCGATACCAGATGACGAGAATATAGAGGTGCGAGCGAGATTGTCTCGTCATCAAGGAATTGGATGTCCGGGTTCTGCTGCCGATAGTAGCTCCAGGAGAATCATCGCTGACCGCTCGACCAGCGCGGCGCAGGATCCCAATCCGCCCGGTGCATAGACCGCCGTTTCGCGCAGCCTGGCACACTGCGTGTAGCCAAACTCGGCGATGAAACGCTGCCTGTAGCGGGTGGCGAGGGTGAGGGCTGGTCGGTCGTTCTCGCTCAAGCCCGTGCGTCCGAGCGCTCCACCGATGACCAGCACCCCACCGCTCAACGCCCCGCACATCTCCTGTTGGGTATCGCCCACACCGCCTGCCAGCCCGGTCGCCATCCGCACGCATTGGGACGCCAGATCGTCCAGCACGTGCCCGCCCACGGCGAGCAATACGGCCTCTGCTCAATGGTAGCCCTGCCTGACCAGGTCACCGGCCCACGTTGCTACGCTTTCATGCACGTGGCCCTGAGTGGTCAACCTTCTTTCCTCGTCGTATCTGACCTCAATTGCACATCTTTTGGATGGCCATCTCTGCGGCGTTCACCATGTGGTAGACGATGGGGGAGGCTGTCAGGGCAGGGTGAGTGCCTATCTGGAACATGGCGATATCCTCAGCCGTCATACGGCTCTGTACACAGGCAGAGATAGCGTTGATAACCTCACCAGCCGCCGGGTCGCCCATAGCCTGCCCGCCCAGAATCACCCCCGAGTTGCGCTCGAATACCAGCTTGACCTTGGTATGTGCCGCTCCGGGCATGGTGCCGGGGTGACGATTGGGGCCTGCGATGGCGACGACCACCACGTTGTACCCTTGCTCCCTGGCCATCTCCTCGGTCAGCCCGGCAGTGGCCAGTGCGTGATCCCCCACAGCCGTTGACCAGACACCCACTGTGCCAGCGTTCTCGCGCCTGATGCCAAAGAGATTGGCGCCGGCGATGCGCGCCTCCAGGGTAGCGATGGACGCTAACTTGAGGGGCGAGGGCCTGCCGCCAAAGAACGATATCTTTTCGGCGCAGTCTCCACAGGCATAGATATGTTTGTCAGACGTCTGCATCGTCCGATCCACCGCGATGCCTCCCGTCAAACCGATGCGCAACCCAGCCTTCTTTGCCACGTCCACGTTCGCCACAGCCCCGATGCCCAGGATCACGACGTCGGCCTTGATCTCGGTACCATCGGCCAGAACGACCTTTTCCACCTTGCCATTGCCAGCGATGCTCGCTACCTTTGAGGAGGTGCAGATGTTGATTCCTCGGGATGCGAGCACTTTTTCCATCTCGATGCAGAATTCTTGGTCATATGCCAGCGCGAGACAGTGCGACAGGATCTCGACGATACTGACGTTCTTGTCACCTGCCTTGTTGATCTCGTCAGCGAACTCGATGCCAATGAACCCACCGCCGATGATGACCACATCCCTGGCGGATTCGAGCCGCTTTTGGAGTCCGCTCAGGTATTCGACGTCCTTGACTATGGCATCAGCAATTCCCGTTTTAGCATCGCCGTCACACATTTGACGTTCGTAGTGGCGACTTTAGTCGCTTCTATTGCGCAAACAGCGACTAAAGTCGCTACTACGAACTCCATAACGGGAATTG
>DSDT01000342.1 GCA_011048615.1 Chloroflexota bacterium | reverse complement strand
GGCCAGCGCGTAGAGGGCCAGCGCGGCGAGAAAGACGGCCGGGGTACGGATGTTGGCGATGGTCGCCTGGGACCAAAAGGTCGTGCCGCTGCCCAGGGTCAGGGCGGCCGCGATGCCGGCCACGAGGGGAATGGGAGGAGCAGCTCCCCACCGTTCGGCCCAGCGGCGGGTCGCCCGGGCAGTCAGCACCAATGTGCCGGCTGCCAGCACGCCGCTCATCAGGTTCAGGCGATGGGCCGGCGTCCCTCCCAGGAAGGACGTCAGGCGGATGAACAGGTGTCCCACCAGCGTGTAGAGGGGATAGCCCGGCGGGTGCGCGATTCCCAGCAGCGCGCTGGTCAACTGGAACTCGCCGGCGTCAGCAGGGAGGACGTCGGGGGCGGCGGTCGCCGCGTAGACGATCAGGGCGAGGGCAAAGAGTCCTCCATCTGCCAACGCTTCTCCGCGGCGGGAAGGAGAGCACGTCCGACTCGCCAGCCATTCCAGCAGGCCGATCAGCGCGGCCAGGATGACGGCCCCGAGGGCCAGGGTGAGGTCTTGTCTGGGCCAGAGGACGTAACAAAGCAGCGGTAGAATGGGCCAGCGCCATAGATCGAGCTGTTGGCTGAGAAAGAAGCCGCTCACCGCCGCCAGCGCGCCTATCACCAGGATGAGAATTCCTGACCAGGGGTGTGAGGTCACCTCGAGCGCGACGCGGGCGGCAAACAACCCGACGACAGCACCGGTGACTCCCTGACGCCGACGAGATATCGAGGACCAAGCACGAGCCAATATCACTTTCATGTAGGGGGATTATACCATTGTAGGGAACGGGAGCAAGGTCAAGGGGATCATTTTTTGTCGCTCGTGGAGGTATGTGTTATAATTTTTCTATCCAGCGCGGGGGAGGTGATGCGGCTATCATTGGGTGCGTGAAAGGAGAGGTATGAGTTGGCAGGTATATCTAAAGGGCAATCCCTTGCCATGGCTCTTGGAGGAGAATTGTCCCCCGGTCCGTTATTTCACCCTGCGCGAGCTGTTGAATTACCCCGCCGACGATCCGCTCGTGGTCGAGACGCGGTCCACTGTGATGAATTACCCTCCCATCCGGGCCATTCTCGACGCTCAATATCCAGCGGGCTACTGGGTCAAACCCGGTCCCGGTTACAGCCCCAAGTATCGGTCCACCGTCTGGCAGATTATCCTGCTGGAACAGATGGGAGCCGATGGCTGCCATCCTCAGGTGCAGCGAGGCTGCGACTATGTCCTGGAACATGCCCAGGCAAAGAATGGGGGGTTCGGCGCCAGCGGCAGCGCCACGGCCTCGCGTCCGCCCGTCACTCGGGTGTATCATTGTCTGAACGGGAATCTGGTGCGGGCGCTGTGGGGGTTGGGCTGTGCTGGGGATGAGCGCCTGACCTCCGCCATCACGTGGCAAGTCCAGGCCATTCTGGGGGAGGACGGCGTCGAGTATCCCCACGCTGGCAGCACCGGGCCGGGCTTTGCCTGCTCTGTGAACGCCGACCAACCCTGCGCCTGGGGGGCCATCAAAGCGCTCCAGGGCCTGGCGCGTCTGCCGGCCGATCAGCGCTCACCGCAAGTCGTGGCTGCGCTCCGGGTCGGGGCCGAGTTTCTGCTCAGCCGGGATCCGGTCCAGGCGGATTATCCGGCGGGCGATGGACAGATCAGTCCTCTCTGGTTCCGGTTGGGTTTTCCCCTGACCTATGTCGCTGACGTGCTAGAGAACGTAGAGGTGCTGACCAGGCTGGGTTACGCCCGTGACGAGCGCCTGAAGCCCGCCATCGAGTGGCTGTTGGCTCGACAGGACGGAGGCCGGTGGCGGAATCGAAATGCCTATGCCGGCAGATTGTGGGCTACTATCGAGCGGCGAGGCGCACCCAGCAAATGGGTCACGCTGCGGGCGCTGCGTGTGCTCAAAGCGGCTGTCGAATAGACATGTTATCTTATTTGTGGTATTATATTGTTAGATTCGTTTCATAGATCGAGAGATTGAGGATTTGCAGTCTACCGCCTGATTGTGATAGCAGGGTGTCGTTTCTCATTATACGGGACCTTGTTGCGAAAAGAGGTGACCGATGGAAACACCAAATCCTGTGATTTATCTCTTTCTCGCCGTGGGATGCCTGAGCGGTGCAGCGGGAATCGTCGTCTGGATCATTGGCTACTTTAGGGGGCGAGGTCAGGGGGAAAACGCGCGGCAGGATTCCGAGCGCGCGCCGGCCCCGAATCTCGAATTGGAGCGCGGGCGTGCATCTTCTCCCCCGGTGGAGGCTGCGTCGGAAACCCTGTCCCCCACGACTCCATCCGCATCATCGGAGCGCCAGTTAGCGCCGGACGAACAGGAATTACTGCGGGTCGTACGCACGGTGGAGGGTAAGCCGGTCGTCTTGGTGCGTGGGAATCGGTATGATCGTCTGCAGGACATAAAGGATGCCCTGGCAGAGCGGGATGCCGCTGAAGCGGTGCACGCTTTGTTAGCATTTGCCGAGGGCTGGCTGCCTGCACTGAAGCACATTCCCTCTCAGGCTCCTCCACCCAGCGCAGAGACCGAGGAGATGTTTTTAAAGATGCTCCGTGAGGCGGATTTATTTGCCTCCGGTCGAAAGCCATCCCTGTTGTCTGGCGGTGGCTCTGTTCTCACTGCGATGGATCAGTCCTTTCAAGATCTCGTCACTTCTCCTGGCAGCAGACTTGTTGCCCCGGCGGAGCAGATCAATAGCCTGGTACAGCAGCGCTTGCAGGACCGTCCGGACCTGAGAAAGCACGGGATCATTCGCATATCCACGAGCATGGATGGCAGCTTGCGGTTTCACGTGGGGTTGAAGAGCTTTGATGCCGTGGACGACATCACCGATCCCCAAGTGCGGGCGCTGATCGCGGACGCCATCCAGGAATGGTCGGAGGATTGACGCTGCTTTTTGTCCGGTAGAAAAAGGCCGCTGCTCTAGACAGCGGCCTTGGCTTTTGACTCGGGGATGCCGGCTCTGCAGGTCAGTGTTTGATACTGCAGGTGGCGCACGAGGCGGAAGGTGAGCAAGAGGCACACGATGTCCCTGCTCCTGCGATAACCCCTTCGCTCCCAATAGCCGAGAACAGCGAAATCTTGCGACCGGTGTTCTTGCTCCCACACTGGGGGCAGGCGATAGGAGAATCCGCGTCGGACATTGCCCGCAGAGCGTCGAAACTGGTCTGACAATCTAGACATCGGTATTCGTACAATGGCATAGGTATCACCTCGTCTCTTGGACTCGCCGTTATTTTACTGCCGTTCTCCTCCATCGTCAAGGCGCTCATTCTGCCGATAGCGAGATGGATTATATCAACCCCAGATTGCGTCCTACCTTCTCAAAGATAGTTAGCACCTGATCCAACTGCGCATCCGTGTGCGTCGCCATATAGCTGGTGCGTAACAATGCCATCTCTGGCGGCACCGCCGGTGAGATGACCGGATTTGTGTAAACACCTGCTTCGTAGAGTGCTTTCCAGGCGGTAAAGGTGCGGATGTCGTGGCCGATGATGATGGGAATGATGGGGGTCTGGCTGTTTCCCACGTCGAAGCCCAGCCGGCGGAACTCGGACCGCATAAACTCTCCGATCTGATTGACCCGTTCGATTCGCTCTGGCTCCCGTTGCATCACGTCGAGGGCTGCCAGCGCCGCCGCCGCGTTGCCCGGTGGCATACTGGCGCTAAAGATCAATGAGCGAGCGTTGTGCTGGATGTAGTGAATCACGTCATCTGCGCCGGCGATGAATCCTCCCAGGCTGGCAAAGGACTTGCTAAACGTGCCCATCATCAGGTCCACGTGCTCAGTCAGACCAAAGTGAGCTGCCGTACCTCGTCCACCCCCCAACACACCGACAGAGTGGGCATCGTCTACCATCAATCGAGCGCCATACTGTTGGCATAGGGCCACGATTTCCGGCAGCAAGGCGATATCTCCCCCCATACTGAACACGCCATCCACGATCACCAATCGGCCCGCATTTTCGGCTAGCCCGACCAAGATACGTTCCAGGTGGGCCATGTCGTTGTGCCGGAAGCGGCGCGTCTCACCCAAGGCCAGGCGGCAACCGTCCACAATACTAGCGTGGTCCTCTTTGTCCGTGACGACGACGTCCCCCCGCCCGACCAGGGCGGATATGGTGCCGACGTTGGTCTGATAGCCGGTGGAGAACACCAGCGCTGACTCCAGACCCACGTACTCGGCCAATTTCTGTTCCAATTTCTGGTGCAGTTCCAGGGTTCCATTGAGAAAGCGGGAGCCAGTGCAACTGGTCCCGTACTGCCGCGTTGCTGCAATGGCAGACTCGCGGACTTGGGGATGCGTGGTCAGTCCCAAATAGTTGTTGGAACCGATCATGATCAGACGATGATCGCCAACGGTAACTTCTGTGCCCTCACTGTCGGTCAGGGGAATGAAATAGGGATACAGACCAGCCGCTTGTGCTTGTTTGGCTGCCGTATATTGAAAACATTTGTTGAACAGATCCATTGGAGGCCCCTCCTTGCAATTTGTCTGATTCTTGCATATTACTCTCTAGTGTGGTATTATAACCCAAATTGCCGTGAGATAGAAGCGCGGATCCGCTCGAGTTAAAGGTTGCTATCCTACCTCTTTGTAGTATAATACGTGCCTGGGGTTCGTGACGACGGTTTCATAACCCCGGTTAATTATGGATGATATATCTCTCCCAAATTTTATCACGAGAGAGCGTCAACCCGCCCCATCCGTCGCTTCATGTCCACGCCCCCTCATCTTGCGCGCCGTGGGCTGGTGTTTGGCGACGATTTGGCGTGCTGGGGTTGATTGGCGTACCAAACGGCCATTTCTGAGCCGTTTCTCCGCCCATCTGAGCATTATCACGCTGGCTTTGTGTGCCATTATTCTGAGCGGTGTGGGCATTTCAACCCCCAAAGCGGCTGATGGCAGTTCAACGAACGTCAATGCATTCTCTCCTGGCCTCATTGCTTCTCGACCAGAGGTGACAGTGACTCCTCGGCTACGTCCCACCCCGCTATCCACTCAACCGCACGCGGCGGCGGATACCATCTCTCGAGTGCCGATTCCTCATACCACGATCCCAGACCGGCTGCGCAGTCAGGTCATCACCTACACCGTTCAAGCCGGTGATACTATCTTTGACATTGCGGCCAAGTTTGGTCTCTGGCCAGAGACTATTGTTTGGAGTAACCGTGAGGCTCTCCAGGATGCTCCCTGGCTCATCCAGTTAGGACTGGAGCTCTTTATTCCTCCGGTGGATGGCGTTTACCACACCGTTCTTTCTGGCGAGACGGTGGAGGGCATCGCCGCCGCTTACGAGGTCGAACCGGAGGAGCTGTACAACGAATGGAATGGGCTGGTCGAAGGCCGGCCCCTGCGCGAGGGTCAGTTGCTCGTCGTGCCGAGCGGCAGGAGTGAGCAAGTCACCTGGACGGCTCCCGAGCCTCAATACACCGCCGGATCCGCTCAGTACAGCTATGGGGTGTGCAGCGGCGTGACCTTTACCGGGTTGGGTGGCACTGGTGCGTTTATTCTCCCCACTGGCAGTTCCCGTGTCTCGGGATGGTACTTCCGGGATGTACGCAACCCCGGACACATCGGCATTGACTATACCTGTCGAACTGGCGATCCGATTTACGCGTCGGATAACGGCGTGGTGACCATCGCCGGCTGGAACGGTGGATATGGCATTCTGGTCGAGGTTAACCACGGCAACAGTTTTACCACTCGCTACGGCCATTTCAGCCAGATCATTGTCGGATGTGGACAGTCGGTCTATCAAGGTCAATTGCTTGGCTACTGTGGCAGCACCGGTTGGTCCACAGGAGCCCATCTACACTTTGAGATTCGCTCCAACGGCGTGCCTCAGAATCCCCAGTCGTATCTACCCTAGTGGAAAGTATACACATCGAGCACACGATGGAAGTATCCCATCCTACTGCCAAGCCGCTTGGCCAAGCCGGAATCACCTCTCTTCGCCGCTGGCTGCAAATCGGCATTCCACGCGCCTTTGCCTGGCTGGCGACGACGATCTATGGTTTAACGGGAGATTGGCGGACGTGGCTGCCCTTGGGCGCCCGTACCAGCGCACACCTGGCGGTCATCGTCGTGGCTCTCCTGGCGATTGGTCTGAGCAACGTCGAATGGCCGGCTCAGGCCGCCGCTGGTTTGTCGGCCCCGGTTCTATCCGCCTCGGCTGGTGGAGACGAGAAGGGGGAACACACGCTGGACCGGGCTCAGGTTGTACTCGACAGATCTAGCAATCACCAGCTTTCCCTGAACAGCGCAAGCACCTATAACTATTCCCAAGCCATCACCCGGCTGGCTCAACCTCATACCATTATCCCGGAGCGCCCTCGATTGGACGTCGTGACATACACCGTGCAGGCTGGCGACACGGTCCAATCCATCGCGGCTCAGTTCGGATTACAGCCCACCACCATTATGTGGGCGGATTCGGCTATCGAAGACGCCCCCGACCTGCTCCAGATTGGGCAGCAGGTGACGATTTTGCCCATTGATGGTGTCTACCACCAGGTGACTGAAGAGGATACCGTAGAGTCCATCGCCGAAAAGTACAAGGTGGAACCAGAGGCAATCATCACCTGCTCATACAATCATCTGTCGCCCCCCGATTATGCGATTCGTCCGGGGATGCGTCTCATCGCGCCCGGGGGCGAGAAACCATACGTTCCCAAAGTGGTCACGGTGTATGCCGGTTCAGTGCCCGCAGGCGCACAAGGTACGGGGCAATTCCAATGGCCGGTATTGGGCAGTATCACGCAAGGCTACTGGTACGGCCATCGAGCGATTGACATTGGGGCCTCCACCGGCAGTGCTGTGCTGGCGGCCGACGGCGGCTTTGTCAGCTTTGCCGGTTGGACTGACTTGGGGTATGGGTACTTGATCGTCATTGATCACGCGAATGGCTTTGCCACGTACTATGCCCATCTGAGCGGCTTTTACGTCCAAACGGGCCAGGCTGTCGGGCGCGGACAGGTCATCGGCGCGGTGGGCAGCACCGGGTGGTCAACCGGGCCTCACTTGCACTTTGAAGTGCGCTACTATGATACGCAGCAGAACCCCAGAGTCTACCTGCCTTAACGAACAAGTCCCAACCACAAAGGACACAAAGTAACACGAGGGGTTTTCCCCGGTGCTCTTTGTGTCCTTCGCAGTGCTTTTTGCTGGCCTACTGCCAGTTATTTGGCGATTCCCTCTGCCCGTACTTCGCGGATCACCGTGACCTTGATCTGGCCGGGATACTCCATGCCCTCTTCGATTTTGCTGGCAATGTCCTTGGAGAGCCGAATGGTAGCCAGATCGTCGATCTCGTTCGGTTTGACAATGATCCGAATCTCACGGCCGGCCTGGATGGCGTAGGATTCTGCCACGCCTTTGAAAGAGCGGGCGATATCTTCCAGCGCGTGAATACGCTTGAGATAATGGTCCAAACTTTCCCGGCGTGCTCCCGGCCTGGCGCCAGAAATGGCATCGGCCGCTTCGACGATGACCGCCTCAATCGAATCCTGCTCTGCCTCGTGGTGATGGCTTTCGATGGCGTTCACCACCTCTTCTGCAATCCCGTACCGACGACAAATCTCGGCTCCGATCATGGCGTGAGTGCCCTCGGTCTCAAAGTCCACTGCTTTGCCAATGTCGTGCAGCAGGCCGGCCATGCGGGCTACTTTTACATTGGCCCCCAACTCCTCCGCGAGCATGGCCGATAACTTGGCCGTTTCGATGGCGTGAGCGTGCTGATTCTGTCCATAGCTGGTGCGAAACTTGAGCCGCCCCAACAGTTTGAGAATCTCGGGATGTAATCCTCCGACGCCAGTGTCATAGGCCGCCCGTTCTCCCTCCTCGCGGACGATGCGCTCGACTTCTTTGCGGCTGTCGGCCACGATTTTTTCGATCCGGGCAGGGTGGATGCGCCCATCCACGATCAACCGTTCCATCGCTCGGCGGGCGATCTCACGCCGCACCGGATCGAAACAGGAAATGGTAATCGCCTCTGGGGTGTCATCTACGATCACGTCCACTCCCGCCGTCTGTTCGAAGGCCCGGATATTCCGTCCTCCGCGGCCGATGATGCGACCTTTCATATCGTCGGAGGAGAGAGGTACCGTGGAGACGGTCAATTCAGCGACGTGATCGCTCGCGATGCGCTGCACGGCATAGGTGATGATCTTGCGAGCTCGCGCGTCGGCCTCCTCTTTTGCCTCGGCCTCCACCTCGCGAATCACCCGGGCCATATCCTGTCGGGTCTCCTGCTCGACACTCTCCAACAGTTCTTGCTTCGCTTCCTCCTGACTCAACGCCGCTATCCGCTCCAACGCCTCCGTCTGCTCCTGGTACAATCGGTCAATCTGATTCTGCTTCCTATCCAGGGTGCTTTGACGTTTGTTGAGCGCCTGGTCTCGCTGCTCCAACCGCTCCTGCTGCTGGTCCAGTTTCTCGCGCCGGTGCTGCAAGCGCTCCTCCTCGCGCCGCAGGCCCGCACGTCGGCGCTCCAGTTCCTTTTCCGCTGTATCCCGAATCTCGAGCGCCTCGTCTTTTGCGCTCAGTACGATCTCACTGGCCTGCTGCCTGGCCTGCTCCAACTTTTGCTCTGCTTGCTGTTCCTGCTTTTTGATCTTTTCTTGGATCAGGTAACTCCGAATCAGAAAGCCGAGACCCAAGCCAATCGCTGTTCCCAGGACTGCCGCGATTACTGTTGCAAATCCGTCATTCATACTCCTTTACCTCGCTTTCCATATCTATGAAAGCCTCACTGTGTCTTTCTGCCACTATTTCCTCCACCAAGGGTTTTATGGTCCCGTAAGAGAACCCCCGACGCGCCATGTACGCTCCCAACTTGCGGCGAAAATCATTCACTTCCAGATGTGCCCAGCGACGTGCGGCGCTCTCGGCCACGTTCCGAGCTGCCGACTCTTCGTCAACGTCCGCCAGTATCTCGGAGACAATCGCATCAGAGATGCCTTTCTCTCGTAATTCGTGGCGGAGCGCCCGCGCGCCGCGAGGTTTGAACTGTAACCGGTTGTCCACCCAGTAGCGGGCAAACTCCTGGTCATCCAGCAGACCAACCCGCGCCAAACGGTCAACCACAGCCCCGATAACCTCGTCATCAATGGTCTTGCGCTGCAACCTGCGACGGACCTCTGCTTCACTGCGAGGCCGATACGATAAAAAGTTGAGGGCCTGCTGATAGGCTCTCTCAACCTCGTCCAGTGCTTGTAGCCGGGTGATGTCATCGTCGCTCAGCACCTGCCCTACTTGAAGATGCGCCGCTTCAATCGCGGCCAATCCAAAGGCAAACTGCCCGTCGAGGTAGACGTTCACTCGATCTTGACGTTTTTGAAAACGGAGCGCCGTGATCTTGCCAGCCATATCCCTACGATAACCTAAATCATGTCTTTTGAGAGCAAACAGAAAAGCCGTGGCTTTTCGAGCCACGGCTCACATTGACATCCGACGAATGTCGGACCGTCTGTGTTGATCCTAGGTAGCAAACCTGGAGACCCTGTTCACTTTAGTGAGAGTGAATCAGGTCATTCAGTATCCCTTCTCTTTAACCAGCGGTGACAAATGTTACCGCCCGCTAAACACACTCATTCCATCGTTCCGATACAGGCCCCGCCCATTTCCTGCATGCTTATCTCCCCCCCACATCCAGGCCGATCTGTCTGCACGTGCAGATAGGTCGTTCGGATCGGTCAGCGTTCTGTCGCCAGAAGCGCTCCTCTGGGATAGGATTGATACTGTGATAAAGCAATCGTGTGTACAAGAGAAGGTCTCGAATTCTTATCCGACCTACCCAAATAGGTCAGTGGTAGGATTTGCTATACTCAACCAACATCACACCGTGGCTATCAGTCAATACAGAATGTCAAGCTCAGATCTATTAATCTGCCGCGTCTTCCTCCTCAGAACTGGACACGGCAACAGGTTTGACAGCTTCCGTCTGGTCTAATTTGTCTCGCACGGCAGTCTCGACCTGCTCGGCGACGTCGGGATTCTCGCGCAGGAACTGTTTGGCGTTCTCGCGGCCCTGGGCCAGGCTCTCTCCCTCGTAGTAATAGTAGGAGCCGCGTTTCTCCACCACGTCCAGCTCCACCGCCATATCCAGCAGATCCCCCGCCTTGCT
>DSDT01000001.1 GCA_011048615.1 Chloroflexota bacterium | reverse complement strand
GGGGAGGGCGGGTGATCCATATCTCGGCGGCGCTATGTCAGCGTGTCTGATATGGGCAGGTCGAGCGGCCCTATTTCCTGGAGGGTAAAGTGAAGGGCCAGGTCGTGCGGGCCTGGCGCCAGAGAATGTTCCGAGACGCGCAGTCTGATGAGGGCGTTGATAGGAAAGGGGATGGGGGTGGCGGCGGTGACCTCGGACAGCGCGCGCTGCTCGTGTTCGGATAGGATGAGGGTGACGCGAGTCGGGTCAACTGGCTGCTGGTCCACGTCGAGGCCGGTAAAAGCAGTGATGGTGGCGGGAGCGATGGTATTTTTGATGAGCAGAGAAAATCCGCTCTCCTCACAGCACAGGGATCCTGGGACGTACAGTTTTTTTATGACGAGAGGAGGGATGGTGGGCATAATTGACTCCTCAACATTGAACGATCGATTTCCTACCGAGTGTTTTAACACAGAGATGACGAGTTGGCAAGTCGGTGAGGTGTGACGTGTCAGGCGCCGAGCCAGAGGATGGCCGCGGCTGTGGCCGTCACCAACAGGGAGGATGGCACCAGCAAGCGATAGAGCGGTCCCCATTCGGCTTTGAAGTAGACGCGGGTCAACGCCAAGCAGAGGTGGACCGGTGAAAGCATCCCACCCACGAATCCGCCAGCCATGAGCCAGGCCGCCCATCCCGGTGCGATCGCGCTCCCGGGCAGGGTAATGAGGGGCAGGATGACCGGGAAGCCGATGCTAAAGGCTGCTCCCATCAGGCCGGTCAGCAGCCCGGCGATGAACGGGGCGCCAAATGCGATGAGGGGGAGGGGGATGTGCAGGCCGATCAGATCGTCCGCGACGCCGTTCACAGCGCCGCTGTTTTCCAGCACGCGGCGAAAGATCAGCGCGCCAAAGATGACCCCCAGTGTCTCCCAGGGGATGTGGCAGCGGAGTATGGTGCCCAGGTCGCGGGCGGGGACGTGCTTTAGAACCATCGTCAGAGTGATGGTGACCAGCAGGCTCAGAATCAGTGCGAACCGTTCGTCGAGGGGCAGGACCGCTGGCAGGATCAGGGAAAGCAGGATGACCACGGCAATTGGCCAGATGCTCCTGAGCAGGGTGCGCACACTTTGGGCGTCAGGTTGCGGCGAGGGCCGGCGTTCGTTGCGGCGAGGCAGCCCCAATAGTCCAAAGAGCAGGCCGCCCGTGATGGCTGCTATCGCCAGGGGCCAAATGGTCCCGGCCAGTTGGAACGGTTCCACGTCGAGCAGCGCCGCGCCCAGCAGCATGGAGGGGTAGAGGGGAAAAATAGGTTCCCAAAAGTGGCGAAACCAGTAGTTGATGAACGTCTTACGCTCGCCGCTTGGGCTGTTCTCCCCCCATTGAGCGCTGATTTCCTCCACCATCGGAGCAGAAAACATGGCCCCGCCCACCATGGGCAGCAGCCCGATCAGCGCCGGTAAAGCCGCGATGACGGCGCGCCGGCTGGAAACCAGGGTCTGTAAGGCGTCAATCAGGCCCTTGATACTGCCGGTCCGCCGCAGCAACTCGCCCAGGAGCATGATGAGCACGACTGCCACTGCCAGGTGCAGGGTCAGGGGGTCCAGGCTGGCCAGGACCGCATCCCGGGCGATCTCTAGCAGCGGATGGCCGAACAGGAGGCCGATGGCTACCGACGCGAGCAAGAGCACCAACCCCAGGTCAAGTCTGCGGCTCAACAGCAGCACGATGCCGACGAACACCAGAGCAAGTTTAAGCAATGCGGACACTGAGAATCCTTTCGTCCCTCTTGATTTTTCAGTTGAATCTGTTGGCGGCGAAAGTATACCTGGAATGTGGGGAAAGTAAAGTTGAGACTTGGCCCGTTTGACTTGTGCATTTGTTTGCAGTAAGATGTATCGCCGTCGAGTTTTGACCGTCAAACGTGGTGAGGAATTCCGCACATCGGATTGGTGGTTTGATGGACGCTTGGTCAAATCTGGACCTAGAGCTCGTAGGTCGAATCCTGGCCTCTCTGGCCGTTGTTCTGGTACTGGGGGTGCTGCGCCTCTTGATCCTGCGCACCGTCGCCAGCAGGTCGTCGGACGTCCGAGTTCGTTATCGGTGGTGGAAGGCGACAGCGTACATAGCTGTTCTCCTGAGCGTGTTGTTCGTGGGCCCGATATGGCTGGAGAGCGTTCAGACGACGGCGACCTTTTTGGGGCTAGCCTCGGCCGGACTGGCTCTCGCTTTGCGGGACCCGCTGGCCAATCTGGTCGGGTGGATTTTTATCGTGTGGCGGCGGCCGTTCGAGGTGGGAGATCGAATCCAGATCGGGGAGCACGCCGGCGACGTGGTCGACCTGCGCATCTTCCAGTTCACCCTGCTCGAGATTCGGGACTGGGTGGCGGCCGACCAGAGCACGGGACGGGTCATTCACGTTCCCAATGGCCAGGTGTTTGTCAATCCACTGGTCAACTATACCAGCGAGTTCGAGTACATCTGGCACGAGATCCCCGTCAATATCACCTTTGAGAGCGATTGGCAGAGAGCCAAGGCGATTATTCAAGAGATCGCCGACCGTCACGCCGGGCATCTGAGCCAGGACGCGAAGGATCGCGTCCGCCGGATGGGCGGGCGGTTGATGATCGTGTACTCTGAGCTGACGCCTATCGTCTACACGCGCGTGGTGTCCAATGGCGTGTTGCTGACGGCGCGCTATTTGTGCGATCCGCGCCGCCGCCGCTCCATGGAGCATGCAATCTGGGAGGATATTTTGCAGGCCTTTGCCGAGCACCCGGAGGTCGAATTCGCGTATCCCACGCAGCGATTTTACCGGCGGCGGGATGCAGAGCCTGGCTGGACGGAATAGTGATGCTGTTTGTGATGATAAATCGCTCGTGTTATAATGCCTCGCATTCGCTCCATTCCTGGCGGACCACAGTCCGCCGAGGGCAGAGAATGACATTTTCGATCGTCGAGAATGGGTTAGCGTATGGAGATCACGTTCGTTCTGAATGGTCGGGCCGTCGTCGTTGACGTCGAACCGACGCGGCCTCTCCTGGACGTACTGCGCACCGATCTGGGCCTGACTGGGACCAAGCAGGGCTGCGATCACGAGGGGGAGTGTGGGGCCTGCACTGTCCTGTTGGATGGGCGGCCGGTCCGTTCCTGCCTGACACCCGTCGGCAAGGTGACCGGCCGGTGTGTGCAGACCATCGAAGGACTGGGAGTACCCGGCGATCTACACCCTTTGCAAATCGCCTTCATCGAGACCGGCGCGGTTCAGTGTGGCTTTTGTGCACCCGGCGTGCTGATGGCGGCCAAGGCACTGCTCGACCGGACGCCCGACCCCAGCCGCGAACAGATCATCGAGGCGTTGGATGGGAATCTGTGCCGCTGCACCGGGTATGCCAGGATGGTGGAAGCGGTGCAGTTGGCGGCCGCGCGGATGCGGGGGGAATCGCTTCCGGCTCCCTGGGCAGAGAGATCCGTGATCGGTGGCAGTCCCTTACGCGCCGATTCCATCGCCAAAGTGACGGGGCAGGCCCAGTATGTCGAGGACGTGGTGATGGACGGCATGCTGTACGGGGCCGTTCTGCGCAGCCCTCACCACCACGCCCGCCTGGTGTCGCTCGACGCTGAGCCGGCGGTTCGGGTGAAGGGAGTGGTCCGCGTCCTCACCTCGGCCGATGTCCCTGGCAAGAACAGTTTCGTCGAGTACAGCCGGGACGAACCGATCCTCCCACCGATTGGGGAGACGGTGCGCATGATCGGAGCGCCGGTGGCTCTGGTCGTCGCCGAGTCGCCGGCCGCGGCCCAGGCCGGACTGGCGAGCATCGCCGTCGAATACCAGGTCTTGCCGTACGCCTTCGATCCCACCGAGACCTTGCGCGCTGACGCTTTCCCCATCGCCGGAGAGGACAACGTCTTGACCGAGTTCCAGGTCCGGCACGGCGATGCGGCGGCTGTCCTGGCCGAGTCGGACGTGGTGGTGGAGACCGGTTACGACACGGCCTACCTGGAGCACGCGGCCCTGGAGCGGGAGACGCTGTTGGGCTATCTCGACGAGGCGGATCGCATCACCGTCGTCGGGGGGACACACCAGCCGCACTGGCAGCAGCGCTACATCGCTCAAGCCCTGGCGCTGCCTCAGGAGCAGGTGCGCGTCATTCTGCCCCCCACCGGCGGGACGTTCGGCGGCAAGCAGGACCCGTGGCCCTTTCTGGCAGTGGCGCTGATGGTCTACCACGTCCGGCGGCCCGTTCGACTGACCTACTCGCGGCGCGAGTCCTTCGACGCCTCTCCCAAGCGCCATCCCTACCGGATGGGTTTCAAAATCGGCGCTACCCGCGACGGACAACTGACCGGCATCCACGTGCGCATTCTCTGCAACACCGGCGGCTACGATGGTCACGGGCAGTACATCGCTAACTATGCCCTCACCGCCAGTGGAGGCGCATACCGCTGGTCAGCGGTGGACGGGCTGGCTCGCTCCGTCTACACCAACGGCCCCAAGGCCGGGCAGTTCCGCGGCTTTGGCACGGCCCAGTCCACCTTTGCGCTAGAGTGCACCCTCGACGAGCTGGCAGAGAGACTGGACCTCGACCCGCTGGCGCTGCGGTTGCAGAACATTCTGGCGGATGGCGATCGCTCGTTCCTCGGTTATCCGGTGGCCGAGACGATGGGCTACCGGGAGGTGTTGGAGGCGGTGCGTCCCCATTACCAAGCCTATTGCCAGGAGGTGCGAGCCTTTAACGAGCTCCGTAGCCAGCAGGGGGAACCACTCCGCCAAGGGGTCGGATTGGCGGGAATGTGGTACCGCTTTGGCAAGTCCGGATCCCTCAAATCAGAGGCCCACGCCGAGCTGGCGGAGGATGGTCATTTCGTCGTCTACTGCTCGGCCCCGGATTATGGACAGGGCACCAACACGGTGATGAGCCAGATGGCGGCCGAAGCGATGGAGGTCTCTCGCGATGGGATCGAGCTCGTCAACGCCGATACCGCCCTGACGCCCGACAGCGGCATCCAGGGCGCGTCTCGGGCCACCTATTGGGTCGGCGGCAGCGTCGTTGCAGCGATGACCCGCCTGCGGGAGGAGATTCTGGGCGTAGCTGCCGAGATGTTGGACGTGTCGCCGGCAGTATTGTCGGTGGAGCATGGCCGGGTGGCGGTGCGGACCGAGCCGGGGCGGGCGGTTTCCCTGGTGGAGGTGGCGCGCGAGTTCGACCGGATGGGGAAGCGGCGCAGGGTGGCCGGTTTCTTTGACCTGACGCCGAATTTTCTCACCGAGAACCGCCCCGAGTACGTCCCCTTCTTTGTGACCGGCGCTCACGTGGCGCAGGTTGAGGTGCACCTGGAGACCGGGACGGTGCGCGTGCTGCGTGTTGCCGCTGCCCACGACGTGGGACGGGTCGTCAACCCGCTGGACGCGGTGGGGCAGATCGAGGGGGCGGTGCTGATGGGGCTGGGCGCCGCCCTGATGGAGGAGTTCATCCCCGATCACACCACCGGCCTGAGCGACTATTACCTGCCGACGGCCCAATCCTTGCCGGAAATCAGCGTGCACCTGGTCGAAGTGGGCGGCAAATTCGGTCCCTTGGGGGTCAAGGGCCTGGGTGAGGCAGCGATGCTGCCCGCATCTCCTGCCATCGTCAATGGCCTCTCCCGCGCCATTGGCGCCCGGCTGCGCACGATCCCCGCCACGCCGGAGCGCGTGCTGGAGCACATCCACCGATCTCGGGTGGTGCGATGACCGATTACCGCTTCCCCGTCTCGGTAGAAGAGGCGCTCGATATACTGGATGCTCACGCCGCCTCCTCGACGCCGTCCGGGTCGGGCAGCGCGCGGGTCATCGCTGGAGGCACCGACCTGATCCTGGATATGCGGCGCGGGAAGCGGAATCCCGCCTGCCTGGTGGACCTCACCCGCATCCCCGGCCTCGATCAGATCCGGGTGATCGGTGGCGTGGTGGAGGTGGGCGCGGCGGTGACCTTTGCGGCCATCCAGGAGCATCCCTACCTGCGCCAACACGTCCCCGCCCTGACCGCCGCCGCCCGCTCGGTGGGTGCTCTCGGCATTCAGACCGCGGCCACCTGGGTCGGAAACATCGTTCAGGCCATGCCGGCCGCCGATGGAGCGGTCGTCGCCCTGGCGTTGGAGGCCGAGGCGCGGGTCGTGGACCGGGACGGGGCGGTCTGGTGGTCGGTGGAGGAGCTGTTCCTCGGTCCCGGCCGGTCCGTGGTGGACTCGACGCGCCAGATCGTGACTCACGTGCGGTTTCCCCTGCCCGGTCATTCTTGGGGCACGTCCTGGCAGCGGGTCGGGCGGCGGGCCTCGCTGGTGCTGCCCATCATCAACTGCGCCGTCCGGATCGTGCTGGATGGCGAGGGGATAGAGCAGGCGGTCATCGCGCTGGGGCCGGTCGCGCCGCGCCCCTTCCGGGCCAGGCAAGCGGAGAGCGTCCTGACCGGCCAGCGGCCCACGGATGAGGCTCTGGCGGAGGCGGCTCGCATCGCCCAGGGAGAATCCGACCCGCGCAGCAGCGTCAAGCGGGCGTCGCGGGAATACCGGTTGGCTATCTTGCCGGCGCTGGTTCGAGCAGCGCTGCACGAGGCGGTCCGGCGGGCGCGGGGTTCGGAACGCTGAGCAGGATTGACACATTTCAATGGAGGAGTGAACAACGATGATTCTACAGAGTAACTATACCTCGTTCGACACGCCCCGGTTCCGGAAACTGTCGGATGACCAGGTGGAGCGGCTTCACCACGCCAGCCTCGAGATTCTGGAGCGCACCGGCGTCCGCCTGTACGAGCCTGAGGCGCTGGAACTGCTGCGGAAGCGCGGCGTCCGGGTGGAGGATGGCAACCGGGTGCGTATTCCCGCCGCTCTCGTCGAGTGGGCCTTGACCGTCGCTCCCAAGCGGACGGTGATCTGCGACCGGAACGGGCGGCGGGTGATGCCCCTGGAGCGGCACAACGTTTTCTATGGCCCTGGCTCCGATTGCCCCAACGTGATCGATCTGCGAACCGGGGAACGGCGGCCCGGCAAACTCCAGGATATTGTCGAGGCGATCACCGTCTGCGATGGCTTGCCCAACATTGACTTTTTGATGTCTTTCTGCATCGCTTCTGACCTGCCGCAGGAGACGGCCGACCGGCATCAGATGCGGGCTATGCTGATGAACAGCACCAAGCCGATCCTCTTTGTGACCACCGAGTTCGAGGGCTGCGTGGACGTGATCGAGATGGCGGAGGCGGTGGCCGGGGGCGAGGATGCACTGCAGCGCAATCCGATCTGCGCCTGCTACATCAACGTCACCAGCCCAATGCGGCACAACGAGGAAGCGCTGCGCAAACTGCTGTTTTTGGCGGAAAAGGGGCTGCCGACCACTTACACGCCGGTGGTGTTGCGCGGCGCGACCGGGCCGGTCACGGCGGCGGGGGCCATCGCCCTGGCGAACGCCGGCGAACTGGCCGGGTTGGTGGTGGCACAGCTCAAGCGGGAGGGCGCGCCCATCATCCTCACCGGCGGCGTCAACGACATGCTGGATATGCGCACCACGGTGGATGCCTACGCCGACCCGATCAACCGAGTCATGCTGGTCGAGTTGGCCCATCGGTACGGTTTGCCCATCTTTGGTCTGGCCGGCTGTAGCGACGCCAAGATCCCGGACGAGCAGGCCGCGGCCGAGGCCGCTTTCTCCATCATCCTGGAGACTCTGGCGGGATCCCAGATGACTCACGATATCGGGTATCTGGAGGGCGGCATGTGCAATTCTGTCGAACAGATTGTCATCTGCGACGAGTTGATCGCCTACACCAAGCGCTTTATGCAGGGACTAGAGATCAACGCGGAGACGCTGGCGCTGGACCTGATTGATGAAATCGGTCCGGACGGCGACTATATGAGCACCGAACACACCCTCAGGCACTTTCGGCATGACTGGTACCCCCGGCTCTTTGACCGGCGCAATTACGAGGATTGGCAGGCTGACGGTGCCAAGACCCTGCGCCAGCGAGCACGGGAAAAGGCGCTGGACATTTTGGCGCATCACCGGCCAGAGCCGCTGCCCGCCGATGTGCAGCAGAGGATCGACCAGATCGTCGCGCAGGCCTCGTGAGGGAGGTGGACGTGGGCTAGTCTGCTGCTTTGGCGGTTCCGAGCGCCGTCAGCAGGTCCTGGTGGAGGAGCCCGTTGGTCGCCAGGCAGCCCGGCAAGTTGACGTGGAATGGTTCGCCCTGGATGGTGGTGCATCGGCCTCCGGCCTCGGCGATGAGCAGCATCGCGGCTGCGACGTCCCACGGCTTTAGCCCCAGGTGAAAGTAGGCGTCCAGCCATCCGGCGGCCACATAGGCCAGTGCCAGGGCGGCCGATCCCAGCGCCCGGACGGTGCCGCAGTGCGGCGCCACGCGCTGCACATAATCCAATATCTGCGCCCGTACCTCGTCTTTGTGACCCCAATCCACTCCCACCACGGTGTGGGCCAGGGTCTCGACCCGGCTGGCGTGGATGGGCGCCCCGTCCCGCCACGCTCCTCGGCCTCGCTCGGCGACAAAGGTCTGGTCGCGCATTGGGTCGTGGATGACGCCCAGGACCGGCTGACCGGCCTGCAGCACGGCGATAGAGACACAAAAGATGGGGATGCGGTGGGCATAGTTGGTCGTCCCGTCAATCGGGTCCACGACCCACAGACAGTCCGCGTCCAGTTCGTCCCCCCCCGCCTCCTCGGAGAGGATGGCGTGCTGGGGGAAGCGCTCTCGAATCAGGTTCAGGATGACGGTCTCGGCGGCGGCGTCAGCCTCGGTGACGATATCTCGGTAGCCCTTGACGGTGACGTGGTGCGGGTCGAGATACCGCGCGGCGATCACCTGCCCGGCCCGCTGGGCCGCTTCGATGGCGGTTTGCAGCATTCAGATGCTCCTCTCTGATTTCAAATCCACGGGGATATTTACTCAGCCAGTGCTCTTACCAGTCCGTCATTCCCGCGAAAGCGGGAATCCACGCTCGTCAGAGAGGTAGCTGAGCAGTTATCCACGGGGATGGGCTGCGCGATGGTTATCTCGCGGCGCTGGACGGTGCAGGTCCAGGCGTGCACCTCTACCCCCCGCTCCGCGGCCTCGCGCAGGGTGGCGCTGAACGTGGGGTCCGCCCGATGGTGGGGAACGAAACGCTGGGCGTCGGGCCGCTGGACGACAAAGACCACAGCCGCCCGCTCCCCGGCCTCGACGATGGCGATCAGTTCCTCCAGGTGACGCGCACCCCGGGTGGTCGGCGCATCGGGGAAGCGGCCCACACCCTGTTCCACCAGCGTCACCGACTTGACCTCCACCCAGCAGACTCCCGGCGGCCCATTCAGCCGGAAATCCAGCCGGCTCTGGCCCGATGTCACCTCCCGCTCGACCTGCCGATAGCCCTGGAACGGCACCAGATGCTCCGCCGCCAGCGCCTCGGCGAACAGGGGATTGGGCAGCCGCGCGTCCACCGAGACCAGCACCCCGGCGTATTCCATCAGCTTGAGGTCGAACGCGGTCTTGCGGTGGGGGGCGTCGAGCCGGGCCAGCCAGCAGCGGCGGCCGGGGGTCAGCAGTTCCGTCAGCCGCCCCGAGTTGGGCAGGTGGGCGGCGACCGGCCCGTCGTCGAGTTGGACGGCGACCCGGAAACGGTTGTCCCGCTTCAGGAAGCGGCCGGCGATCAACGGGGGCAGTCTCACGACACGCGCACCGCGTAGCTGGACTGGATCGCCCGGACGAGAGTCAGGATGACCCGGTTGACCGGCGTGAGCAGGCCGAGTTTTTCCCCCTCCCGGACGATGGCCCCGTTGATGACTTGGATTTCGGTGGGCGCGCCCCGCAGCACGTCCTGCAGCATGGAGGCCTGGTTGGTGGCGGTGGCGCGGGCCACCTGCTGCACGTGGGCCAGGGGGTCGGCGTAGGGCAGGGGGATGGCGAGGGCCTCACACACGGCGACGGCCTCGGCGACGGCCTGGGCCATCAGTTCGGCGGCGGCGGGGATCTCGACCAACTGGCCGTTGGGTATGCGCAGGATCGCCGCCAGCGCGTTGATGCCGACGTTGACGATCAGCTTGCCCCACACCAGGCTGTCCAGATTCTCGGAGAGGTGCGTCTCGAAGCCGGCCCGTTCGAACAGGGCAGCTACAGTCGCCAGCCGCGCGGCGATCTCGGGCCGTGCGGCGATGTGGGTGGGGCCGCCGCCGGCGTGGCGTACCAGCCCCGGTCCCAGCCGCGTCGCCCCGTGGGAGGTGACGCCGGTCACGACGCGCTCCGGCCCCAGCAGCTCGGCC
>DSDT01000333.1 GCA_011048615.1 Chloroflexota bacterium | reverse complement strand
GGGGTAGGGCAGGTTTCCATACCTGCCCGGCGGGTAAGAAACCCGCCCTACAGGTGTATTTTCGCCTTCGTCACCTGCTGCTGCGAAATTTTCCCCCACGAATCCGTGTAGACCCATACTGAAAAGACTGAAAAGACACGGAGAAAACGTCGAGTTGTAGCCGTGATTTCATAATCGTGCTATGGGGGTATAGCGGTTCTGTGGCCGGCGCTGGATCCGGTAGCTCAGAATATCTGCTCGGCCAGTTCCTCCCGCACCGTCCGCAGCAGTGACTCAGCCTTTAGTTCGGCCAGGGTGTAACAGGCGGCCTCCATGTGATCGGCCAGGGATTGGGCCAGGCCCTGGTCGAAGGCCTCGTGTTCCATGTTGATCACCAGAGAGCGGATGTGGGCCTGGGGAAACATCTCTGCGACGCGATAAGCCTCCTGTTGGGGCGGCATGTTGGTCGTCGAGACGTTACCGGCGCCATCGGTGAGCAGCACCATCAGCGGCATGAGATCGGGGTGCTGGCGCAGCTCGCGGGTGATGACGTCGTAGGCCATTTGCAAGCCAGCCGAGAGAGGCGTCTTGCCTCCCACGGGGATGTCCTTCAGGGCGCGGCGGGCCAGTTCGACGCTGTTGGTGGGTGGGAGCACGACGCGGGCGGCGTTTTTTTGGAACACGACCAGCCCTACCCGGTCCCGTTGTTGGTACGCGTCGGTCAACAGCGACATGACGGCCCCCTTGGTCGCCTCCATGCGCTCGGCCACGGCCATAGACCACGAGGCATCCACGACAAAGAGCACCAGGTTGGCGGCCCGGCGCACGCGCACTTTGCGCTGGTAATCGTCGGGGTGCAGCACCAAGGCTGGCCCATCCTCCCGCCGCCGCTCCTCTTGGAAGGGAGCCGCTGCGCGGAGAGTGGCATCGAAGGCCAGGTCGGAAGGATCGCCGGGCGAGGGGCGGGATTGAATGTAGCGGCCTCGCTTGCGCTCGGTGCGGGTCTGGCTGCGCCGTCCGCTGGTGGAGCGGGTCAGCTTGTCCAGGGGCGTGTCCAACTTGCGTGGCGTGAATACCTCGCCGATGGCCGCTTCCTCGCCATATTCCCACCACGTGCCCTGTGAGGGCCACTGGGGGATGGATTGCAGCGCTGGCTCTCGAGCTAGGTCAGGTGGTTGGGAGGCTGGCTCATCGTTCGGTTCTCCCGAGACGGTTTTTTTTTACCTGGCGTGTCGGCGATGGCCTCGCTCTCGTCGTTCTCCTCGCCGTCCGTCTCTGCCTCGGCCGGATGTCGAGTTCGGGCTTCCGCCAGTCGTTCCGCGAGATCCCCGGTCTCGATTTCCATCTCCTGGAGGGGATGCCGTTTCAGGCGGTGGGGCAGCGCCAGTTCGGCCGCCAGCAGGATATCCCGGTCGTTCAGGCGCACGCGGCCCTCGAAGGCGGCGTGGGCGCGGCTGGTTTTGAGCACCACCAGGTCGGCCCGGTGTCCGTCCACCCCTAGCTCGCTCATCATCGCCGCAATGGCGGCCAGATCGGAGTGGGTGTATTCGACCCGGGGCAAGAGACGGCGGGCGCGGGTGATGCGCTCCGATAAGGCCATCTCTTTGGGCATCCATTCCTCGTGAAATCCCTCCGGATCGGCCTCGTACGCCAGGTTGTGCTCGATGATGTCCACCCGTGCGGTGGGATTGCGGATGCCTTGAATGTCCACGCACAGGGCAAAGCGGTCCAAAAGCTGCGGGCGCAGGTCGCCTTCCTCCGGGTTCATGGTGCCGATCAGGATGAAGCGAGCGGGGTGACTGAAAGAGATGCCTTCCCGCTCGACCACATTGGTCCCCATCGCCGCAGCGTCGAGCAGCAGGTCCACGACGTGATCATCCAGCAGGTTGACCTCATCCACGTAGAGCACGCCCCGGTTAGCAGCGGCCAGCACCCCAGGCTCGAAGCGCCGCTCTCCTTTCTGGATGGCCTGTTCGATGTCCAGCGTGCCCACGACGCGATCCTCGGTGGCGCTGACGGGCAGATTCACAAAGCGAGTGCGCCGTCGAGTGCGGTTCAATTCCTCGTTAGCTTTGTGCTGCTCTTGGCACTGGGTGCACCAGGCCGCTGGCTGCTCGGGGTCGCAGCCAAAGGGGCAATCGGCGACGACCTCAATTTCGGGCAATAGGGCGGCCAGTGCGCGGGCGGCGGTGGATTTGGCCGTCCCTCGCTCCCCCCGGATGAGCACGCCGCCGATCTGGGGGTGAATCGCATTGAGGATCAGAGCGCGCTTCATGCGCTCCTGTCCCACGATAGCAGTGAAGGGAAAAACAGTTGACATAGTTATGCACCTCGCGGACGAATTATACCCCAATTGCGGGAGTTGACAACGTGAACCGGTTATGCTGGACAAAAACCGGGGGGCGAGTACAATAACGGGTAGGAGGTGTTATGACCACCATCACCCACATCGTCAAACGAACCGGAGCCGTGGTGCCTTTCAATCAACAGCGTATCACCAACGCCATTTACCGGGCAGCGGTGGCGGTAGGAGGGCGGGATCGTTCCATCGCCGAGGGGCTTTCCGACCAGGTAGTGGCGATGTTGGAGCGGACGATGCCGTCTGACCACGTTCCCACTGTCGAGGAGATTCAGGACGCGGTCGAAAAAGTCCTGATCGAGAACGGCCACGCTCGGACTGCCAAGGCGTACATCCTGTATCGGGACGAGCGCGCTCGTCAGCGGCAGGAGCGCGCCTCTCGCTCCGCCCGGGCTTGTGAGAACATCCCCTGGCGCAAGATATGGGAGGTGCTAGACTGGGCGGTCGAGCACGATTTGCACACCGTGGAGCGGTTGAATGCCCGCATCGCCGCGGGCGAGTTCCCCCGCATCGTGCGGGAGACCGACCGGGCTTATAACGAGGATATCACCACGGCCTCCGAGGTGATTCGGGAGCGCCGCGAGAGCGTTAAAATCGTCGTCATCGCCGGGCCCTCTTCTTCCGGCAAAACGACCACCACCGTCAAGCTCAGCCACTTGTTGAACAAGATGGGCCTCAGCCTGGTGCCTCTGACCGTGGATAACTATTTCTTTGACCTGGAGCTTCATCCCCAGGACGAATTCGGCGACTATGATTTCGAGACGCCCCAGGCCCTCGATCTGGCGCTGATCAACGAGCACCTGGTCCGCCTGGTGGCCGGTGAGGAGGTGTTGATCCCTTCCTACGATTTCAAGGCCGGTAAGAGGCAGGACGCCCAGACTCCGATGCGCGTCGGTGCCGATGAAGTGATCCTCATTGACAGCTTGCACGGCCTGTACCCAGAGATGATGCAAGATGTAGACGACGCGCACAAGTTCAAGCTGTACATCGAGCCTCTGCTGCAGATGAGGGGCCCGGATGGCAGGTATGTGCGCTGGACTGATCTGCGGCTGATGCGTCGGATGGAGCGGGACGCCGTCCATCGGGCCTACGGCCGGCAGCAGACGTTGGAGCACTGGCATTACGTCCGCGCCAGCGAGATGCGCCACATCATCCCGTACATCAATGCGACCGATTACATCGTCAACAGCGGCCTGCCGTACGAGCTGCCGATTATGCGGGCCAGGCTGTTTCACTATTTTGAGCAGTGGGCCAACCAGTACCGGGACGATCCCCTGCGCCAGGACGCGTTCGCGCGGGCTGAGCGGGTCTATCATCTGCTCGAGGCCGTTCCCCCCGTCGAGGACGATTCGCCCATCCCGCCCGATTCACTCCTGCGCGAGTTCATCGGAGGCAGTTGCTACGAGTATTAGCTGTTCAGATTGTTTCCAGGAGCCTGTGACGCGATGGATTACTACACGTATCGCCAGTTCGCCATCGAAGCCCACGGTCACGACGTGACCATCGTCGGCAAGCCCGGCGTCTGGTCGTGGGATGGCCTCGACCCGGGCACGGCGGCGCTGCTGGAGGTGGCCGACGTCCGACCGGGCGATATCGCCCTCGATCTGGGCTGCGGCACGGGCGTCATCGGTGCCGTAGCGTCCATCCTGGCTCCCCAGGGACGGGTGCAGCTGGTAGATTGTAACCTCGCGGCGCTCGACTGCGCCGAGCAGACGGCGGCGGTCAACGCCCTCGCCAACGTGGACGTGCGGCTGAACGACGGCGTGATGGGGATGCCCCCCGGCTCTGTTGACCTGGTGTTGAGCCACCTGCCGTATGAACGGGCTGTGCAAGAGGAGTTGATCCGGGGGGCAGCTTGGGTCCTGCGACCGGGGGGGCGGTTCTATTTCGTAGCCCACAAGCAGGCAGGGGTGAAAGGGGCCATTGTCTATGCCCGGGAGCTGTTCGGACGGTGCGGCGTGATCCGGCAGAAGAAGGGCTACCACGTCGCGATGACGGTCAGGCCGGCGGCCCCACAGTTCTCCGCGCCGGCCCCATCGGATGGCTACGTCACGCGCTCCGTCCGCCTGGGTGAGGTCGAGGTCCAGTTGGTCGGCAAGCCCGGCGTGTTCGCTTGGGACCGCTGGGACGACGGGACGGCGGCGCTGGTGAGGGCGATGGAGATCGCTCCCGGTGATCGGGTGCTGGACCTGGGATGTGGGACCGGGCTGGTCGGGCTGATGGCGGCCCGCCAGGCGGTCGAGGGATGGGTGGTGGGCGTGGATGCCGACGTGCGGGCGGTCGAATCGGCGCGCCGCACGCTGGAAGCGAATGGCGTCCGCAATGGCGAGGTGCTGCTCTCGGATTGTGGAAGTGCGGTTTTCGACCGCCAGTTCGATGTGGTGATCACCAATCCGCCGTTCCACCAGAGGGCGGGGGGGGATGACTGTGTGGCCCGCCAGTTCGTGCGTGACGCGGCGCGGGTGTTGCGTCGGGGGGGACGACTGTTCCTCGTCGCCAATCGCTTCTTGCGCTGCGAGGACCTGGTCCACGCGGTTTTTGGCGAGGGTGGGATCGTGTCTGCCGATAACCGTTACCACGTTTTGACCGCAGTGGCGCGGAAATCCGGTTCGGGGTAGAATACGAGGAGAGAGGTCTACATGTCGGCAGAATTGGGGTGTGGGCAGAAACGGGTGGATGCCTGTGACGTGGTCGTCGTAGGGGCGGGCCTGGTCGGGGCGGCGGCCGCGACGCGCCTGGCCGACGAGGGGCTGGACGTGGCTGTCCTGGAGGCCCGGTCTGTGGCCGGCGGCGCTACCGGGCGGAGCGCCGGCATGGTGCTCAGTGGCCTGACCTGCTATTACAACCAGGCGGTCGAGGCGTATGGACGGCGCAAGGCTCAAGCCGTCTGGAGCCAAACGATCGAAGGGCGTGACCGGTTGCTCGAGGCCGCCGAACGGCTGGATGTGCCGGTCGAACGCACCGGCAGTGTTGCCTGGGCGGTCGAAGAGGCCGAGGCAGAGGATTTGGAGGAATCAGCCGCCTTGCTCTTGGAGGATGGCTTTGCCGTCCAGTTCGAGGGGGGCGATTCGCTGGGGCGTGGTTTTTATGCCGCGTTACGGTATCCCGACGATGTAGCGGTGGACGCCGCCGCGCTGACCCAGGCGATGTTGTTCGAGGATGACATCGCCGTACATCCGGGAACCGAGGTCTATCACCTGGAGCGGGAGGGGTCTGGGGTGCGGGTCTGGGCCAAGGGCCGCACCGTGCTCTGTGACGCCGTCCTGTTGGCCGTCAATGGCTACGCCGTGTTGTTCGATCCCTACTTTACCGACAAAGTCGTCCCCACTCCCTGTCGTGTCTTGACCACCAACCCGCTGGATGGGGTCGTGTTGCAGCAGCCCGGCTGCGCCAATTACGGGTACGAGTTTTGCCGCCAGTTTCCAGATCGCCGGTTTCTGCTGGGCACTTGGCGCTTCACTTCTGCCCCGGAGCACGGGGGCAAGTTGGGCGACCATGTAGGAGAGGATGGGCTTGTGCACTTTGTCAACAGCCACTTTCCCGACGTCGAGATCCAGGACAGCCGCCGCGGGTCTGGGTTGATGGGATTTACCCCTGATGGACTGCCCCTGATCGGTCAACTGCCCGACACACCGGGGGTATACTTTGCAGTGGGGTTTGGAGGGCGGGGGTTGGCGTGGGCGTTTGTCGTCGCCGAACGCCTGGCGGCATTGGTGCTGGGAGAGGAGCATGATGGATAAGGAAGCCTATCTGGTCAAACCGCTTGCCGAAGGAGTCGTGCAATGCCGGGTCTGCGAGCACTTTTGCGCTATCAAGCCTGGCCAGTCGGGAAAGTGCGGCGTGCGCCGGAACGTGGATGGCACCCTGTATTTGATCGTCTATGGAACGCCGGTCGCCCTCCATGTGGACCCGATCGAGAAGAAACCCCTCTTCCATTTTCTGCCCGGGCAGGACGCGCTGTCCATCGGTACGTATGGGTGCAACTTTCGCTGTCCTTTCTGTCAGAATTGGCAGATGTCTCAGGAGCGGGACTGGGACGGACGGCGGGGGGGGCGGAACGTCCTGCCGGAGAATCTCGTCGAGACCTGCGTGCGAGATGGAATCCCCATCATCGCCTATACGTACAACGAGCCGACGACCTTTTTCGAGTATACCTACGATACCGCCCGGCTGGCCCACGAGCGGGGGATCAAGAATGTCTACGTGTCCAACGGCTACATGTCGCTGGCCGCCCTCGATATGATCCTGCCGTATCTGGATGGCATCAACGTGGACCTCAAGGCGTTCACCGAGACCTTTTACCGCGAACAGTGTCAGGCGCGGCTGGGCCCGGTCAAGCGGAACATCATGTACATCGCCCGTGAGACCGGCACCTGGATCGAGGTGACCACCCTGTTGATCCCCGGCCTCAACGACTCGGAGGAGGAATTGCGGGCCATGGCAGAGTGGCTGGCCGGGGTGGACCCCGAGATGCCCTGGCACGTCACCGCCTTCCACCCTGATTACCGCATGCTCGACCGGCCGCGCACCTCGCAACAGATTCTGGCTCGCGCTTACGAGATCGGTCAGCAGGCTGGGTTGCAGCAGGTCTTTGTGGGCAATGTGATGGATCTGGATCGAGAGAGTACCCGCTGTCCCGACTGTGGGCGGGTCTTGATTCGGCGCCACTGGTACACCGTGCAAGAGATGTGGGATGAGCGCGGGGTCTGTCCGCAGTGCGGTCGAGCGATTGCCGGTGTGTGGTCGTAGGCGTAGCGAGATGCTGTTCTAGTCGTGTGGTGAAATGGAGGTAACGATGTCTACTCTACCTATCCGACGGCCGGCCGTCGCCGGTCAATTTTATCCCGCTGATCCTGACGTCATCCGTGAAACGGTCCGGGAGCACGTTGACCAGGCCACGTTGCCGGGGGATTTGGGAACTGTTCGCGGCGTCATCGCTCCCCACGCTGGTTACATCTATTCTGGACCTACGGCCGGATACGCGTTCAAAGCGCTGTCCCAACTCGCTCCCCGGTCGTGGACGGTCTTTCTGATGGGGCCGGCTCACCGGGTCTACTTCCGGGGGGTCGCGCTGGGCAATTATTCGGCCTTTCGCACCCCGCTGGGCGACGTTCCCGTGGCGGTGGATCGGGTCGCCGAGATGTTGGCACGCTCTCCGCTGTATACCCGCTTCTCCGAGGCGCACGTGCCGGAGCATTCCCTCGAGGTCGAGGTGCCATTTCTACAACTGATGCTGCCAGATTTCCAACTGGTGCCCATGCTGTTTGGAGAGGTGGATCCTCAAAAAGTAGCGGCAGAACTGGCCGAGGGGATCGGCCCGGACGATCTGATCGTCGTCTCCAACGACCTGAGCCATTTCTACTCCTACGAGGAGGCCCACCACCTGGATCACTCGGTGCTGGATGCCGTGATGGCAGGGGACGAAATCGGGGTACTGAGGGGCGAGGCGTGCGGTCGGGCGCCCGTGGTGACGTTGATGGGTATCGCGCGCCGCCAGGGCTGGACCCCTCACCTGTTGGATTACCGCACCTCTGGGGATACAGCCGGCGACCGGAGACAGGTCGTGGGCTATGCCGCCGTAGCATATACGGCATGAAAGGATACTGCCATGCCTCTCTCATCTGAGGAACGACAGGTATTATTGAGCCTAGCGCGAGAGGCGATCACGCGCGCGGTGCGCGGCCAGGAACCGCCGCCTGTGGACCTGGACGGGCTGCCCGAATCCCTGCGCCGCGATGGCGCGAGTTTCGTCACGCTGACCATGCACGGGGACTTGCGGGGCTGCATCGGGTCGCTGGAACCGCGCCAATCCCTGGCGCTGGACGTGCGAGAGAATGCCGTCTCGGCGGCTTTTCGCGACCCCCGTTTCTCGCCTGTGCGGGAGGACGAACTGGGTGATTTGCGCGTCGAGGTCTCGGTGTTGAGCGAGCCGAAACCGCTGTCCTACGATGGCCCTGACGATTTGATCGCCCAGTTGCGACTGGGGGTGGATGGGGTGGTCATCGAGAGCGGCTGGAACCGGGCCACGTTTCTCCCCCAGGTGTGGGAAAAGCTGCCGACCCCGCGTCAATTCCTGGAGCACCTGTGCCTCAAAGCCTATTTGCCTGCCGATGCCTATCGCAAGCCCGGCCTCGACGTGTACACCTACCAGGTGGAAAAGTTTGAGGAGCGGAAAGACGTGCGACGTGGATAAGGTGTGAGGGGGCCGCATGCTCGCCAAAGTCATCAGTTGCGCCCTGGTCGGTTTGGAGGGCGTCATCGTCCAGGTGGAAGTGGATACCTCGCGAGGAATGCCGTCCCTGGTGATCGTCGGTCTGCCCGACGCGGCGGTCAAGGAATCCAGCGAGCGGGTGCGGGCCGCCGTCAAGAACTCGGGCCTCGTCTTTCCCGGCAAGCGCATCACCGTCAACCTGGCCCCGGCCGATATTCGCAAGGCTGGGCCATCCTACGATCTGCCCATCGCCGTGGGCATTCTCATCGCCTCGGAACAGGCCTGGCCTCAGGCGGTGGAGGATGCCCTCTTTGTCGGTGAGCTTTCTCTCGATGGCTCGGTGCGGCACGTCAACGGCATCCTGCCCATCGCCGCGTTGGCCCAGGAGCAAGCGATCCGCCGCGTTTTCGTCCCGGCTGTGGATGCCCCGGAAGCGGCCCTGATCAAGGGACTGGAAGTGATCCCGGTCGAAAACATGGCCCAGTTGGCGGCTCACTTGCAGGGTTTGCGCGCCATTCCGCCCTTTACTCCCGATGTGAATCCCGCCTCGCTGCCGCTGCCAGAATATGCGGCCGACTTTGCCGAGATCAAGGGGCAGGAACACGTCAAACGGGCGTTGGAAGTCGCGGCGGCCGGAGGGCACAACGTGCTGATGGTCGGGCCGCCCGGTGCAGGCAAGACGCTGCTGGCCCGCTCTATGCCCTCCATCCTGCCCACGATGGTGATTGAGGAAGCGCTGGAGGTGACCAAGATATACAGCATCGCTGGCCTGCTGCCCGATGATACGCCCATCATTCGGCGCCGTCCCTTCCGCGCGCCCCATCACACCATCAGCCACGCCGGGCTGGTCGGGGGGGGACATTGGCCCCGGCCGGGGGAGATCAGCCTGGCCCATCGCGGGGTGCTCTTTCTGGACGAACTGCCCGAGTTCGGCACCCGCACGCTGGAGGGTATGCGGCAGCCGTTGGAGGACGGCCACATCTCCATCGCCCGCTCCACCGGCACGCTGACCTTTCCGTCCCGTTTCATGATGGTAGCGGCGATGAATCCCTGTCCGTGTGGATACTATGGCGACCCGGTGCGCGAGTGTACGTGCTCCATGCAGACCATCAGCCGCTACCAAAAGCGCATCTCTGGCCCGCTGCTGGACCGCATAGATATCCACATCGAAGTGCCGCGCGTGGATTACGACAAGTTGACCGCGGATCGGCTGGGGGAGCCTTCGGAGCTGATTCGGTCTCGGGTGGAGCAAGCGCGGGAGATGCAGCGACAGCGGTTCGACGGGGTCTCTCTTTCCAGCAACGCCGATATGGGACCGGCCGAGGTGCGGCAGATTTGCCGGTTGAGCGAGACGGGGCGGAGCTTGATCAAGGCCGCTATGCAGCAGTTGCAGATGAGCGCCCGGGCCTTTCACCGCATCCTCAAGCTGGCCCGCACCATCGCGGACCTGGCGGGCAGCGAGTCCATCGAAACGGCGCACCTGGCGGAGGCGATCCAGTACCGGCCGCGGCGGATGGTCTGACCAGCTCGGTGTCGTTGAGGTAGATTTCAGAGTTAGGTGCACGGTGCACTTGGTATGCTCAACTTGTAGCCACGAAACGCTTGACCCCCGAGCAAAACTATGCTACACTCAGCATAGTGATTTGCATCGTTTCCTCTCATCTTCACCGTGTGTTTATAAACCACATGACGTAGTGCTTTCGTCCAGTCTAGTTCTCGGTACAAAACTGTCGGCGGTGGGACAGTGCGCCGCGCTGCAGCTGAAAACTGGCCTTCCAATGGGACAAAAAGCCCCAAAACCGGGCTTAAATTACCCTC
>DSDT01000241.1 GCA_011048615.1 Chloroflexota bacterium | reverse complement strand
TTCGTCACCTGCTACGCAGATTTGTGGGGTAGGGCAGGTTTCTATACCTGCCCGGCGGGTAAGAAACTGCCCGGCGGGTAAGAAACCCGCCCTACAGGTATATTTTCGCCTTCGTCACCTGCTGCTGCGAAATTTTCCCCCACGAATCCGTGTAGACCCTATAAAATATATCGTGCGCCAATCCGCCATAGGTCGTCAAAAAAGCATCCGAGCTCGAAGAGAAAAAGAGGAGCGGTCTCCCCTTGTGCTCAGGGCAAAAAGATCCATCGTCGCTCGAAGGATACTCTATCTTATTCTATTACAAACGTTGGGAAGGGACAAATTTCCATTCTCCGTGCGCACGTAACTGGTCACAATGGACAAGAACTCGAGAGATACATGGCTTGGGGGGAACTCTCCGCCAGGACTGTTCGGATTGACAGAACCCACTGAAATTGTTACAATTAAGCCCACGTGTTCAGAACCAGGAATGGGGTCAATATATGACGGAAAATCAAGAACCGATCTCCGACCTGCTCGACGGCTTGGTCACAAAGGCGCAGAGCGGCTTCTTCACCGTTCACACCAGCGACGGTGATTTTGTTTGTCAGGTGCGGGGGCGCTTGAAGCAGGAACGACTCGATACCGATCTGGTGGCTGCAGGGGATCGGGTGCGTATCAGCCTGATCGAAGAGGAGGAAGGGGTTGGCATGATCGAAGAGATCGCCGAGCGGACGCGGGCCCTGGCCCGCCTGGCCCCCCCGCCTCACGGACGAGGTTCCCGCCGTTGGGATCGCAGCGGCTATCTCTCGGAGCGAGAGCAGGTCATCGTGGCTAACCCGGATCAGGCGATCTTTGTCCTGTCCTGCGCGGAACCGCCCCCCCGGCTACGGCTGCTCGACCGGCTGTTGGTGGGGGCCGAGTTGCAGCGCATCCCGGCCATCATCTGCGCTAACAAGATCGACCTGGTCAGCCGGGAGGAGACCGACGATCTCTTTGGCATCTACCCCACGATCGGCTACCCCGTGCTCTACACCAGCGCTGTCACCGGTGCAGGGGTTGATGATCTGCGCGATGTGTTGCGCGGGCGAGTTTCGGCGTTGATCGGCCCCTCGGGAGTAGGCAAGACCAGCCTGCTCAATCACATGCAGCCTGGACTGGGACTGCGAGTTCAAGAGGTCAGTCAGGCCACCACCAAGGGCCGACACACCACCGTCGTTCCCCAGCTCATTCCCCTGGATGTGGGCGGCTGGGTGGCGGATACGCCCGGCATCCGCACCCTGGCCTTCTTCGACGTGGACCCGGAAGAGTTGGACGCCTACTTTCCCGACATTGCTCCCCTGGTCGCCGGATGCCGTTTCTCCGACTGTACCCACGCTGTAGAACCGGGCTGTGCGGTGATGGAGGCGGTAGAGCTTGGCAAGGTGAGCGAACACCGGTACGAAAGTTACGTGCGGCTGCGGGAGGAGCATCAAAAGCTGGCCGACATGTACTGGTGGGGAATTCAGTGAGGGGAGAGGAAAAACGGCGGGCGCGCTTGTTGCTGCTTGATGTGAATGTGCTATAATGTCATTCAATGAAGATTGAACCGTTGTATTGCTTACGAGGTGCGGCGCACCTGAACTCCTTGACACTCGAAATTCTTTATAGATGAGACAAGATTTTACCGCAGAGCCCACAGAGAGCGCAGAGTTTTCTCAGCGGGCTCGGTGCGCTCTGCGGTGAGTTTCAACCTCATTGGTTTGAGGCGTAGCTTTGTTAGCTAGTTCTGAACCATCAGGATTTTTGGGGGCTGACAAAAGTATGGAGACAGATAAACAGATGACACAGAGGATGTGGCACAGTAAAACGGTCCAAGAGGTTTCTCAAGCGCTGGAAACCGACACCGTGCAGGGCCTCGAGACGGCTGAAGCGCAGGCTCGACTGGCTCGCTATGGACCGAACGAACTGGCCGAACGTCCTCGGCCTGGATTCTGGCAACTGCTGTTGGCTCAATTCAACAATTTCATCATCATCATCCTGATCGTCGCTGCTGTCGTATCTCTATTGCTGGGAGAGGTGATCGAGGCCGGGGCAATCCTGGCAATTGTATTTCTCAACGCCGTGCTGGGCGTGGTGCAAGAAGGCAAGGCGGAGGAGGCGCTGGCGGCCCTCAAAAAGATGTCGGCCCCCGAAGCGCACGTCGTTCGGGATGGTCACCATGTCACCATCCCGGCCCGCGAATTGGTCCCGGGCGACGTCGTCTTTCTGGAGGCCGGCAACTATGTCCCGGCCGATCTGCGCTTGCTTGAGAGCGTCAACCTCAAGATTGACGAGGCCTCCCTGACCGGCGAATCGGTGCCGGTGGAAAAGGTTTCCGATGTGAAATTGTCGGGGGATGTGCCCCTGGGCGATCGGGTCAACAGCGCGTTTATGGGCAGCACCGTCACCTACGGGCGTGGTACGGGCATGGTCGTCTTCACGGGCATGCAGACCCAGATCGGCCTCATCGCCGAGATGATCCAATCCTACGAGGATGAACCGACTCCTCTCCAGGTGCGGTTGGACCAATTGGGGCGCTGGCTGGGGTGGGGATCGCTGGCCATCTGCGCGATCGTCTTTATTCAGGCGCTCGTGCAGAATACCGACCTGTCCATCATATCCAGCCAGGGATTGGGGGTCTATTGGCAGCAGACGCAGGAGCAGTTGATCGAGTTGTTCATCATCGCCGTCAGCCTGGCGATTGCCGCCGTGCCAGAGGGGCTGGCCGCCGTCGTCACTATCTGCCTGGCGATGGGAATGCGGGAGATGGCGCGGCGTCACGCCCTGATCCGCCGCCTGCCGGCGGTCGAGACGCTGGGCAGCGCCACCGTCATCTGTTCCGACAAGACCGGCACCCTGACGCAGAACGAGATGATGGCCGTGCGGCTGTACGTCGCCAACTGGCGGCTGGACGTGAGCGGTCAGGGATACATGCCTGAGGGCGAGTTCACCAACTATGGCGACCCGGCTGACCCGCTGGACAATCACGAGATCACAACCCTGCTGATCGGTAGTACATTGTGCTCTGATGCCCTGTTGGAACGGGCGGACGCCGAGAACGGAGGCGAAGAGGGGCCGTATCACATCGTCGGCGACCCGACCGAGGGAGCGATGGTGGTAGCGGCCGCCAAGGCCGGGCTGCAACGGGACGAGTTGGAGGAACGCTTTCCTCGGGTGGCCGAGGTGCCGTTCGATAGCGATCGCAAACGGATGAGCACCATTCACCGCGTGGATGAGGGAGGTCCGCAGCCGGGTCGAGAGGCCGAGTACGTGGCCTACGTCAAGGGGGCGCCCGACGTGATCCTGTCGCTCTGCGAGACGATTCTGGAGGATGGCGTGCCGCTCCCTCTCAACCCCGGCCGCCGACAGCATATCGAGAACACCATCCGAGACCTGGGTCGGGAGGGGCTGCGGGTTTTGGCCGTGACCTATCGTTACCTGGACGCCATCCCGGAACAGGTGACCCCGGAGACGATAGAACAAGGTCTGACGCTGATCGGTCTGATGGCGATGATCGATCCGGCCCGGCCAGAGGTGGGGCCAGCCGTGGAACAGGCGCGGCAGGCCGGCATTCGCACGGTCATGATTACCGGCGATTATCCCGATACGGCCCGCGCCGTCGCGCAGGAAATCGGCCTGATGCGGCCTGACGGCGATGTCATCTCTGGCGCAGAACTGAACACCATGTCCGACGAGCAGCTCATTCAGCGCATCAGAGATGTGGATGTCTTTGCTCGTGTATCTCCCCAGCACAAGGTGCGCATCGTCGAGGCCCTCAAGGCGCTCGGTCACGTGGTGGCGATGACGGGTGATGGCGTGAACGACGCCCCGGCCCTCAAACGGTCTTCCATCGGCGTGGCGATGGGCATCACCGGCACCGATGTCTCCAAGGAGACGGCGGACATGGTGCTCACTGACGATAACTATGCCTCTATCGTGTCGGCCGTGGAGCAGGGGCGCATCATCTATTCCAACATCCGCAAGTTTGTGTATTACTTGATCTCGTGCAACGTGGCCGAGATCATGATCATTTTTCTGGCTACACTGGTTGGCTCGTCCTCGCCCTTGAACGCGATTCAGTTGTTGTGGCTGAACCTGCTCACCGATGGCGCACCGGCGCTGGCGTTAGGAATGGAAAAGGGAGACCCGGATATCATGGAGCAGCCTCCCCGCCCGGTAAACGAGCCGATCATCAACCGTTTCATGATCGTGGGCATCGTCGTGCAGACCATCGCCATCACTGCGGCGGTGTTGACGGCCTATTACATCGGTCTGGCCTGGTCGCCGTCGAATCCTGTCCTGGCCCAGACGATGGCGTTCGTCACCCTTTCGGCCTCCGAGCTGCTGCGGGCTTACACCGCCCGTTCCGAGCGAGCGCCGCTGTTCCGCTTGGGGGTTTTCACCAACCCGTATATGCAATACGCCGTGCTGCTGTCCGTCGTGCTGCTGCTGGCTGTGGTGTACGTTCCCTTCCTGCAGTCGGTGTTCGATACCGTGCCGTTGGGACTGCGGGAGTGGGGGGTCATCTTTCCCCTCATGTTGGTGCCGAGCGTCGCGGCCGAGTTGGCTAAAGCCATCGCCTGGCAGCGCGGTCGGCAGCGGACCGCTGCGGCGGCCGCGTAGGTTGTCAGTCTGTTGTGATGCCTGGCAGGTGATTTGCAAAAATCTTGTATCTCGGTAAAATACTAGAGCTACGCCTCAAACCGACGAGGTTGAAACTCGCCGCAGAGCGCGCTGAGAAAACTCTGCTCGCTGTGGGCTCTGCGGTAAAATCTTGTCTCATCTGTAAAGAATTTTGGGTGCCAAGGAGTCTAGAGGGTAGCTGGTTTGGCTAATCATTCGCTTGGAGCGTTTGCGACAGCATTCAGATCAAGATAAGGAGAGTGCCATGTTCCGAGAGAGGATACAGGATCATTACGAAGGCTTGACCCCTAGCTTCCGCAAGCTTGCCGATTTTATCCTGGAAGAAGAACTGGAAGCGGCGTTTATGACAGCCACAGAGATGGCTGATCGCCTGGGCGTGGACGCGGCTACAGTCGTCCGCTTTGCTCAAACCATTGGCTATAAGGGTTTTCGCCAGATGATCAAAGAAGTGCAGAGGGTGGTCAAGGGGGAGTTGATTGCCTCCTTTGCCCCTGACCTGGATGCTGCCGACGATGTGGGGCTGTTCCGCAGTCTGTTGGAGAACGAGCGGCACAATCTGGCGCAAATTCAGGTCCAATTGACAGATCGGGCCAACACGGTCCTGCCGACGCTTCTGAACGGCGAGCGAATCTGGGTTCTGGGGCAGGGGATGGGGACGCACGTGTCCGCTCTGTGTGCCTCTGTGCTTCGGGACCTGGATCTGCCGGCCGTGTCCATTTCTTGCGATCCCCTGGTGGCCGCCTCGAATCTCAAGGGCGTTGGGGCTGAGGACGTGGTGGTTGGATTCTCGATCACGGGGATGGACCTCAACGTGGCCGACGCTCTCCGGTTTGCCCGCCAGCGGGGCGCCAGAACGATAGCTTTTAGCGCGTCTCCGATTGCGGGGGCCGCCTTGGCGGCCGAGACGACCATCACGTGCCCCGGCGTCACGCACGTCCACGTACCATCCTTCACCAGTCTGGTCGCCCTAGTCGCTGTGCTGGCAGCCGCTTTTGCCGTTCGCTATCCCGAAAAAGCTGCAGCCCAGCGAGAAAATCTGTGCCACAGTTTTGAACAGATTCTCGAGCTGCAAACCCGCAGTTCGGCGGTGGTGGACGTCGAGAAACTGTGGCGCGAGTTCTGATGCGGAATGTTTCTTAGCCGGACCCCAAGGATTTCTGCGATCCCTGGGGTCTTTTTTTAACAGGAGTTTTATGTCCAAGCATCATCTCCTCGCTATTGACTGCGGCACCCAATCGGTCCGGGCGCTCATTTTCGATCTGCGAGGCGTCCTGGTCCACAAGGCTCGGGTGTCAATTGATCCCTACTTCTCGGACAAGCCCGGTTGGGCTGAGCAGCACCCCACCTATTTTTGGGACCAACTGTGCGCCGCCTGTCAGCAGCTCTGGCGAGAGTCCCCTGTTCCCAAGGAGCGGATCGCGGGGGTCGCTCTCACCACCCAGCGGGCGACGATGGTCAACGTGGACGAGCGGGGACAGCCGCTCCGTCCGGCCATCGTCTGGCTGGACCAGCGCCGCACCGAGGGGCTGCCGCCGGTGGGAGGGTGGTGGGGGCTCGCCTTTCGGCTGGGCCGCATGTCCGATACCGTCGCCTATCTCCAGGCCGAGGCCGAGTCCAACTGGGTGCGCACCTTCCAGCCCGAGATCTGGGAGCGCACGCACAAGTACTTGTTTCTCTCCGGCTATCTGACTTATCGGTTGGTGGGACGGTTCGTGGACAGCGTCGGTTGCCAGGTGGGATATGTGCCTTTTGACTACAAGCATCTGACCTGGTCGAAGCCGTGGGACTGGAAGTGGCAGGCCGTGCCGATGGACGAGCGGCTGCTTCCGGACCTGGTGCCCCCCACCGAGATGTTGGGCCAGATCACGCCCCGGGCAGCCGAGGAGACCGGCATCCCGGCCGGCCTGCCCCTGGTGGCCGCTGCAGCCGACAAGGCCTGCGAGGTGATCGGAGCGGGGTGTGTTGAACCGGAAGTGGCCTGTCTCTCCTACGGCACCACTGCTACTGTCAACACCACCAGCCGCCGCTACGTCGAGGTCATTCCCCTCATCCCGCCCTATCCCAGCGCCATCCCCGGGGCCTACAACCTGGAAATCCAGATTTATCGCGGTTATTGGATGGTAGAATGGTTCCGGCACGAGTTTGGCCTACGCGAGGAGCGTCTGGCCCGGGACCGGGGCTGCACTCCAGAAGAGTTGTTCGACGAACTGGTCGAAGAGGTGCTTCCGGGAGCGATGGGGTTGATCTTGCAGCCGTACTGGTCACCGGGCCTCAAATCGCCAGGCCCGGAGGCGAAAGGCGCCATCATCGGCTTTGGCGACGTGCATACCCGGGCCCATATCTACCGCGCCATTCTGGAGGGACTGGCCTACGCGCTGCGGGAGGGATTGGAACGAACCCAGAAGCGGCTGCGGCTGCGGGCGACCGAGGTGCGGGTCTCCGGAGGCGGCTCCCAGTCCGATGCGGCGATGCAGATCACCGCCGACGTTTTCGATCTGCCGGCCAGCCGTCCTCACACCTACGAAACCTCTGGATTGGGGGCGGCGATGACTGTGGCGGTGGGCCTGGGGCTGCACCCGGATTTCCAGACCGCCGTGGCAGAGATGACGCGGGTCAGCCGCACCTTTGAACCACGTCCCGACGTGCGGGATGTGTACGAGGGGCTATATCACCGGGTCTATAAACAGATGTACCGCCGGCTGCGTCCCCTCTACGAAGAGATTCGGCATATCACCGGCTATCCGCCCAAGTAGATAGCAGCGTCAGAGCGGCCAGAACCAGGGCACGAGGAGAATGGCGATCAGATAGATCAGCACCGTCAGCACCGATCCCACTTTGACAAAGTCCATGAACTTGTACTGCCCCGGCCCATAGACTATCAGGCAAGCCGGCTCCAGCGGGGTGATGAAGGAACAACTGGCCCCAACCGCGATCATGACCGCAAAGGTGCGGGCGTTCAATCCCAGTTGGGCTGCTGTTTGCAGGGCGATGGGCAGGACGATCACCGCCGCGGCCTGGTTCGACATGGGCTGGGTAAGCAGCATGGTCAGGGCAAAGAAAATGGAGAGCAGCCCTATGGGGCTCGATAGGGACATCAGTTCGATGATCTGGGAGGCCAGAAATTCGGCGGTGCCCGTATACTCCATAGCGCTGCCGAGGGCCAGCATGCTGCCGACGACGATCAGCGCCTTCCACTCGATGGCGTGAAAGGCCGTATCTGGGCTGATGCAGCCGGTGGCAAAGACCAGCAGCGCCCCCAGCCAGACTGCCACCGGCAGCGAGAGCAGGTTGAACGTGGCCAGGAACAGCACACCGGCGAAAATTCCCACCGTCAATGCTGCCCGCTCTCGCTTGGGCTGTTGAGTGTCGACCGCCCCGATGACGCGGAAGGCGTTTTCCTTGTCCAATACGGCGATGTTGGCGCGCGGCCCCTGGATGAGCAGCTCGTCGCCAGTGCTCAGCACGATGTCGCTCAACTTGCGATAGATGTTCTTCCCCCGCCGGTTGATTCCCAAGACTTGCAGCCCGTAGCGCTGCCGGAAGCGCAGCGATTTGAGCGTCCGCCCGATCATGGGAGAGTAGGGCAGCAGGATGACTTCTGCTAACTGGATGTCTTTGGTGTTGATTTGTTCGTCCTGCCTGGGAGACGTAACCAGTGCTTCCTGGCGGCGGCGTTCCTTGCGGGATGGGGATGGGAGGCGGCCAGACGTTTGAACGATGGCGCTGGATTCACCCGGTCCGGCACTGACTATAACTTGTGGCTCGACGAGGATGACCCCGCTCTTTTTATCCCGATACCCTCGCCGCATGCGACGGATGATGTGTCCTTCTTCGATGGTGGCGTGCGTTTCCCGGCGGACGACGAGGCCGTGGATGCTGGGATCGTAGACCGTGTTTATGGCTGGTGTTATCGGTTCAATGTCCCGAGTTTGAAGGAACCGGTCCAGAGATTGTATTGGGTCGGTCAGGGAATCCAGAACCTCTTGACTTGCCATCTCTAGCTCTGCATCCAATTGAGCCAGGGATTGGGCGAATTGTTGTCTGTCGCATCCCTGCCCTTGTGCTGCCTCGGCATAAGTCTGCATCTCCTGCAGGGCCGGGTGGAATCGTTCAGCCTCCTGTTTTTCGAGGGATCGAATCACGTCGTCAAACTGGCCGATGATGCGTCCCAGTTCCTGGACTATACCGGAGCTTAACGGCGGATGGACCTGTTCCAGGTTAAGCTTGAGAACCTGGTCGCGCGGGCCTTTGACCAGCAGTTTGTCGCCGGCTTGCAGGGTGATGTCGGCCAGGGGGACCAGCAGGTGGTCGTCGCTGCGCACGATGCGGAGCACGGTCACATCTCTGTCCTGGCCCAGCCGCGACTCGGCCAATGTTTTTCCGATCAGAGGGGAGGTCGAGTCGACGAGCACCTCGCTCAGATAGGGTTGAATGTCGAGTATATCCTCGGTTCCCTCCGGTTCTCCCCGGACCGGGATCAGGCGGCGGCCCAGCGTCAGCATGTACAGCAAGCCGACGACGACGATAGGGAGGCCCACCAGGCTCAGCTCGAACATGCCCAGGGGGGGCATACCGTGGAGCGTCATCATTCCACTGACGACGACGTTGGTGGACGAACTGATGACGGTGATAGAGCTGGCGAGGATGGTGGCAAAGGCCAGGGGCATCAGCAGCCGGGATGCGTTCACCTTCATGTGACGGGCCAGGTCGAGCACGATGGGCACGAACAGGGCGGCAGTGGCGGTGTTGCTGATGAATGCGCTCAACGTCGCTGCGATGATCATAATCACGGAGAGCAGTCGCTGCGGTCGGTTGCCAGTGAGTTGCAAGAGCCGGCGCCCGACGCTTTCCACCACGCCGGTATGCACCATGGTCGTCGTGAGAATCAACAGGCCGAAAATCATGATCACGGTGTCACTGCCGAATCCGGCGAACGCCTGGTCGGAGGGCAGCAGCCCGGCCAGGACGAGCAAGGACAGGATGCCCATCGAGATGACGGCGGCGGGCAGCCGTTCCATCGAGAAGAGGACCACCGCTGCCAAGATGATGAGAAGCAGCAGGCCGATCTGTAAGGTCACTCTAAATCTCCTGTATGCCCGATCACTCGGTGTAGCTCAGGATGGGCTCCCCGTGGGCGACTTGGCGGCCCTCGGTGACGTGGAGCGCGTCAATCCTCCCCGTCCGGGTGGCGCGGATGACGTTGTCCATCTTCATGGCTTCGATGACGAGCAGTTCGTCGTTCGGTTCGACCCGCTGACCGAGCTGTACCGCGATGGATTTGATGGTCCCGGGCAGGGGTGCGGTGACTGTCCCTGCGGCTCCCGGGATCACAGCGCTGGCAGAGTCGGGACTGGGAGCGGAGGATCCGCTGGACGGTGGTGTCGCCGTCCGGGGAGCGTCGGGCTGCATGGCCTCCACATTCACGACCAGGGTGTGGCCATTGACGTTGACCCTCACGCGTTCCCCCCGGGGGTCATCCAGCACCCTGACTTGGAAGGTTTGACCCTCCAGGGTGATACGGTATTCTTTCGATGGGGTCATTCGTTCGTTCTCCTTGTCCTCCCAGGTAGGCAGCGTGTCAACTGGCGTTGGTGGTGCAGGGTGCGCCAGGCGCTGACCGATCCCTCCGCCGCCGGCGGCGCAGGGCCGCGCGTCTCGAGTTCCAGCTCGGCTCGCGCCAGGGCGATGGCGATGGCTGCGACTTGCCGTTGACTGTCTGCCTCTTTCCTGGCCGGCCGGTCGGCGACTGG
>DSDT01000077.1 GCA_011048615.1 Chloroflexota bacterium | reverse complement strand
GTTGTGCCGCCACAGCAGTGAGACGGAAGCGACCAATACGGAGCAGGCGATCACTGCGATCCCCAGTTCGTGCCACAGGTTTTGACGAGCTTTCATAGCCGTGACCTTGGATGGTGAGGTCGAAACGGGGCTATTCTACCAGAAAGGCAACCGCCAGACAACGGTGCCCTTTTGGCAAAAATGGGGTAAAATATTGGGATACAAGTGCGAGTTTGGAAAGGAGAGAGGTGTCGGTCACGGGCAAGAAACTGGCTGCTTGGTTTGCCCTCTCGCGGCCGCCGTTCCATTCTGTGGGGGTGCTGCCGTTTGTGTTGGGAAACGTGTTGGCCTGGCGGATGGCGGGGCTGTTCCGATGGGCCGTCGGCGGCTGGGGCACGCTGGGTGTGGTGTTGGTGATGCTGGCGACCTACTATGCCGGCGAGTACTGGGACTATGCCGAGGATGCCCTCTCCGGTCAGTTCGGACGCAGCCGCTTCGCCGGGGGGTCCGGCGTGCTGCAAGGGGAACTGCTGCCCCGGCGCGCTGCTCTGTGGGGATCGCTGGTCAGCATGGCGTTCGCTCTGGGTGTCGCTCTGGTCCTGTGGCTGGGATATGGGACCGGGCCGTGGACCGTTCCTTTCGCCGTCCTGGGGCTGTTGGGTGGGTTCTTTTATTCAACCCGGCCCGTTCGCTGGGTGAGCACGGGGGTGGGTGAACTGTGGATCGCGTTCTGCTACGGCTGGCTGCCGGTGGCGGTGGGGTACTATCTCCAGGTGGGGGAAATCGCCCCCCTCGTCCACTGGGTCTCGATTCCCATCGGCTTGACGATTTTCAACGTCATCCTGCTGAACGAGTTTCCTGACTATCGAGCTGACTCGGCGACGGGAAAGACGAACCTGGCGGTGCGTTTGGGGCGGGAGCGAGCCGCGTGGCTCTATGGCGCGGTCAGTGGGGCGAGTTGGGCAGGGGTGGGATACTCGGTGAGTCGCGGTGTGCCTCTGCGGGCGATGTGGTTCTATCTGCCCATCCTGCTACTTTCGCTGGTCCTCGTCGTATTGATGATAGGGGGCCGGTGGAGAGAGCGCCAGGTTTTGGAGCGGCTGTGTGCGACCAACCTGGTGGTGAACCTGGGCACGACGGCCGTCTACATTCTGGCGTTCGTGAGTTAGGTGTGAATCGTATGAAATCACGGGACGATGGGTGGTCGTCCCAGTGGGGACCGCGTCCTGAGCGCCGGGTGCAGCCCTACTGGTGGCCGCCGAGCTTGCTGCTGCGGCAACTGGGCAGCGCGCTTTACGTCAGTGCGCTGGTGGGATGGAGGGCGTTTCCCTACTGGGCCGTCCACTATGGCATCAGGTGTATTCCAGGGGCGGCCGGCTCGTGGGGTCAGGGATGCATCGGCTTCCCGGCTCACCCGGTCTGGGAGATGACGGCCGCCTGCAATCTGAGCTGCATCCACTGTCACGCCTCCGGCGGCAAACGCGCGGCCGACGAACTGACAGCCGCCGAGGCGAAGCGCATGATGGAGCAGTTGGCCGAGGTGCGCGATTTCCGGATGATGGCCTTTACCGGCGGCGAACCGTTGGTGCGGGAGGATCTGTTCGAGCTGCTGGCGTATGCCCAGGCGCTCGGTTTTACCAACACCCTGGCTACCAACGCCACCTTGATTGACGATGCGGTGGCCCGCGACCTGCGTCGGTACGGCGTGGTGATCGGCGCGGTGAGCCTGGACGGTTTCGACGCCGTGACCCATGATTACGTGCGCGGTCAGCCCGGCGCGTTCGACGCCGCCCTGCGGGGCATCCGGGCCTTGCAGCGGGCCGGCATCCCCTTGCACATCAACATCACGGTGATGGAATACAACGTGGACCAGTTGAAGCCGCTGATGGAGCTGGTGGACGAGTTGAGGGCCGCGATTCTCATCATGTACCAACTGGTGCCGGTGGGGCGCGGGCGGGCCATCGAAAGGGCGTCGTTGGATTTGGAGGCCAACGAGCGGCTGATCCGCTTCATGGTCGAGGCCCAGAGCCGCAGCAAGGCGATTATGGAGCCGGTGGCGGGTCCCCAGTACTGGTCCTTTTTGCTGCACCGGGCCGGCATCCGGCGCGGCTCGCTGCTGCGCCTGGCGGAAACGGTGTTCCACGGCTGTTCGGCTGGACGGGGGTTCGTCTACATCAAGCCCAACGGTCAGGTCTGGCCCTGTCCCTTCATCGAAGTGAGCTGCGGCAACGTGCGCGAGACTCCTTTCCCCACCATCTGGACCACCTCGCCAGTCTTTGCGGACTTGCGGGAGCGGGAGAATCGGCTCGAGGGCCGCTGCGGCGCGTGCGAGTACCGGCGGCTGTGCGGGGGCTGTCGGGGGCGGAGTTGGGCCATCAGCGGCGATTACCTGGCCGAGGACCCGTCCTGTTTCGTCCATCCCCCTGCAGGAGACGAGGTGGCGTGAGCGCGGCCTCTGAGCGACTCGCCCTACTGCTGAATCCCATTCGCCCGCAGATGGAGCGGGTGGGAGGCTGGCTGCACGAGGCGACGGATCGAGCCGATGAGCCGCTGCGGTCCATGCTGCGCGATTCGTTGAGCGGTGGCAAGCATCTCCGGTCGGCGCTGGTCATCTTTACCGGGCGGATGTTCGATCTCCCCCTGGCCCCGTTCTGCCGTCTGGGAGCGGCCGTCGAGGCGCTGCACGCCGCCACCTTAGTCCACGACGATCTGTTGGATGGAGCGGTGCTGCGGCGGGGTCGTGCATCCCTCCACACGGCCTGGTCGGTGGAGGCGGCGGTGCTGGTGGGGGATTACCTGCTGGGGGAGGCGACGGCGCTGATCGCAGAGCTGGAGCATCCGCGTCTCCTCACGCTGTTCGCCGAGACGCTCCGCACGATGTGCGCCGGAGAAATTCGGCGGGCGTTCGCCGCCCCGGAGAGGTTCCCCTCCATCGAGGACTATTACTGCCACGGAGGCCAAAACCGCCTCGTTTTTTGCCGCTGTGCTAGAGATGACGGCCATCCTGGCCGAGGCCAGCGAACGGTCGGTGGCCGCGCTCCGTCTCTTTGGCCAGGAGTTGGGGATCGCCTTTCAGATCGTGGATGATGTGCTCGACGTCGTGGGGGACGAGGCTCAGTTGGGCAAACCGGCTGGCAGCGATCTCTGTCAGGGGCTGGTCACCTTGCCCGTGCTCTACTATTTGGAGCGGGAGCGCGACCGGGATCCCGTCATCGCCGTGTTATCCGGGCAGCGGGACGAGGCACACGTCCAGGCGGCGCTGGAGGCGATTGGCGCGTCGGGGGCGGTGGAAGCGGCGCTGGCGGACGCCCGTGTTCACGTCGCCTGCAGCCAGGAGGCATTGGCCACGCTGCCCGACCACCCCTCACGCCGGGCGTTAGCCGCCCTGGCCGAGTACGTCGTCACCCGCCAACGCTGAGGGGCTGACAATCTCTACGTCGTGGGGCAGCGTGAAAGTGAAACAACTGCCCTCGCCAGTGGGATTGTCCTCGACCCAGATGTGTCCGCCGTGGGCTTCCACGGCCATACGGCAGAAGGCCAGCCCTAAGCCCGCCCCTCGCTCCTTGCCTGCGATGCTGCACACTTGGGTAAATTTCTCAAAGACCCGTTCCCGCTCTTCGACCGGTACACCTGGCCCGTTGTCTATGACTTGTACGGTGATCAGGTCAGGGCTCGTATGAACATTGATCTGAATTGGTTCTGTCGAGGAGGAAAACTTGAGGGCGTTATCCAACAAGTTGATCAGCACCCGTTGGAGAAATCCGCGGTCCGCCAGGACGATCAGCGACTCGGGCAAAAAGTGCGTCTCTATCGCGATGCCATAGTTCTCGGCCATGGGCAGCTCCTCAGAGACGACCTGTTGAATCAGGTCATGTAGCTCGATGGGGATGCGATGGAGGAGTAGGTCCCCTGCTTCCAGGCGGGCAATGTCCAGCAGAGTGTCCACGAGATGGCGCATTCGCCGCGTTGACCATTCCATGGCCTGGACCACCGAGTCTACGTACTCGGCCTTGGGATCATTGCCGGAGAGACGCTTCAGGAACTCGATACCGTTAGAGATGACGCCCAGCGGGTTGCGCAGGTCGTGGACGATCATGTTGGCCAGTTCTTCCCGCAGTCGCAGGATTTCCTCCAGTTGCTCCTTTTCGGTGCGCAGGGCCTGGACGCGGTCCACGGCTTGTTGGTACGAGCGGTTGAGGGTGACCATCACGACGTCAGCATTGGTCAGCCGGTCCCCGATGGTGCAGATGACCTCGGCCATCAAGGCCGGTGCTTCTTCGAGGACGCGGCGAAAATCTTGCTCTGAAACGTGGATGACCCAGGACTCGATCTCGGCCTTGACGGTGGCGGTACGTTGGCGGCCCGTGGCGGCGCCCAGTTCGCCGACTGTTTCGCCGGGTTCGATCTCTGCCAGGAGATAGGTGGTGTCCATCTCCTCCCGGTAGACGCCTAGCCGTCCCCGTTTGAGGTAGTAGACGCCGTCACTCTCTGTCCCCTGGCGAATCAGTATGTCGCCCTGAGCGAGTTTGTTTTCCTGGCCGCACTGTTCCAAAATCTCGGCTAGTTTTTCCGTTTCGGTATCAAGTGTGAGTATCATTTTTATTCGTTTTTATTCGTGAGGACGACACGTAGGGCAGATTGCCCCCATCCTTCACACTCCTCAAGTTGTCAAGATGCAGTACCTGCGGGTGGGAATGCGACCGGTTTTCATTCGAGAGCACTGAATGTGTATAGTATAGTGCAAGTTAGCGGGTAAGTCAAAGCGAGATTGCGCTTGAGAGGATGTGAATCTGGCGCAGATCGCGCGCGACGCTGGCGCGCTCCTGGTCGTGGATTCCACCTGGGCCGGGCCGTGCTTGCAGCGTCCCCTGGCCCTGGGAGCGGATTACGTGATCCACAGCGCGACCAAGTATCTCAACGGCCACGGCGACGCGCTGGGGGGCGTGATCGTTGGGCCGGCCGAGGGGATTCATCGGATCCGCAAGGCGGGTTTGGTCCACCTGGGGGCGCGATGAGTCCATTCAACGCCTGGTTGATCGCCCGCGGTCTGGTGACCCTGCCGCTGCGCATGGCGCGCCACTCGGAGAGCGCGTGGACCATCGCCCGCTTCCTGGAGGGTCATCCGGCCGTCTCCCGCGTGGTCTACCCCGGCCTGGAGAGTCATCCTCAGCACGAGTTGGCTCGCCGACAGATGGCGGCCTTTGGCGGCATGCTCACCGTTCAATTGAGGGGCGGACTGGGGGCAGCGATCACGCTGGCGGACAAAATCCGGCTCTTTACCTATGCCACGTCGTTGGGACATGCTCGCAGCCTGCTTTTTTATTACCCCACGGATTTTTACGTGGATGCCGCTCCTTATCTTTTTGACGAGCAGAAGCGACGCATTCGGGAGTGGACCGGGGAGGGGATCGTGCGCCTCAGCGTTGGCCTGGAGGCGCCTCAGGATTTGATCGCCGATTTGGACCAAGCATTGAGCGGTCGGACGGTCAAAGGACTGATAGGACCGGCCGCCTATGCGGTGTTGAAACGGCTTCAGTAGTGGGGATGGGGTAGCTCGTTCGGATTGCGGGCCAGCTCCGAGGAGCGTAGGGTAAGCATCGGGTATGCATCAAGCAAGGGATGGCGGTGTGTGGTACGATAGGCTCAGAGTCAAATGTTTTTCTCTTCTCCTCCTTTGTAGCAAGAGCCGAGGCTTAAACCCTCGGCTCTCGCTGGTTTGTGCGAGGGTAGGCCAGCGGGCGCGTGCTGGCTTTTTTGCTTGCCCCCCCGTCGCTCATGTGGTACACTACGGCAGAGACATCCAGTTTATGAGGGAGGAGTGCTAGATAGAATGGGTAATAAAAAAGGTCGTGTTTTTTCCGGCGCCCGACCCACCGGGCGGCAGCATCTAGGAAATTATTTGGGCGCGATCCGCAATTACGTCGCCTTGCAGGACGAGTATGATTGTATTTACTGCGTCGTGGACCTGCACGCGCTCACCACGTTGAGTGACACCGACAAGCTGCACGAGTGGACCTACGAGATGGCCCTGGATTGGCTGGCAGCCGGGATAGACCCCGAACAGGGCACGCTCGTCTTCATCCAGTCCCACGTTCCCCAAGTGGTTGAGCTGCACCTATTGCTTTCGATGGTCACGCCGTTGGGTTGGTTGACCCGCCTGCCCACCTTCAAGGAGAAAGTGCGCCAGCAGCCGGAAAACGTCAACTATGGATTGGTCGGGTATCCGGTGTTGATGGCGTCCGACATCACGCTCTACAAGGCGGATACCGTTCCGGTCGGTGTGGATCAAGCGCCTCACCTGGAGATCACGCGCGAGATCGTGCGGCGCTTTAACCGCATCTTTGGCGAGGTGCTGGTCGAGCCGCAGGCCAAGCATACCGAGTTCACCAAGGTGTTGGGAATTGACGGTGAGCAAAAGATGAGCAAGTCGTTGAACAATCACATCGAGATCGCTTCCGCCCCGGACGAGATCAAGCGGAGGGTGATGGAGATGATGACGGACCCGGCTCGCCAGTATCGCTCTGACCCCGGACATCCAGAGGTATGTAACGTCTTTACCCTGCACGGTTTCTTCTCGCCCGGCGAGGTGGCGCAGATTGGGACGGACTGTCGCGCGGCTGACATTGGCTGTGTGCAGTGCAAGCAGCGCCTGGCCGAGAATCTGGCCGCCTATTTCGCACCGTTCCGCGAGCGGCGGGCGGAGTTGGCCGCGGATCCTGATTACGTGTGGGACGTCCTGGCCGAGGGGGCGCGGCGTGCGTCCGAGATTGCCGCTGTGACTATTGCCGAGGTCAAGGCCGCGATTGGGCTTCCATAAGGTGTTGGACAGACTGGGGTGGAATGAGCGCCGTTTTCCCGTCCAGATGCGGCGGGGAAAGGCGCGGGGGGTGCGGAATGCGAGCAGTCGTACAACGGGTTAGCCGTGGGTCTGTGCGGGTAGATGGCGAGGTCGTGGGCGCGATTGGACGGGGCGTGGTGGTGTTGGTCGGCGTGACTCATGGTGATACGGAGGAGCAGGCCGAGTGGCTGGCTCGCAAGATCGCCGGGTTGCGCATCTTTGAGGACAATGAGGGCAAGATGAACGCCGGTCTGCTCGATCTCGATCCCGATCCTGAAGGGGAGGGGATGGGCGCGCTGGTCGTCTCTCAGTTTACGCTTTATGCCGATGTCCACAAGGGGCGTCGGCCGAGCTTTGTCGAGGCGGCCCTGCCGGAGGTGGCGGAGCCGTTGGTGGAGCACCTGGCCCGATCTCTGCGGGTATACGGCATCCCGGTTCAGACTGGTATATTTGGCGCACATATGCAGGTAGAGATTCAGAATGATGGCCCGGTCACCATTCTTTTAGAGCGCTAGCGCAGTGATCGTGGCGTATCCAATTTACGAGTCGAGTCTGTAGGACTGTCGAGGTGAACGTGTCAAGCGGCGAGATTGAAATTATTCCCATCCATGATGAGAGGGGGCGCGAGCGGTTTGTGCGTTTCCCGTGGCAGATTTATCGTGACGATCCTCTGTGGGTTCCGCCGTTGATCAGCAGTCAGCTACGGAGCTTGGATCCGCAGCGCGGGACCTTTTTCCGTTACGGCGATGCGAGTCTGTTCATGGCGCGACGAGGTGGGCAGGATGTGGGGCGCATTGCCGGTTGGATCAACCATCGCGCCAACCAGTTCTTGAACGAGAGAGCAGCCGGCTTTGGATTCTTTGAGGTGATCCAAGAGTACCCAGTGGCCGAGGCGCTGTTGGACGCGGCGTGTGATTGGGCTGCTCGGCAGGGGATGGAGACCATTCGGGGGCCGTTTTACTTTTCGATGGACGACTCGCCCGGCGTCCTCATCGAGGGGTTTGATCGCTCACCGGTGCTGCTGTGCGGTCACAGCCCGGCTTACTATGCCGATCTGTTGGAGCAGTATGGGATGCTCAAGTACCGGGATGCCTATGCCTACTGGACGGACTTGACCGCTTTAGATGGCGATGTGAACAACATGCCCCCCAAGATTCTGCGAGTCGCGGGTATCGTCCAGCGCAGGATCGGTGTCCAGATCCGAACGGCGCGGATGGAAGAATGGGATGCTGAGGTGATGCGGGTGATGCATCTGGTCAACGAGGCGATGGGGTACATGCGGAATCACGTCCCCATGGATGAGCAAGAGTTCAAACGGTACGTGGCTGACTTGCAGCGCATTATCGATCCGGAGTTGATCTTTTTTGCCGAGCTAGATGGAGAACCGGTGGGGTTTTCGGTCACAATACCGGACGTGAACCAGGCTCTCAAAGCGGCCAACGGGCGGTTGTTTCCATGGGGCTGGCTGCCCATGTGGTGGCGTATGCGGCACATTGACGTGGCCAGTCTCAAGTTGTTGGCCGTGTTGGAGGCCTATCGCTCCCGTGGTCTGGATTCCCTTTTCTACGTGGAGACGGCCCGTGCTCTCCTGCGCAAGGGATACGCGTGGGTGGACATGTCGCTGACGGCCGAGGGGAATGATCGTGTCAATACCCTGATACACAATTTGGGATGGACGTTGTACAAGGTGTATCGCACGTACTACAAGAATCTGCATCAGTAGTGTGGGACAGCAGATTGACGTAATGGGGGAGAGGGAACGCATCAAGGCGGTAGCTCTGTTCTCGGGCGGGCTGGACAGCACGCTGGCCGTGCGAGTGATGATGGAACAGGGGATCGCCGTCACAGCGCTGCACCTTCGCACCAGTTTCTCCTACGTCGAGCGAAATCGCCTCCTGGGGGGCGACCCGGTGGAGCCAACCGGCGTCGAGCGGTCGGCGGCGGCCTTGGGGGTCCCTCTGCACGTGATGGATGTATTTGAGGCATATCTGCCGCTGGTCCTCAACCCCCGCTATGGGTATGGCTCGGGGGTGAATCCGTGCGTTGACTGTCGAATTTTCCTGCTCCGCCAGGCCAAGCAGTGGATGGAGGAGCACGACCACCACTTTGTTGTGACCGGTGAGGTGGTGGGGCAGCGGCCCAAGAGTCAGATGCGGCCCACGCTGCGCACCGTCGAGCGAGAGAGCGGTCTGCGAGGGTATCTCTTCCGTCCTCTTTCGGCCTGGCTTTTGCCTCCGACGATTCCAGAACAACGGGGTTGGGTGGATCGTGAGGCCTTGTATGGCATCAGTGGGCGAGGGCGCAAGGAGCAGATCGCGCTGGCAGAGCGATGGGGTATCACCGAGTACGCGCAGCCTTCTGGTGGGTGCTGTTACCTGATTGACCAGGTGTATGCCCGGCGCTGGCGGGATTTTCTGTCCCACGAAGGGCCCCAAGCCCTCACGCGGCAACAAGTGCAGTTAATGGCGGTGGGACGACATTTGCGCCTGCCGTCGGGCCGCAAGGTGGTTGTGGGGAGACACGAGCGTGAGAACGAGTACCTGGCGGCCTGTGAGGTGGAGGGGGTGTGGCTGACGACATGCGATCACCCCGGGCCGACGACGGTGGTGATGGGCACGCCGATCGGAGAGGAGATTGAACAGGCGGCCCGGATTACGGCCGGTTATTCCGATGGTCGGCGAGAACCGGTGGTGCACGTCAAGGTGCAAAGCGCCGCTGGAGCGACAGAGCTACTCGCGGTTGAGCCGATGCCCAGGGAGCGAGCTCGGGCGCTGATGGTATAGCGGTTACGAGGGGGATTCGCTCCCCACGTGGGGCACAGCGGGTCTGAAAGGGCGGGCTTGAGAGGGGCTCTCTGTTCGGCTACCATGGGCCTGATTTGCCCTCAGTGGAGGGATAGAGTATAATGCCAGTGACGTTAACGTATTCCGTCTATCCATTTTGGCAAAAGATGTGGCATAGGGAAGGGGGGTGTCATTGACGCTGGTTTACACGGTTCTGCTCGTGGAAGGACGCAAGCCTGCGACAGAATACTTGGCTCCGACCATTGATGGTCAGGAGGAATACAACGTCGTTACCGCGCACACGAGGAGAGAGGCCTTGGCCTCGGTTCAGGATGGAAATCCCCAGGTCATCGTTCTGGATTCCTCCTCGATGCGTTTTAGCCCGCGTCGTTTCTGTGATACCTTGCAAGAAATGGAGGCCGACATCCCGGTGCTGATGTTGCTGCCAGAGGATGAAAAGATTGATCGCAGCATGGGAGTACGAGCTCACTTACGTTATCCCTTCTCTACCAAAAAACTGGTCAATCGGATCATCAGGTTGTTACCAGCTCCCGATGACGATTTACTTCAAGTGGGTGATATGGTCCTGAACCTCAAGCAGCGATGTGTCGTGCGGGAGGACCGCGAGACTCACCTGACGCCGAAGCAGGCCGCTCTCCTGGAGACGTTTATGCGGCATCCCGGCGAGATTTTGACTCGCTCTTACTTGATGAAACAAGTGTGGGATACCGACTATATGGGCGATACCCGCACCCTCGACGTTCACATTCACTGGGTCAGAAAGGCGATTGAGGATAATCACAAGGCGCCGATCTACTTACGCACGATTCGCCGGGTGGGCTATCGGTTCGAAGTATCGGAGAAGGAGAAGCGAGAGCCACAAGAGCACTAGAGTTGCTCAAATTCCACTTTATGGTAGAATCAT
>DSDT01000075.1 GCA_011048615.1 Chloroflexota bacterium | reverse complement strand
CAGAATCCGTGCTGGCTCAACTGCCGGACAATCTCCACATGGTAGCAATTCCCATCATCCTCGGACAGGACCACCGTTTGGGCGCTCTGCTGCTCGCCCGCACCGCCCGCCCGTTTAGCGACCAGGATGTCGAACTGCTCAAAACGGCTGAGAGCCAAATAGACTCGGCCATCATCCAGGGGTATGCTTATTATGATCTTCAGCAGCGCAACAAGGAATTAGAGACCATCTACAGAATAGACCGCATCCGCGATTTGAACCTGCCCTTCGAAGAGATGCTAAACCAGGTGCTCCAGGAATTGCGCGCGGTCATTCAAGCCGAGATGGGTTTTGTGATGCTCTATAACCGGATCGGACAGCAGTTGGAACTGCGGGCCGCCACCGACGACGACCTGTTCCAGGTCTCGCCCCACTATGAGACCGTGGACCGCATCGCCAACGAGGCCCTGCAACAAGGCAAGATGATCGGCTACAATGACCTGAGCGGCGCGCTCAACTCGATCCTGTGCATCCCCCTGATTCTGAACGACGAGATCATTGGCGTGCTGGGAGTCGTCAATCGGTACGGCCCGCGGGGCTTTCGGGAGGAGGACCGCCGCTTGTTGAACGCCATCGGCAGCCAGATGGATACCGCCATCTTTGAGAGCCTGGAACGGAGGAGGCTGCGCCAGGTGTTGGGCCGCTCGGTGGACCCGCAGGTGATGGAGCGGCTGCTGGCCCATCCCGATGTGGATTTCCTCCATGGCGAACGATCGGTCCTCTCCGTGCTATACGCCGACCTGCGCGGCTCGACCCGCCTTTCTGAAAACACCGAGCCCGAACTGCTGGTCGAGTTCGTCAATGACTATTTGAGCAAAATGACCGCCGTCATCCTATCCTACGAGGGCACGCTGGACAAGTTCGTCGGCGACGAGGTAATGGCCCTGTTTGGCGCGCCTGTCCCCCAATCGGACCACGCCCTGCGCGCAGTGCGCGTCGGACTGGCGATGCAGGCCGCACACCAGGACGTGATGACCGCCTGGCAGCGCCGCGCCATCGAACCGGTCCCCATCGGCGTCGGCATCGCCACCGGAGAGCTGATCGTCGGCGAGATGGGATGCGCCCAGCGGACCGACTACACCGTCATCGGGCGGGCCGCCAACCTGGGGTCCCGCATCTGCGGCGTGGCCGGCCCGGGGCAGGTGCTGATCAGCCAGGAGACCTACGACTTGACCCGCGACCACGTGGAGGCGACTCCCATCCCCGGCCTGCAATTGAAAGGCATGGGACAGGAGGTCACGGCCTACTACGTCACGCGGGTGCGCGGGTGACGTATGTCCGTGCCCCAATTCACCGATCACGTCACTCGCAACGTCGAAACCGTCATCGTGAGCAAGCGGCAGCCCATCACGTACCTGCCGGCCGCCCTCTGCTAGGGTCACGCGCTGATCGAGGACGCTCCCGATGCCGGCAGGACGATGCTAGTCCGCGCCACCGCCACCAGTAAGAAGGGTTGATGATGAAACGATCCGCACATCCGTGGAGCGCCATAGTGGCGCTATTGATGGCCTTGACCCTCAGCACGCTGGCCTGTGAGGGCAGCATCGGCTTTCGGACCATCCGAGGTTCAGGAACCATCTCTGAACAGAGCTACGAGGTGGACAGTGTCACCGATGTCGAATTCGCCACCATCGGCAGCCTGCTCATTCAGATTGGAGAGACGGAGCAACTGCGCGTGGAGGCCGAGGAGAATCTGCTGGAATACATCGAGGTCGAGGTAGAGGACGGCCGGCTCAAAATCAGCGACCGGGAGAACGTCAACTTGCTGCCCACCAGAAGCGTCTACTTTTACCTGACGCTAAAAGAGCTGGACACCGTCCGTGTATCGGGCCTTGGGAACGTCCGGGTACCGGACGTAGAAGCGAGCCAGTTCCTCATCGAAATCAGCGGCGGCGGCAACGTAGCCATAGACCGTGTAGACGCCGATCAGATCACGGTCGAGATCAGCGGCCTGGGGAACCTGTCTATCACCGGCGGGGAAGTGGAGACTCAAGAGGTTGACATTTCCGGCGGGGGCAACTACCAAGCGCGCGGTCTGGAAAGCAGTCGGGCTGACGTGGCACTCAGCGGGTTGGGGTCCGCCACCCTGCGCGTGAGCGACGAGCTGGACGTCACCATCACTGGCGGGGGGGCCGTCGAGTACGTGGGCAGCCCGACCGTGCGCCAGGACATCAGCGGCGTCGGGCACGTAAAGAAAATCGGTGATTGAGACCAGCCCTTTCACCAGAATGATCAATGGCCTCTGCGAGAGCTACTGGTTCTGGGGTGATGGTCGTTCCAGCTTGGACCGAGAGGATGCACTGCTGGGTGGGATGATCATCCCCTCTCGCATCGTGTACGGAGCTGCCTCGTGACATCGTCCGCGCTGCAACTTGGTCAGAATGTCGCGCAGGTGACTCTTGACGGTCTGTTCGCTGATGCGCAGTTCCTCTACAACTTGCTGGTTGGTCGCGCCCCCGGCCACCAGACTGAGCACGCTCTTCTCCCGCGTGGTGATGTCTGTCTCCCCGTTATCCGTCACCTTGTGGGGCTGCTGGTTCAGGCTGTGAAACTCGTCCAACATCCAACGGGCCAGCGCCGGGGTGATAGTCACCTCCCCATGCATCGCCCCACGCAGCAGTTCCACCAGATTCCACGATCGAATACTTTTCAGGAGATAGCCCTGGGCGCCACTCTTGATCGCCTGGAACAACCTCTCATCCTCGTCGCGCACCGCCAGCATCATAATGGTCACATCGGGTAGTTCTTGCTTGATTCGCCGGGTAGCCTCCAGACCGTCACACCCCGCCATTCTGATGTCCATCAAAACAAGATCCGGTCTCAGCTCCCGCGCTTTGACCAGTACTTCCAGGCCATCCCCCGCCTCACCAATGACCTCAAAATCCGCCTGGCTGTTCAGAACATTGGCCACGCCCCCACGAAACAGGGAATGATCGTCGGCCAACAACACACGAATAGAACTCGTACTTTCCACTCTTGCTATCAATGCACCTTTCTCAAGTTTAACGCTTGGAGATGACACGCCAGACCCACGGAAGGCGTTCACCGGTATGCGACCTCTAAATCCGGATATCCAGGGTTCAGCCCAAAATTTGTCCATCCATCTCCCATTGGACTTTTACCTTGACAATGGCACATTCTAACTTTGGCGGCCTAGTTCCCGGGCAAGGCCCGCCGGGGCACCAAGTGCCCCGGCTACAGAGCTTTCGCCCCGTGAACGGGGCTCCTAGGCCCGATTCATCGGGCGCTGCTCCGTAGCCGGGCGTTTGCGCCACAAGCGTGGTTTTACGCTAATGTGCCATTGTCAAACTACACACAGGGCCTCGTGACCAGTCTTCATTCTAACGCGCCCAGGTCTCGAAAAGGCAACAATTCAGTCAAAGGAATAATAAAACCGATCCGGTTGAGATAACGACCCCGTCTCCCCACCGCACCCCTCTGGTCCATTTGCCATCTGCTATAGGTCAGTGGTATAATTCATCCATAAACGGTCCCCTATCACCAGGAGATGTAATCACTCAGCCAGACTCCAATCCACCGCCAAGAAAGCAGAGCGGTATGTTTTGGCAGAGAAACGAATCGTCTCTCTGCGGTGGGCAGTTACCAGGAGAGAAAGTCATGATCAAAGTACAAATCGATAGCATTCGGGCCAGCCTGATGTCGGAGCACCGCGTCATCATCCTCAAAGACCTCGACTCTGATCGCTTCCTCCCCATCTGGGTCGGACGGTACGAAGCCGAGGCCATCGCCATCCGCCTGCAAGACATCCAGGTCCCTCGTCCTCTGACCCACGACTTGCTCAATAACGCTATCGCTGAACTGGGTGGAGAAATCTCTCACATCGCCGTAAACGATCTGCGCAACGACACGTTCTATGCCTACATCATGGTCAATCTGAACGGTCGGCAAATCAGAATAGACTCGCGTCCCTCCGATGCCATCGCCCTGGCGGTGCGTGCCAATGCCACAATCTATGTCGAAGAAAATGTTATGGCGGAGGCCGGCATTACTCCAGAGACCGACGTGAACGCAGAGATGAGTGACGAAGAGATCTCGGCCTTCCGGGATTTTATCAACACGCTCGACTTGGACGACCTCCCTCTCCAGTAAACACGAGAGTTGGGGAGCCTCCTCTGTCATAGCCCTAGGTTCTGCGGAAAAATATGGCAACTCCCGACAAAATGGTCCCTCAGAATGTAGAGGCCGAGGAAGCAGTCCTCGGCTCTCTCCTCATTGACCCGGAAGCGCTCTACCGCGTCACTCCTTTCTTGAAAAACGAGGATTTCTACATCCAGAAGCACGCCTGGATTTACGAGTCCATCCTGGCCCTGCACGAACGGCGCGAACCAGTCGATTTTGTGACGCTGTGTGACGAATTGGAACGGCGGGAACGCCTGGAAGAGATCGGCGGCACCGCTTACATCACGAGCCTCATCAACGCCGTGCCCAGCGCGATCCACGTCGAAGCGTATGGACACATCGTCGAACAGGCCGCCATCCGGCGACGATTGATCAACGCGGCCTCTCAAATCGCTCAACTGGCCTACCAGGAGGGTGACGACGTAGACGAGACGGTCGACCAGGCCGAGCAGGCGCTTTTCAACGTCTCCCAGCGGCGCATCACCCGCGATCTGACGCCCATCCAGGATATTATCCGCAGCTATTACGACCGCATCGAGTACCTGCACGCCCATCAGGGTGAGCCGTTGGGCGTTCCGACCGGCTTTGTCGACATAGACCGGCTGCTAGGGGGAATGCAGCGCTCCGACTTTATCATCGTCGCTGCCCGTCCCTCGGTGGGAAAGACCAGTCTCTGCCTCTCTTTCGCCCGCAACGCCGCCCGGCACGGTATGCACGTCGCGATCTTTAGCCTGGAGATGTCGGGGGAGCAAATCATACAGCGCATCGTGTCCGCTGAGACCGGCATTGATTCTCAACGACTCCGCATGGGCGAGCTGCGCGACGAAGAGTGGCCCCTCTTTGTCCAGGCCACCGGCAAGCTCGCCGAATTGCCCATCTTTATTGATGACACCCCCTCCATCTCGGCCCTGCAACTGCGCACCAAAGTCCGCCGCCTCCACTCGGAACACGGGCTGGACCTGGTGCTGGTGGACTATCTCCAGTTGATGACGGGGGATATCCGCTCCGAGAACCGCGTGCAGGAGGTCTCTTACATCTCGCGCTCGCTCAAGGCCGTGGCCCGCGAGATAGACGTGCCGGTAGTGGCCGCCTCGCAGCTCTCCCGGGCCGTCGAACAGCGCACCGACAAGAAACCGGTGCTCGCAGATCTGAGAGAAAGTGGAAGTTTAGAACAGGACGCCGACGTGGTGATGTTCATCTATCGGGACGAGTTGTACCACCCAGAGACCGAGAGGCAGCATATCGCCGACATCATCGTCGCCAAACACCGGAATGGGCCCACCGGCACCATCCAACTCTTTTTCCGCAATCGCCTGGCTCAATTCCTGGACGCCGAGACCCGTCAGCAGCCGGTAACCTTTGGCTAAGACGATGAAGACGTTCAGCGGTTTCCCCTCCGGTCAAGTTCGCATCGTCGGCCTACCAGAAGCGGTCTTTACCGAGCTCGTACCCCTCATCAACGATCTGGCCGAACTCAAGCTCACCCTGCACGTCCTGTGGCGGCTGGGACGCCAGACGGGCAAAGTGCGCTACCTCCGCCACGCCGACCTGCTCCAGGACCAAGTTCTGCTATCTGGCCTGCCGGCCCCTTCCGCTGCCACGCTGGAACAGGCATTGGCCCGCGCCATCGAACGCGGCACCCTGCTGGCGGTCGAACGACCCACTGGCGCGCTGGCAGACGCGCTCTACTTTGCCAATACCCCCAAAGGACGGGCCGCCGTCGAGGCCATCGCCCGAGGGGAGTGGCCTGACGAACTGGAATCGGCCGGCCGACCCAACATCTTTACCCTGTACGAACAGAACATCGGCCTGCTCACTCCCCTCATCGCCGACGAACTGCGCCAGGCGGAACAGGACTATCCGGCTCACTGGATCACCGAGGCCTTCCAGGAAGCCGTCTCGCAGAACATTCGCAAGTGGAGCTACGTCCGCGCCATCCTGGAGCGCTGGCGCACAGAGGGCAAAGGGAAAGACATCCCTCGACGTTCTGACGATGCAGACCGGAGACGGTACATCGAAGGAGAATATGGTGAATACATCGAGCACTGATCGGCCCGCACCGGCCGAGCCAGACGCCGCAGAGGAATGCCCCATCTGCAAGGGCATTGGGTACTTGCGGACAAACGTGCCGATCGGCCATCCCGACTTTGGCAAGCTGGCCCCCTGTCAATGTCAGCTCGACCAATTGGCCCAACGACGACTCTCCTCCTTGCGCGCGTTGGGCGACTTGCACACCCTCTCCCGGATGACGTTCGAGACCTTTGCCCCGGAAGGACACGGGCTGCCCGCTGAAAAACGTAAAAATCTGCGCTGGGCCTACGAAGAGGCCCGCAGCTTTGCCCAAAACCCGGAGGGATGGCTCATCCTGAAGGGAGGCTACGGTTGTGGTAAGACCCACCTGGGCGCCGCCATCGCCAACGCCTGCATCGAGCAGGGCCACCCCGTGCTCTTTATCACCGTCCCCGACCTGCTGGACCACCTACGCGCGGCCTTCTCTCCCACCAGCCTCTCCAGTTACGACTCCCGATTCGAAGAGGTGCGCCAAGCCCCCATCATCATCCTCGATGACTTGGGCACCGAAAGCAGCACCGCGTGGGCCCAGGAAAAACTGTTCCAGATCTTTAACCATCGCTACAACGCCCGCCTTCCCACCGTCGTCACGACCAACCACGAATTGGAAGAAATCCCCCTGCGGCTCCGGTCTCGCCTGGTGGACCCGGACCTCGCCCGCATCGTCTCCATCACCGCCCCCGATTATCGCCGCGCCGGCGTCGCACAGGATCAATCCGACCTCAGCAGCCTGAGCCTTCACACCTACCAAACCTTTGAGAGCTTTGACCTGCGCCACGGAGAGCTGACGCCTGGTGACGAAGAAAACCTCAAACGCGCTCTGACCATCGCCCGCAGATTTGCCGAGCAACCGAGTGGGTGGGTGGCCTTCACCGGCATCTATGGCATCGGCAAGACCCACCTGGCCGCCGCCATCGCCAACCATCGCATCGAACGGGGACAGCCGGCCCTGTTCATTGTCGTTCCCGACCTGTTGGATCACCTGCGGGCCACTTTCACACCCCAGAGCGCCACCACCTTCGACCAGCGGTTCGAAGAGATACGCCGCGCTCCGCTCCTCATCCTCGATGATCTGGGGACGGAATCCGCCACCCCCTGGGCCCGGGAAAAGCTGTACCAGATTTTCGACTACCGGTACAATGCCCAGCTACCGACCGTCATCACCACCGCGACCCCCATCGAAGAACTGGATCCGCGCCTGGCGACGCGCATGCTAGACGTAAGCCGCTGCACTCTCTTTGCCATTCTGGTTCCGCCGTACCGAGGCGGCGTCTCGGGCCGCAAAAAGACCCCCGCACGGAGATAACCCGCGACCTTCGAGCATCCCCTCCACCCTCATTTTCACCCCCGCTGGATACGCTCTGTTGACACCTCGGCCCAGGCGGGTATAATCACTATACTGGTCCTCGGAATGCACGTCAGGAGGAGAGATGAATACAGCCTATGTCTACGACCCAATCTATCTGGAACACGACCGGCCCTCTCACCCCGAAAATGCCCAGCGTCTCGAGCGCATCCTCAGGGTACTCGAGATGGAGAACGTGCTGTCACGGCTGACGCCGCTGGAACCCCGCCCGGTCACGCTGGAAGAACTGGAGCGCGTCCACACCCCGGCCCTCATCGAACAGGTTCGACACGCCGCCCAATCCGGCCGCCATCTCGATCCAGATACCTATACCTCCCCCCGCTCTTACGAGGCCGCGCTGATGGCCGCCGGCGGTGTGGTGCGAGCCGTCGAAGCCCTGCTGTCCGGCGATATAGACAACGGGTTCGCCCTGGTACGACCGCCCGGCCACCACGCCACCCCCACCCGCGCCATGGGTTTCTGCCTCTTTAACAACGTCGCCGTAGCCGCGCGGGCTGCCCTGGCAAGGGACCACGTGACGCGCGTCTTTATTGCCGACTTTGACGTCCATCACGGCAACGGCACTCAGGACGCTTTTTCTACCGATACCAACGTCTTTTACTTCTCCACCCACCAGTATCCCTACTACCCTGGCTCCGGTCACTGGCGCGAGACTGGCGACGCTGATGGTGCCGGAACCCTGCTCAACGTCCCCCTCCCCCCCCGGGTAGGGAACGCGGGATATGCCCAGATCATGACCGAATTGGTCTGGCCGCTGATAGAACGTTTCCAACCGGACTTGATCCTGGTTTCAGCCGGTTACGACGCTCACTGGAGCGATCCCCTGGCTCAGATGAACCTCTCGCTGACAGGTTACGCCCGGCTGGCCCAAGAGTTGGTACAAATGGCGAACACGCTGTGCAATGGTCGGATCGTCTTCACTCTGGAGGGAGGATACCAGCTAGACGTCCTCGCCTACGGCGTCCTGAACTCGCTGTTCGCCATGCTAGGTGAAGAGACGATCACAGATCCACTGGGCCCCTCCCCACAACCCGAACCCCCAGTGGACTCGTTGATCGCCCAATTGAAGCAAGTGCACCATCTGAATTGACTTTTTGCGCAAGACATTGCATAATCTAACTGTCTGCCCAAGAACACCCCAACGCAACCTGGCTAAGGCTGACGTGTATAAAACAGAATGAGAGGCCCAAACGGGCCAGTAAACGTCGTTAGAATCCATCCCGACTCGAGTGAACATAGGGGGCACAATGGCCGAGATTTCCCTACAAAAGTATTGCGAGCGAATTGAGACAATGGTCGAGCAGGGTCTTTACCAGGAGGCCGAGGCCCACGGCATGCATATCCTGAAGCAATACCCCAAGCACATAGAAACCTACCAGTTATTGGGCAAGACGATGCTCGAATCAAGGCGGCACGAAGAAGCCATTGACATGTTCCAACGTGTACTCAGCGCTGATCCTGAAAACCTGATCGCCTGGGTAGGAATGAGCGAGGTATACAGCCAAAAGCGCGATCTCGACGCCGCCACATATTACCTGGAACTCGCTTTCGAGCTGGCGGCCGACAACGAAGTAGTGGAAGCAGCGCTGCGTAATCTCTACGGTCAAAGAGATGGTTTCGAGCCTCACCGAATTGAACTCACCCGCGCCGCTTTGGCCCGTCTTTACCTCAGGGGCAATCTACTCCCGCGAGCCGTCAAGGAACTCGGCTCTCTGTGGGCTGAACACCCCGACCGGTTTGACCTGGCCGCTACCTTGGCCGAGGCTCTATGGCATAATGAGCAGCGGCTCGAAGCATCCGAGGTCTGCCGCCAAATCCTGGATCAACTGCCTCACTGCATCAAGGCAAATCTTATTCTGGGCGAAATCTGGACCAGCAGCGGCCGAGAGGAAGGAGATACGTACCTGAAAACATCCCAGGCCCTGGACCCAGAAAATCGAATGGCTCAGGCAGTTTTCGGCGATGCGTCCCCACTGCTGCCACGAGATGTGCAAGTCACCCTGCTGGAACGTCCTACAGCCACGATAGAAGAACGTCCGGCCTGGATGGTCGAGGCAGAGGCCGCTCAGCCGGAAACACCAGCCGATGGAATATCTGCCGCACTGCTCGATACAAAAGCCGCCCTGGAAACACAAATCGAAATCCCATCCTGGCTGGAACAAGCGGCGGACGAGGGCGAAGCTGCTGGCATAGGTGCAGAGCTGGGCGCAGCAGAGAAACCGATGCCCCCCCAACCTCCTCTTGCCCCTCCTGAACTGGAAGCCGAACCACCACCGGCAGAAAAAGCCCCGCCACCAGCTGAGGAGATCCCAGACTGGCTAGCTGGTATTGGCGACGAGTTTGCCGCAGAACCGGCCGCCGTCCCCGGTGAGGAGCATCCCCCCGACTGGCTGACCACGCTGGGGCTGGAATACCAGGATGAGCCAGCAGGTGAGCCAGTTCCAGATTGGCTCGCCGAAATGGGAACTGAGCCGGTCGGCCCACCGGAATATGGCGCGCAACCCACGTCGGCACCGGAACCGGCCGAGATCCCCGACTGGATGCAGGAACTCGCCCCGCCGGCCAAAGAACTGCCCCCGACGCCCGTCGAGGCCGCACCGGAACCGGCCGAGATCCCCGACTGGATGCAGGAACTCGCCCCGCCGGCCAAAGAACTGCCCCCGACGCCCATCGAGGCCGCACCGGAACCGGCCGAGATCCCCGATTGGATGCAGGAACTCGCCCCACCGGTCGAAGAACTGCCCCCGACGCCCATCGAGGCCGCACCGGAACCGGCCGAGATCCCCGATTGGATGCAGGAACTCGCCCCGCCAGAAGCGCCGCCACCCGCCGAAGCGGAAGAAGAGGCCCTCCCTGCCTGGCTGATGGAGGAAGGCGAGATGCCCTCCGGCGACGACGCCCTGGCCTGGTTG
>DSDT01000108.1 GCA_011048615.1 Chloroflexota bacterium | reverse complement strand
TTCCCGCTCTACACCGACGCGATGCCGGGGATCGTCAAGGCGTTCATCGAGGAGTTGGCGCCGTACTGCGGACGGGCAGGGAATCCGCCCCTTGGCTTCCTGGTCCAGTCCGGTTTCCCGGAGGCGGCCCATTCGCGCCCGGTGGAGGTGTACCTGGAAAAGCTGGCCCGCCGTCTGGCCTGTCCCTACCTCGGCACGATCGTCAAGGGCGGCTGCGAGGGGGTGCGGATGATGCCGGACAGGATGAACCGCAAGCTGTTCGCGGCGCTGAACGAGATCGGGCGCGAGTTCGGCGCCAGTGGCCGGTTCGATCCGGCGCTGTTACAAAAGCTGGCCCGCCCGGAGCGGTATCCGCGCTGGGCGATCCCGTTGATGAGCCTGCTGCTCAAGGCCGGGCTGGGCAACATCTACTGGGACCAGCAGCTCAAGGAGAACGGGGCTTACGGACAGCGTTTTGCCCGCCCCTACTCAGGGTAAGGCGCATCGCTGGCTTGCTCGACTGTTGGCGAACACCGGTTCACGGGGCAAGCGCGGCCCAGTTGATCTCTGTGAGCACGGGCGTCACATTGCCCGTCTGCGTGTCGTAACGAAAGAGCGCCCCCCAACCGGACCAGGGCTGGCCGGCCGCGTAGGGGATCGCGGCGAAATAGAGCCGCTGTCCCCGCCAGCCGACCGGCACGAACTTGACGGCGTTGAGAGGTACGTCCTCAGGAACGATCGCCGGCATCACGACGGCGAGCATCTCCTGGTGCAGTTGCCGGCACTCTTCTGTTTCGACGTCACAGATCAGCAGGGGCGCGCTCTCGGCCGCGCCACACCCGAGCGCCACCAGGCGGCCCAGCCCCAGGCCGGCCTCCAGCCCGCAGCCGCCCTCCAGCCTGATCAGTTGCCGGCTTTCGCCGTCGTAAACCCGATACAGCCCAACCCGCTCTTCCCAACCCATTTGATCGGTCGAGAGCAGATAGAGCAGCCCTTCGTCCTCTGGAAGGATCAGGCTCGGCGCCGTAAAAGGCAATCTCGCGGACCCCGGAATGTGCGCCAACTCTTCGATCTCTCCCTCTCCGCACTCGGCCGGCATCTGCCGGATCGAGACACCGCGCGGGCCCAGGAGGTGCAGGTAGCGCAGCCGGCCCTCCGGGGACAGTTGCAGGGGGCCGGAGAGGTTGCCGTCGCTCCCCATGATGATGAGTGGCGCCGGATCCGCCTCGGGGTCCAGGGGCAGGGCGTAGAGGCTCTGGCGCCCTTCTCCGGTCTCGACCTGGTACGTGCCGATCGCGTACAGCTCGCTCCCGTCAGCCGACCACGCCAGGCCGCCCGCCACCAAGACTGGCGGCGCTGTGCGGCGCGCGGTCGCCCCCGTCTCCAGATCGACGACGGTGACGTGCGCCCATTCGTGGGCCGGGTCGTCTTCGACATAGGTCAGGTAGGCGACGCGCTGCCCGTCCGGCGACCAGACCGGCGGCGCCGGCACGGTCGCGCGGCCGAGATCCGGCGCAAAGTTGACGAGTTGGCGCTCTTGCGCCGTTGCGCTGTCGTAAAGCCAAAGGCCGTCGGCGCGGAAAAAGGCCACGTCCACCTCCGGCAGCGCAGGAGACGCGCTCAGAGCGACCGGGGGCGCGATCTCTATCGCGGGCTGCCAGGCAGGCGAGGTCCCATCGACCAGGTGGATCGGCTCGCCGCCCTCGTCCCAGTTGACCAGATAGAGGCTTCGACCGGACTCAAAGACGACCCACCGGCCGTCGGGCGACCACGAAAAGCTGTGGGTCGAGGGATTCTGAAAGGCCTCCGGCAGACGCGCCAGCGTCGCCTCCCGGTCGTGGGCCACGGGGATGTCTTGGGCGGGCTGCGGTTCCCCCGCGGCACCGTTGTGGTAATGGACGGTCCACAGCGTCCAGTCCCCACGATGGGTTCGCTCGTCCCACGCCAACTGTTCGTAGAGCAACCTGCCGTCGGGCAGCCACGCGCGGGGAAAATATAGCGTGGCGGATGTCCCCTCGAGTAACACGCTTACGCCCCCCGTCGCCAGCTCCAGGACGGCCAGACTGACGGAATCGCCGGTCTCGAGCGATATCGGTGTCTCCAGCGGCTCGATCTGCCCGAATGCCAGGTGGTGACCATCGGGCGACCAATAGGCGCCGCCCGCGGAGCCCGTCTCATAGACGATCTCGTCTGTGGCCGTCTCGATCACGCGCAAGCGTCGCACGAGGCTGGTCCCGATGCTCAGGAACAGGTGGTGTCTATCCGGAGACCAGGACCATTCAACCGACCCAAAGGGATCCTCCTCCCCGGCGCTCAACTGGGCGATCTGCCCGCCGCGCAGGTCGTAGGACGCGATCCGTCTGGCCGGATCCCCATCCCGCTGGTAGACGTAGGCCAGCGTCTGCCCGTCAGCCGACCATGCCGGGTCCCACGCCTGCCCGCCAGAAGTGAGCGGGCCCTCCAACTGCCCGTCGGGCGTCGTGAGCCAGACCTGCCGATCGGGGCCGACAAAGGCGATCCACCCGGTAGCGGTGACTGGTGTGGGGCTGGCGGTCGGTCTCTCTGGTGGTGGCGTTGTGGGAGCGGGCGACGGCGTCCAGTCGAGGGACGGGGCGGATCTGTCGCCGGGCAGCTCTGTTGGCGGAGCGGGCGACGGCGTCGCCGGCTGGCAGGCGACGAGCAGGATGCAGCAAAGGGCCGTTATTGTGAGTCGCAAAGAGAGGGTCATTCCATCCTCCTCGACGATCTGGAGTGAAAACGATCGTCGCGTCGAGAGTAGCTCATCTCTCAATCTCTTTGGAATGTTGCGTGCAATCGCATCATCTCGTAGACGGGCTCGAAATCGAACCACCCCACGTAGAGGCTATGCGCCGTCCCCTCCCATTCATCGATCACCCAACCCGGCGGCACCGGTAGCGTGACGTCGACGGTGCGCAGTTGGTTGGTATTCCATGCCGCGACGTCGGCCGGGATTGTGGATCGGTCGATGATCGGGAGCTCCGCGAACCGGTCCGTGGAGCAAGACGCCTCGACCGGCCACGTCATCCGCTCGCCGTTCTGCACGCCGGTGAGCACGATCCCGCCCGGCGACTCCCAACGCGCCGCGACGAACGCGGCGTTCTCGAGCTCATAGATCGACGCCTGGCTCCCACGCCGCGCGTCGACGCAAAAGAGCTCCCACGCGCCGGGGCTGAAGGGGTCCCGGGTGCGCAGATAGACGAACGTCTCGCCATCCGGCAACCAGATGATATCACAGGCCCTCCAGTTGGGCGGGATCGGTACGCGAGTGACCATCTCCCCCTCGAGCGTCTGGACGACGGTCTCTTCCCTCGCCCGCACGAGCGCCAGCCAGTCGCCGCCCGGCGAGCGCGCCCAGACGTCTGTGAGGCGCTCGGCGGTGGCGTCGTTGGCGCGCAATGCCCACAGGGGCCGCTCCCAGCAGAGACTGCCCGCGCCGTCGGGTTCCCCCTCGCGGGCGTCGGTAAAGTAGAATACCTGGCTACCCGGCGACCAAAAGAGGCCGCCCAGGCCAAAGGCGCCCAGGCCGTCGTCGCAGCGGAGCCACTGGGTGTGGATCGCCGTCTCGGCGCCGGTGCGGAGGTCGATGAGGATCAACTGCTCCGCCATCTCTTCCCCGTCCTCTACCGGGACGCACGGGTAGGCGACGACGTCGACGCGCCAGTTGCCGTCGGGGGAGGGGTGGGATTCGAGCGGCTCTGGTTCTCCGCTCACACTCCTCACCGGCGCGGCATCCGGCGTGGCCGCAGGCGTCGGTGTGGGTACGGGGGTGGGCGAGGGTATGGAAGTGGGGGAAGGGGTGCCGGTCGGTGACGCCGCCGGTCCCGGCGTGAGCGACGGCGTCGCCGGCTGGCAGGTGGCCAGCCACAGCGCGAGCCCGAGGCTGATCAGCGCGACGGGATGTCTGGTACTGGTTCTCATTGTAAGGATGTTCTTGCTCATATCGCCTTCCTCAAAGTGGCGATTCATCTGCGTACCCGCAAAATGATGAGGATCAGGGCTACCAAGAGGAATCCGACGTAAAGGGGCCATCTGCTCAGCGCCCTCGGCTCTGGCGTGGGCGTCGGTGTCGCGGTGGCGACCGGGAGCGGCGCCGTGGTTGGCGTCGGTGGGGGCGGCACCCGGGATGTCGCTGTCGGGGCCGGTTGGGCGATCGGCGCGGTCGAATCCGGGCCGGCGACCGGCGGCAGGGCGAAATCCCAGACCCCCAAGACATCCCCCTGTTCCCACGCCTCCCGATACTGTTCCAGGCGCATCACGCGCACGTCGTCTGGGGCCAGCTCCAGCGCGCGGGATAGGACGGTGTAGAAATCCTCCCCCAGGTCAAAGATGGCGAGCCAATAGAGGTAGGCGGCGTGTGCGTCGACGTGCTCCGGCTCCAGATCGAGCGCGCGGCGGTAGGCAGCGTCGGTCTCTTCGATCAGCAGCGTGTTGGTCTCGTTGTGCAGAAACGACTTGATGCGCTGGGCGCCGGCCTCCAGGGCCCACGCCAGGCGCAACTGCGCCGCGACCGAGGCAGGGTTCGCCTCGGCGTCGGCGCGGGCAGCCTCGATCGCGAACCACCTGGACGGCTCCATGATCGGCACGATCAGGTTGTCGTGATCGGCCGACGGGCTGTCTTCCCAGAGCGGTCCCGGCCGGGGCTCCAGGTTCGTAAAGCGCCAGACGAGGTCGGTGCCGTCCACGGTGACCTGGAAGGGCCGACCGGGTCCGGTGTGGGCCGCGCGGATCTCGGCCAGCTGCACGTTCTGCGGCGTGACGTCGTAGGGCAGGCGGATGGTGACGGTCCCCGCGCCGATCGGGCCGTGCCATCCGGCGCCGGTCTCGAGGACGTAGTAGACTATCGCCCAGCCGCCCCACTCGCCGGGAACCGTCTCGTAGGCCACCCTCAACGTGACGTCCTGCCCGGGCGGAAAAGTGACCGGCCACGTGGCCCAGGGCGCCTGCTCCTGGCGGCCCATCAGGTCGCGACCGGGCTGCTCCTCCACGTCGGCGGGCTCGTCGTCGACCCAGGCGCGAAAGTTTTCGACCTGCGAGGGAACGTAGGGGTCATCGGGTATGGCGCCCGCGGTGAGCGGGAACCAGACGTCGAACGCCTCGGTTTCCGTCCCCTGGTTGCGCATCAGGAACGTCGCCTCGACGCGGACTCTGACCAGATGATCCATGCGCACCCACTCCTGACTCGGCGGGGTCCGCAGCGGCTCGATGACCAGCAGCACCTCTTCGGCGACCATCTGCACCCAGGTCGTCTCGCCCTCCGGGGCGACAGAGGCGCTCTGCGCGGTCCACCAGGTGCCCACGTCGGCGAGGGCCGACGTGGAATAGAGCAGCGCGATCAGCAGTGCATAGAAATAGTACTGGGCTCGTATTGGTTTGTTCATCTTGTTGCTCAATCTCCTCCTTGCTCTCAATCGGTCTCAACGTCCATTTGCGCCATTTGTGTTGTGCTGTGGCGTGCAGGTTTTAATCGTTCCAGGTGAGCAGATGAGGGCAAGAATAGAGACAACGAGACCGTCGTAGTGGTTTTGATACAGCGGGCATTACAGCGAATTTTACCATGCACATTGTGAGTGCACAAATGGGTCAGTAATTCCCGTTTTAACGGTGTCACCACGCGGTACAAGCTCGTAGCCCGGCAACGATTGAAATCGTCGCCTGATACTTCAAGTGCGTTCGAAACGCACTGGGGCGCTGGTCAGAACCGGTTTTCAACCGGTTTTGGGTATCAGGGGCGTTTCAACGCGCCGCGCGACCTACAAACCCCATAACGGGAATTGCTGCAAATAGGTACATTGCAGAAGCGTCGGCGACAATGGCAAAGAACAGCACCGGCAGTGGCGCACCAAACCTGCCGGTACCTGTCTTGTATCAACCGGTCGCCGTGAGGAAGGAGACGATTCCCGAATCGCGCGACGCCGGCTTACGAGTCGGATGGATCCTGCCGTCTCTGCTGTGACGCCCGCTTGAGCAGCGCTCTCAACTGCGCGCTGCGCTGCTGCCAGGTGCCGACGATGCCGTAGGGCAGGAACATCACCAGCGCGATAAAGATGACGCCAAAGACCAGCGGCCAGCGGGCGCCGAACCATTGGTAGAAGAAATGGCCGAAAAGCTCCATCAACGCCGCGCCCAACATCGGGCCGAAGAGGGTGCCGATGCCGCCCAGGATGGTCATGATCAGCGCGTCAACGGTGGCGCCGGCCCCGGTCATCGTGGGGGTGGCGCTCATCGTCCACAGGGCGTAGAGCGCGCCCGCCGACCCAGCGACGACGGCCGAGGTCACAAAGGCCAACGAGCGGTAGACGGCCGGGTTGTAGCCGATCATCCGGGCCCGGCTCTCGTTTTCCCGCAGGGCGACAAAGACCCGCCCCATCGGCGAGTGGACGATGCGGCGCGTGACCAGGTACATCACGACGGCAAACGCCAGCGCGACGAAGTAGAACCGCAGCCGGAACTGGATCGGGTTGATCCACGCCGGCACCGGCACGCCATGCAACCCCTCGTCGGCCCCGGTCCAGCGGACAAAGTCGGTGGCCTTGGAGAGGATGTGGATCGCCTCGGCCATCGCCAGGGTGACCATCGCAAAGTACGCCCCCTTCACCCGGGCCGAGACGGCGCTAAAGAGCAGCCCCAGCAGCAGGGACACCACCAGCGCCGCCAGGAACCCAACGACGAGGAGCACGATCTCGGTGACGTTGACGCCGCCCGGACCGACGATGCGGTAACTGGACGCGATTCTGGGGGCCACGTGGGCCAGGAACAGGGCCATCGCATAGGCCCCGCCGCCGAAAAAGGCCGCGTGTCCAAAGGAGAGAATGCCGGTGTAGCCCATCAGCAGGTCATAGCTCATCGCGTACACGGCGGTGATAAAGACGACGATGAGCTGCCCCTGCCAGAACTTGGGCGGGCCGCTGTCCACCGGCGAGCCGTAGAGCCAACTGAAGACGAAAGGAAAGAGGATCAGCCCAATCACGAGGAGCAGCCCGCCCACCTGCTGCTGCGCCCACGCCGCGAACCGGCCCGTCACAACACGTGTTTTGGATGTCGAGGTCGTCGTGTTCATCGTCTTATTCCTTCTTGCCGAACAGGCCGGACGGCCGCACCAGCAGCACGATGGCCATGATGATCACTGTCGAAGCTTCTGAAATGGCGGGGGTGAGCTGGAACTTGAGGGCCAGGTAGTCGCCAAAGGCGCGGGCCAGCCCCAGGAGGAGGGCGCCGACGGCCGCCCCGCTCACGCTGCCCATCCCGCCCAGCACGACGGTGATGAATCCCTGCATCAAGAACCGGTCCCCCATCACCGGTTCCACCGGGATGAACGGCGCCGCGCCGATGCCTCCCAGCGCGGCCAATCCCACCCCCATCGCAAAGACGAGGGTGAAGACGCGCCGCACGTTGATGCCCAGCGCCTCCACCATCTCTCGATCCTGCACGCCGGCGCGGATGATCATGCCGAGGCGGGTGTAGCGCATCAAGCCAAGCAATCCAAGCAGCATGACGATGCCCAGGACGATGATAAAGAGGCGGTAGCTGGGGAACGTCACGCCCAGGATGTCCACGGTGGTGGTCTGTGCACTGAACCAGTCCAGGATCGAGTCGGCCTTGCCAGGTTGGGCAAAGAGCGGCGGGCGCTCCATTTGATAGGGGAGCGGGTCCCACAGAAATTGGACGACCTCTTTGAGGACGAACGCCAGGCCGGAAGTAGCGATGACCAGGTAGAAGGGGCGGACGTACAACGGGCGCACCAGGCTGGTCTCCATCACCGCGCCGATGCCGCCGCCGATCAGCATCCCGACGAGCAGGGCGAGCGCGAAACGCCAGTTGGCGTTCATCTTTAGAACGACGATGGCGGCCGGTTCGCGCACGAGGACGGCGGCAACCGTCAGCGCCAGCAGAGCGAGCAGGGCGATCCAGCCCCGCCGCTGTTCTGCCCGGTGGACGATCTGGGTTTGATCGCCGGGACGGGCCTGGGCCAGCGCCATCAGCAGCCCGGCGATCAGCAGCAGCGTCGGGCGAAGCCAGAAGCGGGCCAGGGGTTCCTGGGGCGTCGCTTCGGCCAGCGGGTTGGCGGCGACCATGGTACTGACCATAGCGGTCTTGGCCAGATCTCGCAGGTCGAGCCCCAGCACGCCGATCACGCCCACAGCGATGGCGAGGAGGATCAGGAACGTCCGCAGCCGGCGCTGCCACTCTTCGGGCACGGGCCAGCCGATCACCAACGGGCGCAGCAGCGGCGTGGCGGCCAATCCGGTCATCAGGGCGAAGACGAGCGGGGCCAGCCCAAAGAGGAAGGTCGGGTTGGTGTAGAACTGCCAGCCGGCGTAGGCGCCGATCATGAACATGGCGCCGTGGGCAAAGTTGAGCACGTCCATCAAGCCAAAGATCAGTGTCAGGCCGGCGGCGACCATCAGGTAGAGTGCGCCCAGCGTCAGGCCGGAGAGGACGGTGCGGACGAACGGTTTCTGTCCCATCGTTATCCATCCCAGTGGGATCAGCAGGATCAACAAAACCATCAGCACCACGAAGGTGCTGTTTTGTCGCCAGAACCCTTTCAACTTCATCCCCCCCTCCTTTGCTCACTCCGGGCCGCAAATTCGCCCCCCACCCGGGCCGCCGATGCGCCCAGGTAGCGGCGGATCAGCGCCGTGTCGTGGATCAGGTCGGCCATCGCGCCGTCGTGCGCGGTTCGTCCATCGTCTATGATGTAATAGTGCTCGCCCAACTGGCTGGCCATGATAAAATTCTGCTCCACCAGCAAGACGGTGGTCGTGGCGCTCAGCTCGCGGATCGCCTCCATCATCTGTTCGATCAACACCGGCGCCAAGCCCTCGCTCGGCTCGTCAATCAGGAGCAGCTTGTTGTCGGCGACCAGCGCGCGGGCCACCGCCAGCATCTGCTGCTGACCGCCGGAGAGGTGGTGCCCGGGCAGTTTGTAGAGCCGCTTCAGGTCGGGGAACAGGTCGAAGATGAAATCAGCCCGCCGCTCCAGGTCCCCTTTCCGGCGTTCGGCAATTTTGAGGTTCTCGGCCACCGATAGGTCACGAAAGATGGCCCGGTGTTCAGGGACGTAGCCGATGCCCAGACCGGCGATTTCAAAGGCGCGTTTGCCTTGAATCTCTTGCCCGTCGAGGATCACCTGCCCCTGACGCGGGGGGGTCAGTCCCAGGATGGACTTGAGGGTGGTGGTCTTGCCAGCGCCGTTTCGTCCCAACAGCACGGTGACGCCGCCGCGGCGCACCCGCAGAGAGACGCCTTCCAGAATATGGAACTGGCCGATGTAGGTGTGGATGGTCTCCACGGTCAATATGTCCGTCGTCGGTTGCTGATCCATCTCCATCACGCCTCCGCCACCAGCCCCAGGTCGCCGTAGAGCGCGCCCAGGTATGCCTTCTGCACCGCCTCGTTCGCGGCGATCTCTTGGGGGGTTCCTTCGGCCAGCACGCGCCCCTGGTGCATCACGGTGATAAAGTCCGAGATGCTCATCACGACATCCATGCGATGTTCCACCAGCACGATGGTCTTGTCGCCGGCCCGCATGATGTCGTGGATGATCTCGAGTAGCGCCGGTACCTGTTCCGACGACATGCCAGCGGTCGGCTCGTCGAGCAGCAGCACTTCCGGGTCGCTGGCGAGCATGATACCCAGCTCCAGCTTCCGTTTGTCGCCGTGGGAGAGCACGCTGGCGGGCGTCTCAGCGAGGCCCTGCAGCCCGACCCGCTCGATGATTTGTTGCGCCTTCTCTTCGTACTGCTGAAAATGACGAAAGTGATGCCAGAACTTGAAACTGTCTTTGCCCATGGCCTGGGCCGCCAACCGGACGTTTTCCAACACCGTCAGGTTGGGGAAGATGTTGGTGATCTGGAACGAACGGCCGATCCCCAGGTGGGCGATGCGGTGCGGCGGCAGGTGGGTGATGTCGTGGTTCTTGAAAAAGACCTGACCTTGGGTCGGTGGCATGGTGCCGCTCATCAGGTTGAAGAGGGTCGTCTTGCCCGCGCCGTTGGGGCCAATGATGGCGTGCAGCGTGTGCGCCAGGACGCGCCCGCTCACGTCGTCCACCGCCACCAACCCCCCGAACTCTTTGCGCAGATTACATACTTTGAGTATCACGTCGGATGTATTCATAATCACTCCGAAAAGTTACTACTCAGTCACAAGGTGCGACGCACTTTTTTACGTGGTTTCAGTGGTATCAAAGTGCAATTTCTATGCCGAAACAAGCGGCCTAGCTGAGTAAAGTGCGTCGCACCTGAGCAGTTACTCCGAAAATAGCTCACGGATGGACACGGATCGCTCCGAAAATAATCCGCCGGTAACTGCTCAGCCCATTTGTTACACAGAGCTTTTCACAGAGGCGCACAGAGTATTTCCACCGCTTCTCTGCAAATCTCTGCGCCTCCTCCGAGGTCCTCTGTGTCCAAGCGTGGGTAGCCTGAGCAGTTACATCCGCTGTTACATTTGCGCCCTTGTGCAGGCGTCAGGCGCTTGCAGCAAGCGCCCGACGCCTGACTGATCACAGCAGCCCGCTACGGCCTGGGCAGATCGCCGCAGCGGTCGGCGTATTCCCCTTCGAGAGTGCAGGGGACGCCCAGCTCGTTGTATTCGGAGACGTAGACGGTCTCGAAGAAAGCGTACTCGTTGATCCCGTCGCCGTCCTGGTCCGGCTCGATGTTGACCAGCTTGAGGATGTTCATCGGCTGCTCGCAGACGTGATCCTCCGGCCGGATGTAGTACGTGCCCTTGGGGCCCTGGAACTTGAGGCCCTCC
>DSDT01000054.1 GCA_011048615.1 Chloroflexota bacterium | reverse complement strand
GCAGCCTGGCGGCAGAGCGCCACATATGTCTGAGCCAACGCCTCGGTGAAACGAAAGATCGGCCCGGCAATTCCAATCGCCGCCGCCACCGTCCCGGCCCGATCCCAGATCGGCGTCGCCACCCCCCAGGAGTCCGGATCGGTCTCCTCAAAGCTGTCAGCGTACCCCCGCTCACGGATGCGCGCCAGCTCGACCATCAGCGCGGCAGGATCTGTGATCGTATTGACGCACAGCTTGGGCAGTCCACTTTCTTGGATGATGGCCTGAATCTCATCCGGCGGCAAGTAGGCCATCAATACCTTCGAGGAGGCGCCGGTGTGGGGCGGACGGCGGACGCCCACCGAGAGCGCCAGCCGCACCGGATGCGTCGTCTCCACCTTCTCGATGCAAACGACCTCGCGACCCTGATACACGGTCAAGATGACGGCCTCACCGGTCTCGTCTGCCAGCCGTTCCATCACCGGTTTGGCGATGTGGATCAGGCCGGTGCTGTCGGCCGCGAGACGCCCCCAGATCGCCAGCCGATACCCCAATCGCCACAACTTGTCGGCCGGATCGCGGCGCAGGATGCCGTGGAATTCCAACCCAGCGAGGAAACGGTGCAGGGTGCTCTTGGGCAAATCGAGATGGTCGCTCAGTTCAGTCAGTGACCAAGTAGAGTACTGGGGAGAAAAGCTTTCGAGGACACGGACAAGGCGATCAATCGTTTTGACTGATGAGATGTTGTTCATACGTGCATCACAATCCCAGAACAAAAGGTCTTGACCGCGAGCCGGAAAGACAGCACAGCATCATTCACATCGAGCCACAGCAACCGCAGAGGAAACGATTCCGAATAATGGAATATAATTCCACTAATTGATAGTGTATCACGTCTTGCTGGCCCTGTCAAGCAATTTTGAGGTATCTGTACCTTAAAAACCGAGTCGCACGCCTCCCTTGATTGGCATCCCGTAATATTTAGGGTATACTCTCAGTCACGATACGCTCCCATCAACCCAGCCACGACAGAAAACCGGCGATACGACCGACGCGCCAGACTAGGAAAAAAGACCGATACACAAACAGCCCATGACACGAACCTTTAAGGAATTAGAGACCCAACTGGAGCAGGACAAGCAGGCCCTTCAACGCTATCACAGCCCCATAGATCCCCACCCCCTGCCCCCCCAATCAACGGGAGTCTGGCTCCCCGCCGGGGGCAGACCGGGCAATCCGCCCTCCCTGGCAGACATTGCCGCCGAATTAGCGGCCGAAAACCTGTTCCGAGTCGTGCCCGCTAGCCAGTACACCATCGAGCAGCTGACCGACATCTACAATCAAACCCGCAGTGACTACATCGTGCCCATGCCGATGAACGCCGATCGTCTGGCCGAGTACATCCACGTCTATGACGTAGACCTTGAGCACTCGGCCGTCGCCCTGGACCAGGACCAACCACTGGGCCTGGGGATGCTGGGTGTGCGTCCCAACCGCTCCTGGATCACACGCCTGGGGGTGATGCCCAGCAATCGCCGGCGGGGAGTGGGCGAGACGATCTTTCTCTCTCTGTTGGCGGCCTCCGATCAACTGGAAATCGATCTGTCCACCCTCGAAGTTATCAAACAGAATGTGCCTGCCCACAACTTGTTCCTCAAATGGGGATTTCACGACACGCGAGAACTAGTCGTCCTGCGCCGTCCTCCTGGCCCCCCTGCCGCCTCCCCTATAGGCGAGTTCCGATGGCTGGACAGGCCGGAGGCTCTGGAACTGGCCGAGACCCGCCAACTCCCTCTGACGTGGATCAATGATACCCCATCCCTGGTTCACTCTGACCACGTGATGGGGCTGGTCGCGACCCTGCCCGATTCGAGTCACGGATGGGTCATCTTTCAGAAACACGAAACCTACCTGACCAGGATGACCATCGAGACCGAGAGCGGGGATCCCATCGCCGTAGGCAAGGCGCTTTTCGCCTCCCTCTACCAACGCTTCCCCGACGTAGACACCAACATCGAAAACGTCTCCATCATCAACCCCCATATCCTGGCCCTTTTCAACTCGGGCTTTGTGGAGACCTTCCGGCGCATCGAGATGTACCGGGCCAGACATTATGCCTTGGCCCAGGCGGCTGACCTGATACAGGGCAATGCCTCGCCGGGGCGCATCCTCATTGTGGATGATGAAGAGAACGTGGCCTTTGCTCTACGGGAGGGGTTGAAAGACCTCTCGAATAGCCAGATCACCGTCGTGACCAGCGGTCAGGAGGCCTGGAAGCTTTTGGAAGCCCAAACCTTTGACCTGGTGGTCACCGATCACAACATGCCGGACCTGGACGGTATGACGCTGGCGCAGCGCACCAGGCGGCTGTATCCGAGGACGGCGATCATCATAATCACCGCCTACAACAGTGAAACACTGCGCGAGCAGGCGGCTCGAGCGTCGGTAGAACAGGTCCTGGATAAACCGGTGGGACTCGCAGCGATCCGCAGCGCCGCTTCAGAAGCGCTGGGTGCCGTGAACAAGGAAGGTAATAACTAATGCCCGACACCGGTCTATTATGACCAGCGGCGGGCACTATAGGCGGGGAGGCAGGGATTCGAACCCTGGGTGGAGCTATTAACCCCACAACCGCTTAGCAGGCGGCCCCAATCGTCCACTCTGGCACCTCCCCGGGGGGAACTATACAGTTGTTAGCGGAGGGAGAGGGATTCGAACCCTCGGTGACCTTGCGGCCACAACGGTTTTCAAGACCGTCGCCATCGTCCACTCGGCCATCCCTCCTCTATGAGGGCGCCCCTCCCAGACACAGCCGGATTCTACCACGCCCCAGGAGAACTGTCAATCTCGCGCATTCTTTCAAGCCTCAGCGTGCCGCCCGGCCGTCAATGACCTCGATTCCCCCCATCCACGGGCGCAAGACGTCCGGCACCACGACGCACCCGTCCGCTCGCTGGTAATTTTCCAGCACCGCGATCATGACCCGGGGCAGCGCCAAGCCAGAGCCGTTGAGCGTGTGGACGAAACTGGGCTTGGCCCCCGGTTCTGGACGGTAGCGAATATTCGCGCGACGGGCCTGAAACGTCTCACAGTTACTCACGCTGCTGACCTCTAGCCATTCCCCGCAGCCGGCGGCCCACATTTCGATGTCATACGTCTTGGCGGAGTGAAAACCGAGGTCGCCGGTGCACAATTCTTTCACCCGCAGAGGGATATCGAGGCGGCGACAAATATCCAGCGCATCCTCCAGCATCCCTTCCAACTCGTCGTAACTGGCCTTGGGGCGGGTCAGCTTGTACATCTCCACCTTGTCGAACTGGTGCCCACGCTTGATGCCTCGCACGTCCCGTCCGGCGCTCATCTTTTCCCGCCGAAAACAGGCCGTATACGCCACGTACTTGATGGGCAGGCATTCGTCATCCAGAATCTCGTCGCGATGCAAATTGGTCAGTGGGACCTCGGCGGTCGGGACGAGCCACAGGTCATCCTCAACGTCCCGATAGATATTGTCGGCAAACTTGGGAAGCTCACCCGCTCCCCACATGCATTCCTCCCTGACGACGAAAGGGGGATAGATCTCGGTATAGCCATGCTCTCGCGTGTGTACATCCAGCATCCAGGCAATCAAGGCCCGCTGCAATCGCGCTCCAGCCCCGCGCAGAATGTAGAACCGACTGCCAGAGAGCTTGGTCCCGCGCTCAAAATCGAGAATCGATAACTCGGGTCCCAAATCCCAATGAGGCGTCGGCTCGAAATCCAGGGGGCGCGGCTCTCCCCACTCCCGCAACACTGGATTATGCGTCTCGTCCGGCCCGATGGGCACACTGAGGTGCGGCAGGGCCGGCAGGGCCAACATCTCGGCGTCCAGACTCGACTCCACCTGACGCAACTGAATTTCTAGCTCGCCGATGCGATCTCCCACCTGGCGCATCTCGGCGATGAGCCGCTCGCGCTTCTTCTGGTCCTTCAACCTGCCAATCTGCTTGGACACACTGTTCCGATCTGCTCTGAGCACCTCGACCTGTTGAAGCAGCTCACGGCGCTGTACGTCCAGCTCCAGAATGCTATCCACACGAACCGGATCATCATTCCGGTTCACGAGCCCCGCTTTTACCACTTCTGGCTGTTCACGAATGAGCCCAATGTCAATCATACTATCCTTCCCATATCTTTAAGTGATCTCAACTCCAATGTGGGATTATAACACGCTCCATTTGACTTTACAAATTAAACACTTTGGGTTATAATCCTGGCGTTTTTAGCCCAAAAAATAATGCCCACTCCGTAGGTTCTAGCACATATCCCACTATGGCGTGGGACATTTCTTTTTGCGCCTCTGTCAGAACGAGACGGTGCTCAGACCCCAACGTCAAGGTAGGAATAACGAACGGATGAATAAAGAACAGACATTTCTCACCGCCAAGGGATACCACACACTGAAAGAGGAATTGGATCACCTACGCACGGTTCGCAGACAACAGGTCGCGCGACGACTGCACGAGGCCCTGGAAGAAGGCGACATTCTAGAAAATGCAGAACTGGAGGATGCCCGGAATGAACAGGCTTTCGTGGAAGGCCGCATCCTGACCTTGGAACGCATGCTGCGCAGCGCTGTCATCATCGAAGAGACCGGACCTCGTGACACCATCGGGCTAGGCAGCCGAGTTACCGTGCTAGAGGTAGAGGGAGATGAATCCCCAGAAACCTATCACATCGTGGGGTCAGCCGAGGCCGATCCGATCAGGGGGCTGATTTCCAACGAATCCCCCCTCGGACGGGCTTTGATGGGGCGCAAAGTAGGGGAAATCGCCAGCGTCAACGCCCCCGACGGCGTATTGATGTTCCAAGTCGTCGGCATCCAGTAGACGCTCCCGTCAACCCAACCAGTGCCCACGCCACACCCTGTGCGGTGGTCAACGTGGGCCTTTTTCTGCATTCCGTATGGACCAGGAGGTCACATGGAACTGACCGAGCTAGAGAAACAACGCGTGGAAAAACTAGAACGCCTGCGCGCCAACGGGATCACCCCCTACCCGCATCGCGTCCAACGCACGCACACCATCGCCCAAGCCATCGAGGCCTTTGAGACGGTCGAAGAGACCGGAGAGACCCCTCCCTCCGTCACCCTCACTGGTCGGCTGCGCAGTATGCGAGGAATGGGTAAACTCACCTTCGCCCACATCGAGGACGGAACCGGCGCCATTCAACTATTCCTGCGTATTCAGAACGTGGGAGAAAAAGCCTACCAACTGTTCGCGCAGTACTTTGATCTGGGCGATTTTGTCGAGGCAGAGGGCGAGTTGATGCGCACCCGCACCGGCGAGATCAGCCTGCTCGTGGAGCGGATAAAAATACTGGCCAAAGCGATCAGCCCTCTCCCAGTCATCAAAGAAAAGGAAATCAACGGAGACGTAGAACGGTACACCTCCTTCTCCGATGTCGAGGAGCGATATCGTCAACGGTATGCCGATCTGGCCAGTAACCCGAGCGTGCGCGACATCTTTCGTACCCGGGCGCGCATCCTCCAGGCCTTGCGCCGGTTTCTCGCTCAACACGACTTTTTGGAGGTAGAAACCCCCATCCTGCAACCGATCTATGGCGGCGCCGCTGCCCGTCCTTTCGTCACCCACCATCATCAACTGCACCAAGACCTGTACTTGCGGGTCGCCTTTGAACTCTACCTCAAGCGGCTTCTGGTAGGAATGTATGACCGGGTGTACGAAATTGGACACGACTTTCGTAACGAGGGTGTCTCCCACAAACATAATCCCGAATTCACCCAACTCGAGTTCTACGCCGCCTATTGGGATTATCACGACGTCATGGCCTTTTGCGAACAGATGGTCTCTTACGTCGCCCAAGACGTGTTGGGCAGTCCCGTCATCCACTACCAGGGCCACGAGATCGACCTCAGCCCTCCCTGGCGCCGAGTCACCCTGCGTGACGCAGCCATCGAGGTAACCGGCATAGATTACCTCGAATACCCCACCGCCCAAGAGTTGGCCCCCGTGATGCAAGAACACGGACTGCCGACTAAACCGGGCGCCACCTGGGGCTACTTGATTGACAAGGGACTGTTGGGAACCGTCGAGCCGACATTGATCCAGCCCACCTTTGTGATGGATTATCCCCGTGACATATCCCCGCTGGCCAAGAGCAAATCGGACGATCCCACCCACGTCGAGCGGTTCGAGTACTTTATCGGCGGGCTAGAGATGGGCAATGCCTTTACCGAGTTGAACGATCCATTTGACCAGGAACAGAGATTCCTGGAAATGGGACGGCTGTACGCCCCGGACGACGAGGAAAGTCATCCCATGGACAAGGACTATGTGCGGGCCCTCAAGTACGGGATGCCTCCCAACGGCGGGTTTGGAATGGGGATTGACCGCTTGGTCATGCTGCTTACCGACCAGCCCACGATTCGCGAGGTCATCCTTTTCCCACATTTACGCCCCAAAGAATGAACCCTGGCACTTGAGCTGATACAGGGCATATGTAAATCTTCAGCCTGGACTGTTACACAGAGCCTCACAGAGCATTTCACAGAGGCACACGGAGCACAAGAAGGCTTTTTGTCACACTGCGAATCTCGGCGCCTTCTCAGTCTCCTGTGTGTCGAAATCGGACCAGCCCGAGCAATTACGGGCATATTTACCAGGCAATCTCGCGCATTTGAGCCACAGATTACGATTCTCGTTGATTTCCTGTTCATAGATCCATGTCAATCCGTGAAATCTGTGGTTCTCTCCCCGGTATGAACCTGCTGATATATGAAATTTTACAGGAATTTTGATACTTGACGGCCAAACTATTGACTAGGCGACAAATATCGTGTATAATAGTTACTGAAGCCCCACTATGGGATGAACCGAGAACAAGTAGCGTCAACGCCGCAGTTCAAACCTGCCAGCAATCAGCCATGCAAGATAGTAGGGAATGGAGACAATGAAAAATTTGGCGTCTCCCAGATTAATACTCGTGTTGGCAATGGTGTTGATCGGTGGCATAGCTGCTGTGCCTCCACAACAGCCCTCGACGTGTGAATATTTCACCGAAACCAGACATTACGTCTGCGACGACTTTCTCACCTTTTACAAGACCCGCGGCGACGCTGCCATCTTTGGCTATCCCATCACAGAAGCATTCCTCGACCCAGACCGGGGCATACAGGTACAATACTTTCAAAACGTGCGGATGGAACTGCACCCTCAAAACCCCGCCCCCTATAGGGTATTACTGGGGCTGTTGATCGACGAACTGGGATACAACTTTCCCCGTGCCCGTGCAGAGCAAATTCCCCGTTCCAACAGCCCGCTTCACCACTATTTCCCAGAAACTGGACACGTCGTCTCCTACTCCTTCCTCGATTACTTTCGTGAGAAAGGGGGACTCGACATCTTTGGATACCCCCGCTCCGAGTTTATGTTCGAGGATGGTCACATCGTCCAGTACTTTCAACGCGCCCGTATGGAATGGCGACCGGAAATCACGTCTGGCCCCCAGATGCAACTAGCCCCCCTGGGAGAATGGTACACCGAGCGCTTTGGCATCCCAGGTAATTACGCGGACCCGCTCCCTCCGCCAGACACGTACGACTCCCCCACCCCAGTCCCAGAACTGGTCGTCACTAAACTGAACATTAGCGCGTCCGTGCGATACGTCATTACCGGTCGCGAGGGTGGACAAACTGTCTTTGTCTACGTCACCGATCAATGGCAGCAGCCGGTGAGCGGGGCCTCTGTCCAGATGACGGTCCACTACCCAGCGGGGGATCAACCCTACCGCTTCAACGAACTGACCAACGACAGCGGCTTTTCTGCGCAGTACTTTGATATTCAACCCGCCGCGCCGGGGCAAAAGGTCGTCATCAGTGTCATAGTGACACATGGAGAACTGACAGGCACTACCCAGACCTTTTTCTTGCCCTGGTGGTAACACAATCCTCGACACGAAAAAAAGCCCGCGCTTGCGGGCTTTTTTTACCACCAACTCTAGGGACCGCCTGATTCCCTCTCACGCCGCCTCCCGTGAGCGGTTATTGAGCCACCACCATCACCGTGACGGGCAAGAACACGTAATCATCCCCTGATCGAGTCAGAACTCGCCCGGCGCTCGGCTCGTACAGACCCACGGCAATTCTCGCCGGGCCTGTATACTCGGCGTCGTAAAAGGCGAGGGGATGGGGATCCACGATCGTCTCTCCGGCAGCCCAACCGGTGGTCGGACGGGACCCGCCGCCCGGTATGCCATCGTGTTGAGCGATCAACCGTCCATCATCGGCGATGAGATGGGTAAAGACCAAATAATCCACGGGGCTGCCGCCCGCCAGCCCTTGCCAGTAGAGAGTCAACGGCACAGGCTGACTCGTCGTCACCTCGGCCACTGAGAGGCTAAATCCAGTCAAAAGCGCAAAATCGCCAAACTGGACCTGCATATTCCCAGAAGCAGCGGCCGGGATCTCGGTTGGAGCTGGTGTTACCGTCTCGGTAGGCTCAGAGAGAGGAACGGCTGGCGTAGCGGCCAGAGTACGCGTGGGCGTTGGGGTGATGGTCGCCACCACAGACCCCAGGGTGGGGCTGGGAGTCGGAGCAATGCCAGGCGTGGATGTGGGAAGATCCACGCCAGACGACGGCGTGGAGGTTGGAAATAGCGTCTCCCAATCCCCCGCCAGGTTGGGCAGCACGAAGGTGGTGCTGACAAAAACCGCTGCTCCAATAGCAACAAAAACCAGTACCATCGCCCAGGCCTGAATAGCGCGCGCGACAGCCGTTTCTCGCTCCAGGGTGAACAGAGCCAGGTTCCGATCCCGTCGAGCAGCCAGGGCCCGGACCACATACACGATAACACCAATGGCACACGCGACGTAGAAAATCCACGCCCGTTCTACAAGCCATTGGAAGAGTAATTTCATAGCGACCTCAACACACCACGGACCAGCGCCTCTAATCGCGGCACCAACACCCGCCCTGCTTCGAGCACTTCCTCGTGAGTCGTCTCGACCGAAACCCCAGGCTCGGGCAGTACGTTGCTGATACCCGACAATCCCAACACCCGCGTGCCCCCGTGCCGAGCCACCGTCACCTCCGGCACCGTGGACATTCCCACAGCGTCAGCCCCGATCAAGCGTAGAAAGCGTAAATCGGCCGGCGTCTCGAAACTGGGACCCGCCAGGCTAATGTATACTCCTTGCCGCAGGGGCACACCCGCTGCCACGGCCACTTGCTGAGCCACGGCGCGCAGATGCGCATCGTACGCCCCAGACATGTCGGGAAAACGCGGCCCAAACTCGCTCAGATTAGGACCACGCAAGGGATTGGCCCCTCCCATCCCAATCAGATTGATGTGATCGGTGATGAGCATCACATCAGCCACCTGAAACTCGGAATTGAGACCGCCGGCTGCGTTAGTGACAATCAGAATTTCGATGCCCAATACCTGCATCACGCGCACCGGAAACGTCACCTCGGCCATCGAATACCCCTCATAATAGTGAGGTCGGCCTTGCATCACCACCACCGACTGCCCTTCCAGGCGGCCAAAAACCAACTGTCCTATGTGTCCTTCCACTGTGGAGACCGGAAAGTGAGGGATCTCGCGATAAGGAACTGCCACCCGATCTTGAACGACGTCGGCCAGCGGGTTCAGGCCAGACCCCAGGATCAGGCCGACGCCAGGTTTAGTCAAGATCCGCTCCTCAAGGACCTGGACAGCAGCCTCGATGTGTGAGTATGAGAAAAACTCGGGCATCATCCTCTCCTCTCAAGTGTCGTAACTGCCTGCAAGATGCGACGCACTTGGCAGTTGCCAAGTGTCAACCATGGCAGAAATCACGCTCGGGGGTGCGACTTGTCATAGACTTGCCGTTTACGACGGGTAGAAATCTCGGTGTAAACCTGAGTGCTGGCAATGCTTGTATGGCCCAGCAGCTTTTGAACCTCACGTAAGCCAGCACCCCCATCCAGCAAGTGCGTGGCAAACGAGTGGCGCAGCGTGTGCGGAGTGACGTTTTTGGTGATGCCAGCCTCCGCCGCGTACTCTTTGACGAGCAGCCACAGTCCTTGCCGGGTGAGGGGCAGCCCCAGATGGCTGAGAAAAAGCGCCCGTTCACCGGGATCACGCAAAAATCTGCCCCGCCCCTTTTCCAAATAGATGCGCAGCACGTCACACGCATACTCGTGCAACGGTATAATCCGTTCCTTGTCCCCCTTCCCAACGCAACGAACCGACCCATCCTCCAAATCCAGGGCATCTACATCGAGGCTAATCACCTCGCTCACCCGCATGCCAGTGGCATACATCAACTCTAGTAAAGCCCGATCTCGCAGCGCCCGAGGAGTATTACTGGCCTGGGATGGGGCATTCAGCAAGCGAGCCACCTCCTCTGGACTCAACGGGTGAGGAATGTGCCGCTTCACCGGGGGTGAATCCACCGCCCGGGTGGGCGTATCCTTCACGACCCCTTCTGCAACCAGAAAGTGGAAAAAAGATTTAACAGCCGCGATCTTGCGGGACACCGTTGATGAGGCATACGTGCGCCCTACCAAGTATTGAACATATCGCTCAATATACGACCTACCCACCTCTTGCCAATCTGAGACATCTTCATCCACCAGGTACAAGAGGAATTGATCGAGGTCGCTTCGATAGGCCGCCACAGTATGCGGGGAATACCCCTTCTCCACCGCCACAAAGTGAATAAATTCCTCAATATGCGCTTGCATCATATTCCCTTTCGACACCTCAAAGATTATAGCATACTTTGTACAAACTCAAAATTGTCGAATTGACACCGATTTCTCGCCATGCTATAATGCCGTTGAAT
>DSDT01000228.1 GCA_011048615.1 Chloroflexota bacterium | reverse complement strand
GGTCGTGGCCGAAGCCGTGATCGAACCGGCCCGCTGGAGTGAGCTCCACTTCGACGCCGCCGGGACCGTGGTCGAAGTGTTGGTGGCAGAAGGCGACGCCGTGGCGGCCGGCGACGTGCTGGCCCGGTTGGGGACGGCTGATCTGGAGCGGGCCGTGGCCCGGGCCGAGCTCGACCTGCGCCAGGCGCAGCTCCGGCTGGAACGGCTCCAGGAGCCGCCCGACGAGGCGGACGTCCGCCAGGCCGAGCACGCCGTGGCCCAGGCCGCTGCCGCCTTGCAAGCGGCCCGGCTGAACCTGACCGCCGTGCTGGACGATCCCATCCGCCACGAGACGCTGGAGGACGCCCAGAACCTGTACGACGACCTGCGCCACAAGTACGAGGCCCGGTTGGAGATGTACCAATCGGGCGAGGAGCTGGACTACTGGTTCGTGGACCAGGCCAAGCAGCGGCTGGACGACGCCGAGTTGACGCTGAACCGCATCCGGCAGCAGGGGGCGGTGCAACTCCAAAGCACGCAGAACGAGGTGGCGCAAGCGGCGCAGGCGCATCAAGAGGCGCAGGACCGGCTGGCGCGGTTGTTGCGAGCGCCGGACGCGAAGGAGATCGAGGCGGCGGAACTGGACGTCCGCGCGGCGGAACTGGCGTTGGCGCAGGCCCGCGACGCGCTGGATGACGCGGTGCTGCGCGCGCCGGTCGCGGGTGTGGTGACCCAGGTCCACGTCGAAGTGGGCGAGACGGCAGCGCCCGGCGCGGCGGCGTTGGTGGTGGCGACGTTGGAGCGGCTGCAAGCGCGCACGGTGGACCTGACGGAGTTGGACGTGGCGCGGGTGACGGTGGGGCAACCGGCAGTGGTGACGGTGGACGCGCTGCCGGGGGTCGAGCTGGCGGGGGTGGTGCGCGAGATCGCGCTCCAGGCCGGGGACTACCGGGGCGACGTGGTCTACGCCGTGACCGTCGAGCTGACCGACGTCGGCGCCGCGCCGCTCCGCTGGGGCATGACGGCCGTGGTCGAGATCGCGGCGCGTTGATTGCGAGAGCCGCGCTTTATTCAAGTTCCCGGAGCCCGGAATCCAGATTCCGGGCCTGATGCATTAATAGCGCCAATGACTAATGGCGACGGTCTGGTCGCTCGGGAGCCGCAGACTAAACAAGGCCGGGTGGCGCTAACAAGCCGGCAGGAGGGTTAGCTGCCGGCGTGTGGTGGAGCGGCGGCGCAGCGGCTGGGACTTTACGCGGTGCGCTTCCGGGGCCTCCCGGCGCTCCGCCCGTGGCTGCGGGAGTTGGGCCTGCCGATCCCGGACCCCGTTTGGACCCCGCTGCCGGGCATCGAGGCGGTGATTTTCGACTGGGGCGGTGTGTTCGAGTCGTTTTTTGGAGCAGTTGGGCGAGGGGAACAATTCAGTGCTTCTCTCTGTGTTCAAACCAGAACAGCTTGAGCATTCACGCCCGGAGGACCTCATTGCCTTTTGCATCCCATCGTGTTAAAATGGGCGTGACTAGATCAATGCTGCGAGGAGATCATGCCCAAAGTCACCCCTGTCCGCCGACAGTACCTCCAGATCAAAGCTCAGCATCCGGACGCTATCCTTTTTTTTCGGCTGGGCGATTTTTACGAAGCCTTTGACGAGGATGCCGAGATCGCTGCCCGGGAGCTGGACCTGGTCCTGACCTCGCGTCCGGTTGCCAAAGATCAGCGCATCCCGATGGCCGGTGTACCGTACCACGCTGTGGAGGGATACGTCGCCAGGCTGATCGAGAAGGGGTACCGTGTAGCCATCGCCGAACAGATCGGTGAGACGACCGACGCCGGCCTGGTGGCCCGGGAGGTGACGCGTGTCGTGACCCCCGGCACGGTGGTCGAGCCGACGCTGCTGGACGAGAAGCGGCCCAATTATTTGGCAGCGGTTGTGGTGGACGAGGAGCGGGCTGGTCTGGCATACGTTGACATTACGACCGGCGAGTTCTTGACCGCCCAGTTGGATGTGGATGAAGTAGAGCGCGAGTTGGCCCGCATCCAGCCCCGCGAGTGTGTCCTCCCGGGAGATCAGGATGCGGAAATCCGAGCTCAAGAAGCGCCCCTGATCTCGGACGCGTCCTCTTTGCACATCCACTGGACTCCCTTTCCCTCCTATCGTTTCGAGTTGGGGGCAGCCCAGCAAGTTCTGCGCGATCATTTTGACGTGGCGACCTTGGATGGATTTGGCTGTGCCGGCAAACCCCTGGCGATTCGAGCGGCTGGGGCCATCATCTGTTACTTGCGCGAGACCCAAAAGGGGGCGGTGGCGCAAATCGTCAGCCTGGGCACCTACACCACCACTCGCTTTATGACGCTGGATGCGGCCACGCGCCGCAATCTGGAGCTGACCGAGACGATTCGGGAGCGCAAGGCGCGTGGCTCGCTCCTTGGGGTCATTGATCTGACGCTGACGCCGATGGGAGGACGACTGCTGCGGACGCGGTTGACCCAGCCGCTGCTGGACCGTTCCGAGTTGGAGCGACGACTGGACGAGGTGCAGGCCTTTTACGATGCCACGATTGTGCGCGCTCGAGCCCGTGAACTGCTCAAAGACGTGCCCGATTTGGAGCGTTTGACCAATCGGGTGTTGACCGGCATCGCCGGGCCGAGGGATTTGGCGGGCATCCGTGAAACCCTGGAGCGCGTGCCCGACCTGGTGGGGACGGTATCCCAGATCGCCACAGCATCGTTGCGGTTTGTGCCTCATCTTGATCCCTGTACCGACGTGGTCTCTCTGATCGCGTCAGCCATCGTCGCGGACCCGCCCGCCAGCCTTTCCGCCGGCCGAGTCATCCGCTCGGGCTTTTCGACCGAGTTGGATGGCATTCTGACGGCGGCGCGGGACGCCAAGGGATGGGTCGCCAGCCTGGAAAAACGAGAGCGGGAGCGAACCGGCATCAAAAGCCTCAAGGTCGGCTACAACAAGGTGTTTGGGTATTATATCGAGGTCACCAAGTCGAATTTGGGGGCAGTGCCGGCAGAGTACATTCGCAAGCAGACCCTGGTCAACGCCGAGCGGTTCATCACCCCCGAATTGAAAGAGTACGAGTCGCTGATCCTTAACGCTGAGGAGCGGCAGGCCGAGATCGAACAGCGGCTCTTTCGCGAGGTCTGTCAGCAGATCGGGGCGTGGAGTGGGGCGCTGCTCCAGACAGCCCGCGCTCTGGCCCAGCTCGACGTGGCAGCGGCATTGGCCGAGGTCGCTTTGAGCCAACGGTACGTGCGCCCAGAGCTGATGGACGACCCAATCCTGGATATCGTGGCTGGACGTCATCCCGTCGTGGAGCGGACATTGCGGGACGAGCCGTTCACGCCGAACGATCTGAGTTTGAGCCACGACGAGCGCATCCTGATCATCACCGGTCCGAATATGGCCGGCAAGTCGGTCTACTTGCGGCAGAACGCGCTCATCGTGCTGATGGCGCAGATGGGGGGCTTTGTCCCGGCGGACCGGGCGCGGATCGGCATCGTGGACCGCATTTTTACCCGCATCGGCGCTCAGGACGAGGTGGCGGCGGGTCAGTCGACCTTTATGGTCGAGATGGTGGAGACGGCCAACATCCTCAATCACGCCACCCAGCGCAGTCTGCTCGTTCTGGACGAGATCGGGCGGGGCACCAGCACGTACGATGGCCTCTCCATCGCCTGGGCGGTGGTCGAGTATCTGCACAATCACCCGGAGCGGCGAGCGCGGACTCTGTTCGCCACTCATTACCACGAATTGACCGAGATGGGCGAGCGTCTGCCAGCCGTGCGTAACTATAGTCTTGCCGTGTCTGAGGAGGGGAAGCGGGTCATATTCTTGCACCAGGTGGTGCCCGGCGGCGCGGACCGATCCTACGGCGTTCACGTGGCCCAGTTGGCCGGCGTGCCGCGTCCGGTCATTCACCGGGCCGAAGAGCTGCTGGCCCAATTGGAGAGCGGCGCGTTTCGCCCTGGCACCGAGTCCCCGACGCCATATCAGCCCGTGCTCTTTGCTCAGGAGCATCCCGTCGTGCAAGCTCTGCGCGAGTTGGACGTCGCGGCGATGACGCCGCTGGAAGCCATCAATCAACTGTACGAATTGCAGCGCCAGGCAGGGGGCGGGGAACAGAGAGGGGCGAAACGGACGTCGTGAGGGGGCTGAAATGCAGTGTCCCTCACCGAGAAGGTCGGTGAGGGACCGGCAAGATAGGTGGCGCAGGCATGCCGCCTTATAGCAGCTTGGCGATCAACCAGGCTGCCAGGAGCAGAATCAAACCGATGGGCAGGATCACCAGGCCAATCCCCAGCACCGGGGTGAGGGCGACGCCGACGACCGAGATGATACCCCCCAACAATCCCAGCACGACTGCCAGCACCACTGCCAATAGCACAAAGGGCAGCTTGACCAGCCAGACGATAGAGATGATAGTGATCTTGAGAATCCATCCCAACAGCACAAACGGCAGTTTGATCAGCCAGACGAGTAAATCCAACATCTTGTCCAACTCCTTTCTTCTTTAACGAGGGCACTACTTTATATACGCATCCCGCCGCTTTAGGTTGCGTCAGGCATCGTTCATTTCGGCGAGCGCAGGGCGGGGCGTGGGATGCCGGTTCGTCGGGTGGTACTGAGGCTTTGTCAAATTTGATGGGATGTGCTACACTGTTTGTGGGAGGTGTGTGACATGGATACGCAAATGCTCAAGTTGTTGCATCGTCGCAAGGCTACCCGGGCCATCTCTGAGCGTCCCGTCGAAGCGGAGAAAGTGGAGGCGATTTTCGAGGCGGCGCGGCTTTCGGCTTCCTGCGCCAACAACCAGCCCTGGCGCTTTCTAGTGCTCGACGGAGATGACCCGGAAGCGCTGAGTCGGGGGCGGGAGGCGCTGTCTGGGGGCAACTATTGGGCCAAGACGGCCCCGCTGCTCATTTTTGGCTATTCCAAACCCGATCTGGACTGTCAAATCGCGGGGACACGGGAGTATTACCTGTTCGACCTGGGGATGGCGGTGCAGAATATCCTGCTCCAGGCCACCGAACTGGACCTCGTCGCCCGCCCTATGGCCGGTTTCTCTCCCGGCAAGGTCAGGGCGGCTTTTGGCCTGACCGACGAGTTTGAGGTGCTGGTCGCCATCGCCATTGGATATGAGGGCGACCTCTCGACGTTGAGTGAAAAACACCAGCAAGTCTCCCAGTCGCCGCGCCAGCGCAAGGCGATGGAGGAAATCGTCGGATTCAACGCGCCAGTCGGTCACGTCCAAGAGTAGCGGGGCCGTGTTCGTGACGTCCCGTTCTCCCAGACCACGGAGGTATCAGAGATGAAGAGTTATTCCAGCGCCACGCTGCTCATCCAAAACGGCACCCTCGTCACCCACGAATCCACCCTGGAGGCAGACCTGTTGCTCCAGGGTGAACGCATCCGGGCGGTCGGTCGCGGCCTGCCCATAGAGCACGACACGATCGTGATAGAGGCCGAGGGCTGTTACGTCTTGCCGGGCGTCATTGACGCCCACACCCACATCCAGCTCGATACCGGTATCTACCGCACTGCCGACGACTGGTTCACCGGGACGCGGGCCGCGGCCTGCGGCGGCGTCACCACCGTGGTCGATTTCGCCACTCAATTTCCGGGCCAAACCCTGCGCGAGGGGGTCGAAGCGCGCCAGGAGCAAGCCTGCGATGCCGTGATTGACTATGCGTTCCACGTCATGGTCACGGACTTGCCGCCGGGACGGGAGGGGGAATTATCCGAGTTGATCGAGTTGGGCGCGCCGAGCGTCAAGCTGTACACCACCTATCGTCCCAACTATTACGCCGATGATGCCACATTGCTCCGATTGATGAGGGCGTGCGCTGACCTGGGGCTCCTCCCCCTGGTGCACTGCGAGAACGACGCCCTCGTGACGGCTCAAACCGAGGCGTTGAGCGCGGCCGGGGAAACCGGTTGGCTCTACCACGGCCGCTCCCGTCCCGCCTTGGCCGAACAGGAGGCGATCCAGCGAGTGCTCTTTTTGGCCGAGGCCGCCGACTGTCCGATTCACATCTGTCATTGCTCCACCGCTCGCTCGGTGGCGTTGATAGTCGAGGCGCGCGAAAATGGGCAGGTCGTCACCTGCGAGACCTGTCCCCAGTACTTGTTGTTGGATCACGTGGCTTACGAGGGAGCAGAACCGTGGCGCTACATCCTCCAGCCCCCCTTACGGGACCCCGACGAGTTGGACCGCTTGTGGGCCCTGGTCGAGGCTGGAGCGGTGGACCTTGTCGCTACGGATCACTGTGACTACTCTTGGGCGCAAAAAGTGGCTCAGGACGATTTCACGCGCACCCCGGGAGGTCTGCCGGGGATGGAGACGCTGCTGCCGTTGCTCTATACCTATGGGTTCGCCGAGGGCTGGTTGACGCTGCCTCGGCTGGTGGCGCTCCTCTCTACCAATCCGGCTCGCATCTGGGGGCTGTGGCCGCGCAAGGGCGCGCTTCTCCCTGGCTCGGATGCCGACATCGTCATATACGATCCGAGGCCAGATACGACCATCCTGTCCGAAAAGCTCCATCACGCAGCCGGTTACACCCCCTACGAGGGTTTTCGGACCTTGGGTCACGTCAAGGCGACCATCTCTCGGGGGCGGATCATCTACCGCGAGGGAAGGTTCATCGGGCGTAAAGGCAGGGGGCGGTTTTTGGCGCGGGCCGGCGTCCTCTTCTGAGCGATGTCCAACGATGGATGAGGACGTGATGGGATGACCCAGGTTTCCCTTTTCTATCGGTTCGGCGCGGCCCTGGTGATAGGCGTGCTGGTCGGATTGGAGCGTGAATATGCCTACGGCGGCCCGGACCGGGAGATATTTGCGGGAGCGCGAACGTTTGCATTGATGGGACTGATTGGCTGCACCTCTGCGATGATAGCCGACGTGTTGGATTCACCGTGGATGCTGGCGGTCGCCTTTTCGCTCGTCGGGCTGCTGCTCGCCGTGGCCCACGCCATTGATGCCTGGCGCGGTAAGGTGGGCTTGACCACCGAGATGTCGGCTATGTTGACGGTTCTCGCCGGGGCATTGTGCTATTGGGAGTATCTGCCGCTGGCGGCGGCGCTGGCGGTGGGGACCACGGTGCTGCTTTCCCTCAAATTCGAGACGGAGCGATTTGTCCAGCTCATCACCCGGCAGGACGTCTATGCAACTCTCAAGTTCGCCGTCATCACGGCGATTGTCCTGCCGGTCTTGCCCAATCAGGGATATGGGTGGCCGCCTCTGGATGTGTTGAACCCGCACAAAATCTGGTTGATGGTCGTGTTCATCTCTGGCATCAGTTTTTTGGGGTACGTGCTGGTCAAGGTCGTTGGCCCCCGACAGGGGATCGGCTTGACCGGGCTGTTGGGCGGCTTGGTGTCCAGCACGGCGGTGACTCTCAGTTTTTCGGAGCGTAGCCAACGGGAGAAAGGGCTGGCGAAACCATTCGCGTTGGCGATTACTGTGGCGTGGACGATGATGTTCCCCCGCGTGATTGTAGAAGTAGCCGCGTTGAATCCTAGATTGCTGCGGATATTGTGGGGGCCGATGGTCGCGTCGGGTCTGGTAGGATTGGCTTACTGTGTGTATCTCTATTTCTCCCAACGCACGAATAGAGAGGGTGGTTTGACGGTTTCGAACCCGTTCGAATTGGGTCCGGCGGTCAAGTTTGGCCTGCTCTATGCTATCATCTTGTTGTTTGCCAAGGCGGCGCAGGTGTACCTGGGCCAAACCGGGGTCTACCTTTCCAGTATCATCGGCGGCTTGGCGGACGTAGATGCTATGACGCTTTCTTTGGCCGAGTTCAGCAGTATAGCGGGGGGCTTGGACGCTGGTACAGCGGCTCGGGCCATCATGTTGGCGGCGATGTCGAACACTGCCGCCAAGGGCGGTATTGTGTTGTCGAGTGGATCCCCCGCTCTGCGTCGTGCATTGTGGCCTGGCTTTGCCTTGATACTGGTAGTTGGCATTGGCGTCGCGTTTCTGATCTAGCGGAATGTTTATACGAGGTGGAGGAATGTCAGCATCTTGCTGGTATCCGGTGAGTAGAATGGATCCCGTTCCTCCCGCAATCCAAGGAGGGACCTTGCAATGAAGTTGACCGACTTTTTGCCCATTGCCCGGGGTGATGCTCCGGCCAATCTCGTGCTGCGCCATGGACGGGTGATCAACGTCTTTACCGGTGAGATCATCGTGGCCGACGTCGCTGTGGCTGGGGATACCATCGTAGGTGTGGGACCCAGCTACCAGGCCCACGAGGAGATAGACATGGCTGGGCGATACGTCTGCCCCGGCTTGATTGACGCCCACGTCCATATCGAGTCCTCGATGGTCACGCCGCTACAATTCGCCCGCGCTGTGGTGCCGCGCGGCACGACGACCGCCGTGACGGATCCCCACGAAATCGCCAACGTTGCCGGAGCAGCGGGAGTCCGCTATATGCTGGCTGCCTCCGAGGGGCTGCCGCTGACCGTCTACGTCAACCTGCCCTCCTGCGTCCCGGCCACCCACTTGGGCACCGCCGGTGCAGAATTGGAAGCCGATGACCTGGTGGCCCTGGCCGGATTGGAGCGTGTGATCGGCTTGGCCGAGTTTATGAACGTGCCGGGGGCTGTGCTGGGACTGCCAGGGGCGCTGGAAAAGCTGTTGGCATTCCAGGGTCGGGTGATTGACGGCCATGCCCCCTCCATCACCGGTCAGTGGCTTCAGGCCTATGTCGGGGCCGGGCCTGGCTCGGATCACGAGTGTACCACCGCCGCCGAAATGGTAGAAAAGCTGCGGTTGGGGATGTACATCTTTGTGCGGGAGTCCACCGCCGCCAAGAATCTGCGCGCGCTGGTACCAGCCATCACAGCTCAGAACAGCCGGCGCTGTGCATTCGGCACCGACGACCGGCATCCGGATGATCTGCTGGACCAGGGGCATCTCGATCACTTGATCCGATTGGCCGTGGGGGAGGGACTCGACCCCATCACCGTGATTCAAATGGCTACCCTCAACTGCGCCGAGTGGTTCCGCCTGCACGATCGGGGGGCTGTTGCGCCGGGCCGGCGGGCCGACCTGGTGGTTTTTTCTGACCTCGAGAACTTTTATCCCGAAATGGTCTTTGCCGGTGGCGTACTGGTGGCGCGGGATGGCTCGCCGGCTGGTGAGTGGCCTGTCTTGGCTCACGACGATTCGCAGGTGCGGGATACAGTGCACGTCGAGTGGGAGCAGCTCGATTTGGCCATTCCGGCGCTGGGCGAGCGGGTGCGCGTCATCGGCGTCGTTCCGGACCAGGTCGTCACCGAGCACCTGGTCGAACCGACCAAGGTCGTCGCCGGGCTGGCCGTGGCTGACCCGGAGCGGGATGTGCTCAAAATGGCAGTGATCGAGCGTCATCGGGGCAGCGGGAACGTGGGACTGGGTTTCGTGCGGGGATTGGGCCTCCAGCGTGGCGCGCTGGCCGGGAGCGTGGGACACGATGCGCACAACCTGATCGTGGCGGGGTGCGACGATCTCTCGATGATGACCGCCAGTCGGGCTGTGGGAGAATTGGGGGGCGGGCTGGTCGCCGCCGTCGGTGAGCAGGTGGTGGGCTCGCTGCCGCTCCCTATCGCGGGCTTGATGTCCGATCAGCCGGTGGAGACCGTCCGACAGCAGATGAATGATCTGGTGCAGGTGAGCAGAGACCTGGGATCTGCTCTCCACGATCCCTTTATGGCCCTGGGTTTTCTGGCCCTCGAGGTTATTCCGACCCTCAAGCTGACCGATCGAGGGTTGGTGGATGTGGAGCAGTTTGACTTTGTCCCGCTCTTCCCGGACTGAGACTTCTGGCGCGCCCACTGACCTGCGCGCCCGGCGGCGGCAGGAACAGCGGCGGCTCTTTTGGATGGTGGTAGGATTTTTGGTCGGGGGTGGGGGTATCGCCATTGCCCTGCTGTACGGTCCCAGGGCAGCGGTGTTGGGAGTGGCCTGTCTGCTCGCTGGCGCGGGGGTTCTGGGGCTGTTGTGGTTCATAATGCACCTCTTTGAGCAGTGGGCCGGGTGATTGGGCTGTTCTGAAAGGATCATGAATGGAGGGTGTTGATGAAACAGGATGAATTGGTGTCATACCTCGACGACTATTTGCGGGTACAGGATATCGATGACTCTTCTCAAAACGGCCTCCAGGTCGAGGGTCCGGAAGAGGTGACGAAAATCGCCTTTGCCGTGGATGGTTCACAGACCGCCTTCAAGGAGGCCGTGTCTGTGGGCGCGGACTTGGTCATCGTCCACCATGGCCTGTTCTGGGAAAAGCCGCTCCGCCTGGTGGGACCGCTCTTTCGGCGCGTGCAGACGTTGATGGCCGGCGAGTGCGGCCTGTACGCCGTCCATCTGCCGCTGGATTTTCACCCCGAGGTGGGGAACAATGCCGAGCTGACGCGGCTGCTGGAGTTGAGGGAGGTGCGGCCTTTCGGCAAGTATCACGGCAGCGAGATCGGTCTCGGCGGGGTGCTGCACCCCCCGCTGCTGGTGGATGAGTTGGTCGAGCGGCTGACCCAGGCCACTGGCGAGCCGCCGGTGCGGGTATCGGCCTCCGGCCCTGACAAAGCGTCCCGCGTGGGGTGTATCTCGGGGGGGGCGGCCTTTCTGCTGGATCAGGTCGCGCAGGCCGGTTTCGACACCTTTGTCACCGGTGAGACCAGCCACTCTTTTTTCCACTATGCGGCCGAGTGGGGATTGAACGTCATCTACGGTGGCCATTATGCCACCGAGACGTTGGGCGTCAAGGCTTTGGCTCGTCACCTGGAAGAAAGGTTTGATCTGGAAACCATCTTTCTGCACATTCCTACGGGGATGTGATAATTGCTAAAGCGTTGATATTGTGTTATCATCTGGACAGGCTCGCGTGAGGAGGGAGGTGGTGTGTAACGGCTAGATAGTTTCGACGCTGATGCGGGCAAACAATGTAATTACACCTAAAAGGAGGAAAAGGG
>DSDT01000328.1 GCA_011048615.1 Chloroflexota bacterium | reverse complement strand
CGTCCGATAGCGCTCAAACTCTGCCTTGCTCTTGACGGCGTTGTCGTTCCAGATGGCATCACAAGCCTTTTTGAGATGCTCTGCCGCGTGACAGAAATCTACGATGGACGCCTCTTCTACCTCCCCCAACCTGCCGCATCATACATCTTACGTGGAAGAGCGGATTTCCCAGGCCGGGTTTTTGGCTCGCAGTGGTGATACGCGAGGCGCGTCGGACCTGTACGAGGACGTGATGCGTTTGCTTGATGGGACGGACAACGGTTATCTTTACGATCTGATCTGCCGGATGGGGAGCGTTGATGGATTGACCGATGTCGTCCTGCCGGCCTGTGAACGGGCTGTCGAGCTGGAACATGACAACGAATTATACCGGGACAATCGAGGATTGGCGCGTGCACTGACGGGGAATTACGCGGGAGCGGTCGAGGATTTCACATTCGTCGTCGAATTCTGGCGAGAAAAAGACCTTCCGCAGTACAGATCTTTTATCCTGGACCGGGAGACCTGGATCGCCGAACTGGAGGCGGGACGGAATCCCTTTGACGAGGAGACGTTGAACGGGATAGAATTGGGGTATTGATATGCCGCACAAGTCGTCCGACGAGACAGTCGCTAATCTGGAAATACGCTTTTTTCAGCTCCAGGACACCGGTTATCCCGTCGAGTTCACCTTGAGTGGAGAATGGGGTCAGCAAGAGTTCCCCCGAGGCTACCTCTCGGCCGACGTCCTGCCCTGGTCTCCCTCCGCTGACCTGGCTGCCGATGGACAGCGCCTCCTCGCTGCTCTCCTGGCCGATCCGGGTCTCAGCTCTGCTTGGGCCGAGGCGCGCGGACAGGCGGCCAGGCGACGTCTCTGCCTGCGTATCGACCCTGCCGCCGCCGAACTGCACGGACTGCCCTGGGAGCTGCTGAGCGAGAAGGACAGTTTCGCCCTGCTCTCCGCCCACGCCGACACCCCCTTCTCCCGCTATCTGCCCATCGCCCTCCCCTGGGGCAGTCCGGTCGAGGACCGGCCCGTCCGCGTGCTGGTCGCCATCTCCAACCCCGACGACCTGGAGGCGGAGCACGGCCTGGCCCCGGTGGACGTGGCACAGGAGCGGGAGGGGCTGGTCGCGGCCCTCGGCGGGGACGAGGGGGTGCAGCTCGACTTTCTGGATTCCCCCATCACGCTGGAGCGGTTGGAGGAGGCGCTGCACGATGGGAGCTACCACGTGCTCCACATCCTGAGTCACGGGGGCTTTAATCCCCGTCGTCAGCAGGCGCTGCTCTATCTGCAGGAGGAGCAGGGGCACACGGCATTGGTTCCGGACGAGGCGGTGGTGGGGATGCTGGCCCGGCAGGCGGTGCGGCCGCGGCTGGTCTTTTTGCTGGCCTGCCAGTCGGCGGCGCGCTCGACGGCGGACGCCTTTCTGGGGCTGGGGCCCAAGCTGGTGTCGGTGGGGGTGCCGGCGGTGGTGGCGATGCAGGACGTAGTGACGATGGAGACGGGGCACACGTTCAGCGGGACGTTCTACCGGCGGTTGGTGGAGCATGGGCAGGTGGACCTGGCGGTCAACCAGGCGCGGAGCACGCTGTTGACGGCCGGGCGGCCGGATGCGGCGGTGCCGGTCCTGTTCATGCGCCTCAAGTCGGGGCAGTTGTGGAGCGAGGAGACCGACGCCCGGGGCGAACTGCTCGGCTCTCAGAACCCGCGCGTCTTTTGGACCGGCCTGATCCGCATGATCCAACAGGCGAAATGCACTCCCATCATCGGCCACCGCGTCTACGGGCGCTGGATTCCGCAGCGGGAGGATATCGCCCGCATCTGGGCCAAGACCCACTGCTATCCTTTCTCCGACAAGGACATCCTCACCCGCGTAGCCCAGTACATGGCTACCAGCCAGGGGGAGGACTTTCCACGCTACGAACTGTTGGAGACGGCTATGCAGATGTTTGCCGCGCGGCTGCCCGAGGAGCTTCGTCCCACTGGGCGCTACGACACCCTGACCGACCTGGTTCGCGCCGTGGGCTGGGAGAACTTGACAGCCGACGATCCGAACGACATTCACGGCGTCCTGGCCAGCCTCGACCTGCCCTTTTACCTCACGACCAATTTCGGCAGCTTTATGACCGCGGCCCTTGTCGCCCAGGGCAAGCAGCCGGTGCGTGAAATCTGCCGCTGGAACGATATGCTCGACGGGCTGCACTCTATCTTTGAGGATGATCCTAACTTTGAACCCACTCCCCAAGTTCCCCTCGTCTACCATCTCTTTGGAAACGACGAGGTGGTCGATTCCCTGGTCCTGACCGAGGACAACTATCTCGACTATTTGGTCCAAATCTCGGCCGAGATGGAGCGCATCCCGCCCTACGTCTGGGCTGCCCTGGCTAACAGCTCTCTCATGTTCCTGGGCTACCATCTGAACGATTGGGAGTTTCGGGTCATCCTGCGCGGGTTGGTGGCGACCCGCGACCAGCGCCGCCGCTTCAAGCACGTGGCTGTGCAACTGGAAGTGGACGAGGGAGGCGAGACGGATACCGCGTCGGTGCAGCGTTTCCTCCAACAGTACTTTCAGGATGCCGAGATCAATGTCTACTGGGGTAGCGTGCAGCAGTTCATCGCCGAACTGCGTGAAGAATGGGAGGCGACGAACCGATGAAGAACAATCCCTATGTCGGCCCCCGTCCTTTCGAGCGCCAAGACCGATCCTACTTTTACGGACGCAACCGCGAGGCCCGTGACCTGCTCTCCCTCATCATGGCGGAGCGGTTGGTGCTGTTCTACGCCCCCTCCGGCGCCGGCAAAAGCTCCCTCCTCAACGCCCAGATCATCCCCGACCTGGAGGAGAAAGAGGGCTTTCACGTCCTGCCGGTGACGCGGGTTGGGAGCGACCTGCCGCCCGGCCTCGACCCTCAAGCAGTGGAGAACGCGTTCGTATTCAGCGTGCTGATGGGCCTGGCTGGAGATGACCTGTCGCCTCCAGAGCTGACCGGGCATACGCTGCTCTCGTTTCTAGGCCGGCACCGTCCGGAAGAGGCGGACGCGCTCGAGTACCGGCCGCCGATCCTGGTCATTGACCAGTTCGAAGAGATCCTGACCCGGCATCGGGATCGCATCTCGGACGTGGCCGATTTTTTCCGCCAGTTGGCCGAGGCGTTGAACGACATCCCATCGTTGGGTGTGGTCTTGACGATGAGCGATGAATACGTGGCCGGGCTGGACCCGTACGCCCCACTGCTGCCGAAACGGCTGCGCGGCCGCTACCGCATGGAGCGTCTGGACCGAGAGGCCGCGCTGGAAGCGATCAAAAAGCCGGCCCTCCAGGCCGGGTGCTCCTTCGATGAAGGGGTAGCCGAGCGGTTGGTGGACGACCTGCGCCGCATCAAGGCTCACCTACCCGGGGGAGGCGAGACCGTTGATGGAAGTGTGTTAGGCCCTTACGTCGAGCCGGTCCAATTGCAAGTGGTGTGCAGCCGCCTGTGGGATAACTTGCCGGAGCAGGAGGATCAGGCCATTCAGTGGGAAGAGGTCGAGGAATTTGGTGACGTTGACCAGGCCCTGACTGATTTCTACGAGAGTGGACTGGCCCGTTGCATCCGCGAGACGGGGGTCAGTGAGCGGGACCTGCGCCGCTGGTTCGGGGGGCAGATGATCACGCCGATGCAGACGCGAGGCCTGGTGCTGCGGGGCGAGCACGAGACCGGCGGTCTGCCCAACCCGGCGGTGGACGTCTTGAACGCTCAACACCTGATCCGCGCCGATGCGCGGGCTGGCGCCCGGTGGTACGAACTGGCCCACGATCGCTTGGTGAACCCCATCCTGCAATCGAACCTGGCGTGGGAGCTGGCCCGCCAGACGCCGCTCCGCCTGGCAGCCCGGAGCTGGAAGGAGAGTGGGGACGTCGGCATCCTGTACCGGGGGCAAACACTGGATGACGCGCTCACCTGGGCCGAGGGGCATCCTGACGAGGTCGAACCCTACGAACTCGAGTTCCTGCAGGCCGGTCAACAGGCCGAGCGGGACCGCATCAGGAAACGCAACCTCCAGATCCTGGGATCTGCGACGGCCATCGTGGTCATCGTGGTGGTGAGCACGCTGGCGATGCTGGCCTACCGCGCCAGCCAGATCGCCCGCGCCAGGGAGTGGGCCTCCAACTCGATGCGCTACCGCCTGGTTGACCAGGAGCAGAGCATCATCATGGCCCAGATCGCGGTGTCCGAGTTCAACACGACCGAGGCCCAGATCGCTCTGCGCCAGGCCATCATTGACTATTTCCCCAGCGAGAGCTTTCGGGTTCCAGACACGGATTACGCCGTCAGCGTGGCCTACAGCCCGGACGGCGAATACGTCGCTGCTAGCGGGTCTAACGGGCGGGTGAACATTTGGAACGCCAGGACTCGCGCCCATGTCCGAACGATGGACCTGGGAGGCGATGCGGTCCACTGGATATGGGGCCTGGCGTATGCTCCTGATGGCCGTTCCCTGGCCATCGGGGGCAATACCCCCATCCGGGTCTGGAGCCTGGCAGGGGAGCCGCGGATCGCCACCCTGGCGGGTCACACCGGCCTGGTCTACAGCCTGGCCTACAGCCCCGATGGTCGCTACCTGGCCTCCGGCTCCCACGACAAGACCGCCCGCATCTGGGACCTGACGACGGGGACGGCGGTGGTGACGCTGACGGCCCACACCGGGGCCGTGCGTAGCCTGGCCTACAGCCCCGATGGCCGTTACCTGGCCACCGGTTCGTGGGACGGCAAGGCGCGCCTCTGGTCCATCTCGACGACGCCCACCGGGACCCTGATCGTCAGCCCGAAACTGACTCTGATAGGGCACTCGGCCCCAGTGGACAGCGTGGCCTTTAGCCCTGATGGCGCCCTGCTGGCCTCCGCCTCGGAGGACAAGACCATCCGGCTGTGGGATGTGAGCACGGGCCGGGTGGTCCTGACCCTCGTGGGGCACACTGACATCATCATGAGCCTCTCCTTCAGCGCCGATGGTCGCCTCCTGGCCTCCTCCTCCCGGGATGCGACGGTGCGCCTGTGGAACGTGGACCTGCGCCAGAGCGAGGCCGTCGCCATTCTGACCGGTCACACCAGCATCGTCAACGGGGTGGCCTTTAGCCCTGCTGGTCGCTTCCTGGCCTCCAGCTCGGCCGACGGCACGGTCCGCATCTGGGATAGCGAGCCGCCCCAGAGCGCCAAGTTCAGCACACTGACGGGACATAACCGCACGGTCGTCAGCCTGGATTACAGCCCCGATGGTCGCTACCTGGCCTCTGGCTCCGCCGACGGTACGGCTCGCATCTGGGCGGTGGACACGGGGGAGGAGGTGGCTGCCTTCCGGGTGGGCAGCATCATCTGGGGCCTGGCCTACAGCCCCGATGGCCGCTACCTGGTCACCTGCTCGGCCGACACCCTGGTGCGGGTATGGGACCTCTCCCGGCCCTCGGACAGGCCTCTGATGACGCTGGTCGGTCACACCAACGAGGCCGAGGCTGCCGCCTTTAGCCCCGATGGACGCTACCTGGTCACCGTCTCGGACGACAGGACGGCCCGGCTGTGGGACCTCTCCACCGGCATGACAGTGCTCACGCTGACGGGCCACACCGGCGCGGTCTACGCCGTGGCCTTTAGTCCCGATGGCGAGATGATCGCCACCGGCTCGGTGGACGACGATGTGCGGGTGTGGGACGCCGAGACCGGCGATCTGCTGGCCGTCCTCTCCGGCCACATCCACGACATCTTTGGCCTGGCCTTTAGTCCCGACAGCGATTACCTGGTCTCGGCATCGTGGGATCAGACGACGCGTCTCTGGAACATGGGCACCTTCACGGTAGAGGCGGTGTTGGAGGGGCACAACGGCTACGTCTACAGCGTGGCCTTTAGTCCCGACGGCAATTACCTGGCGACCGGTTCGTGGGATCGGACGACGCGGATCTGGGATATGACCCAGTCACCGCCCAAGACCATCGCCATCCTGATCGGGCACACCGACCTGGTGCGGAGCGTGGCCTACAGCCCCGACGGCCGGTACATCGCCACCGGCTCTCGAGACGCCACCATCCGGCGCTACCCGGCCCGCTTCGAGGACGTGGAGGCCCTCTCCTGGGAATACGTCTCTCGCGAGACGATGGAGAGGGAAGACGAGATACTGGACCGGCTCGAAATCGATCCGTTCGGTGATTAGAAGGATAAGGGGGCTATGAGCGAACTGTTGTATTTCAACGGCATCAATCCGACGACGGGATCGTATGGCCTGCCGCCGATGACGCCCGAGGAGCTATCCCAAAAGGTGTGGCAGGATGATCTGGACGCGTACCAACGGATGCAAGCGTTGGAGGAGAAACTGGGCCGGGCGGCGATCAACGCACCCAAGGTCCTGGACATTGTGACCCTCCTGGTCGAAGCGAGCGTCGAGATGGTCCGGGGGAGGTCAATCCCGCCCGACGAGTGGTTCGACGAGTTGGCCCGGCGGCTGTCCGAGATCGTGCTGGGAGAGGGGGAGGTGCAGCCGGGCAGCGTGCGGGAGCTGGCTGACCGGCTCAGGCGAGATCCGGTCAGCACGGTCAAACAGATCGTCGAGCGGTTGAGTCAGGGTGCGGGCCGGGAGCTGGCCGAGCTGCTGCTGAGCGGCGCACCCGACAACCGGGCCGAGTTGAAGGAAAAGCTCAAGGACGCCACCCAGCGTCAGATCGCCGCGCTACAGAAAGAACAGCTCGACGCCGACGTGGCCCGCGCCCTGGCGCAGACCCCCGCCCGGCGCAGCGATTGGCTGGCGGCCGTGACGCAGGCCCTGGGACAGATGGAGATCGAGGGCTTGAAGGCGCTTACCGAGGTGCGCGGCGTCATCTCCGAACCTTTGGATGTGTTGATCCAGGCGCTCTCAGGATTGGAGTCGGACGCGGTCGCGCCGCTGGTTGGACAGCTCCGGGCGCTGCGCAGCCGGGGAGAGCGCACGCGGTGGCCCGGTCTCGTTGACACGCTGCACGAGCATCTGCTCCACCTGGCAACGGAGGGAGAAGAGGACACACTATGGGAGGGGGTGGTGGGTGCACTCCACCGCTGGCTGGGGGCGCTGCGGCAAAAGGTCTCCCACCTGGCTCCGGTCGAGTGGGTGAACCCCACCAGGTTGGAGGAGGCAGGGTGGGGCGTCATCTTTCCGGCCGGGATGGAGGCCGGGCGGCAGGCTGCTATCCAGGAGCGGTTGGCGCCGTTGTTGGCGCTGCGCCAGGCCCAGGCGGGCGAATACTTTCGGCTCTACAAGGGCGCGGAGGGCTACCGAGCCGGCGAGTCCGCCAACGGGTTTCTGGGACGGCACGGGGCGCGGGCCAGCGATCCCGCCGATCCGGAGAACGTCCCCTACTACCTGCTGCTCGTGGGCGGGCCGGAAGGGATCCCTTTCGAGTTCCAGTACCAGCTCGACGTGCAGTACGCGGTGGGGCGGATCGATTTCGGCGCCGACCTGGAGGCGTATGCCAATTACGCCCACAACGTCGCCGCCGCCGAGCAGGAGGAGGCCGCGCCCTCTTCCCGTGTGACCTTTTTTGGCGTGCGGAATCGGGACGACGAGGCGACCGAATTGAGTGCCAGGTACCTGATCTCGCCCCTATACGAGCATCTGAGGGCTCAGGGGTTCGAGACAGACTGGCAGCTCGAGCGGGTCGCGCCGGAGGAGGCGACGAAACAGCGGCTGCTGACCGTGCTGCAGGACGACCATCCCGCGCTGCTCTTTGTCGCCAGTCATGGCCTGGAATTCGACGTCGCGGATCCCGAACAGCGGGCGCGGCAGGAGCGGGAACAGGGGGCGCTGTTGTGTGGCGACTGGCCCTCATCCGGAGACGCGGAGCGCAAGGTCCGGCCTGAGCATTACCTCTCGGGGCAGGACGTCCGGGAGCGCGGCGCGGCGATCAACCTGCAGGGCAGCATCCTGTTCCTGTTCGCCTGTTACGGGGCCGGGACGCCGCTCTACGACGAGTATTACAAGCAGCGGTTCAAGCGGACCGGGCAGGCCATCGCCGAGCGGCCCTTCATCGCGGATCTGCCCAAGGCGATGTTGAGCCTGTCGGAGCGGGGCGCGCTGGCCGTCGTGGGACACGTCGAGCGGGCCTGGGGCACCTCGTTCATGGGGAAGAAAGAGGGCGGCCCTCGTGCTTCCAAGGCCAAGTTGAACCCCCACGTGGCGGTCTTTGACAGCGCGCTGGAACGGCTGCTCAAGGGCCACCCGGTTGGTTCGGCGATGGACTATTTCGATTTGCGGTACGCGGCCCTGGCCACCGAGTTAGTGCCGTTGATGGAGGCAAACACCCCCGACAAGTACGAGTTGGCGGAAAAGTGGACCGCTCACAACGACGCTCGGGGTTACGTCGTGATCGGCGATCCGGCTGTGCGACTGCGGGCCGCCCAAGTTAGCGAGTGAGGAGGACAAGTGATGGGAATTCCTAGCAGCGGGATAATTTTCGATCCATCGCTGGCAGGCGATAGGGAGAAGGAAGTCATCGAGGCGTACCAGGGCGACCTGGTGTTCAACGGCATCAACGGCGCGACGGGGGAGTACGGCCTGCCGCCCATGCCCGCCGAAAAGCTGGCCCGCCTGATCCAGGGGAATCCGCAGGCCGAGGACTTTGCCAGCGAGGAGCAGCGGCGGTATTTCGAGCGCTTGACGACCGAGCAGCAAGAACTGCTCAATAGCCTGTCCCCCGATCGGCGCTCCCTGTTCGACAAGCTGGCGGCGATGCCCCAGCAGATCGACCAACTGATGGACCAACAGCGGGATACGTTCGAGCAACTGTCCGCCGACCTGCAACCCCAGTTCTCCCGGCTGGTGGAAGAACAGCGGCGCTTGTTCCAACAAGTGATGGAGGAGCAGACGCGGGTGCTGTGGGAAGGATTGGACGACGAGCAGCAGGGGTGGCTCCAAGAGATGCTGGCCGAGCGGCACAGCGAGTACGAGCGCCAGAAGCATCTCGGCGAGTTGGAATTCAAGGTTCACCTGCCCACCGACTTTCCGGTCAAGGAAGGGGTGGACCCCACAGACCTGAAACAGGCCGGGTGGGCAGTGATTTTCCCTGCCGAGATGGAGGCTTTGCGCCGTGAAAAGATCAAGGCCGCCCTGTCGGAGCTGCTGGCGCTCCGGAAGGAGCAGGCCGGGAAGCTGTTCAGAATCTATGAGGGCAGCGCTGGCTACCGTCCTGGCGAGACCAAGGCCAAGTTCCTGCAGCGCCATCGAGTGGGCGCCGGCGCGGCTGACCCGGCCGAGATGCCCTTTTACGTGCTGCTGGTCGGCAGCCCGGAAGAGATCCCCTACGAGTTCCAGTACCAGTTGGACGTGATGCGAGGGGTGGGGCGGCTCGATTTCAGCACCGAGGAGGGGGACGACCTGGACGCCTATGCCCGGTACGCTCACAACATCCTGCTGGCAGAGACGGGACAGGTCAAGCTCCCGCGCCGGGCGGCCTTCTTTGCCGTCTCCAACCCCGGCGACCAGGCCACTCAGCTCAGCACCAGGTATCTGATTCAGCCTCTCCTGGACAATCTCGCAGTTCGGGCTCCGGGGGGAGAGATCGAGCTGACTGCCGAGTGGGAGTTCTGCAGCTACGTCAAGGACCAGGCCGGTCGGGAGCAGCTCCAGGGCCTGCTGGGCGGGGATCCCGGACAGACGCCAGCCCTGCTCATGACCGCCAGTCACGGGATGGAGTTTCCACTGGGCGATCCCCACCAGCTCGAGTACCAGGGCGCGCTGCTCTGCCAGGACTGGCCGGGTCCCAAAGGCAAGCTTCAGCGGGAGCATTACTTTACTGCCGAGGACCTGGCCCCCAATGCCAACCTCTTGGGTTTGATCGCCTTTTTCTTTGCCTGCTACGGCGCGGGGACCCCCAAGTTCGACCAGTTCGCCACCCAGGCGTTCAAGAGACCGACCGAAATCGCGTCCCGGAATTTCACCGCGGCCCTGCCCCAGGCGTTGCTGCGGCGCGGTGCGCTGGCCGTGCTCGGACACGTCGAGCGGGCCTGGGGGTATTCCTTCGTCACCCCCACCGGCGATGTGGATAACCTGGCGTTCGTCACCGCGCTGCGCAAACTGCTCAACGGCGACCCGGTGGGGCTGGCGACCGATCCCGGGTTCAACTTGCGCTACGCCGACATGTCATCCCAGTTGAGCGCCATCCTGGAGGAGCGCAAATACGACCCGCCCTACACCACCAGCGACCACGAACTGGCGCAGATTTGGACCGCCAATAACGACGCCCGGGGGTACGTCGTGCTGGGCGACCCAGCGGTGCGCATTCCCTTTGCCCGGCCCGATGAGACAGTTCAGGAGCGGCCCGTCGTCAGCCAGGTCTCGGCCCTGGCCCCCTCGGCGGCAGCTCTCGAGGCCGCGGAGAAAGGGTTGCGAGAACCGTCGCCCACCAAGCCGGAGGAAATTCTGAGCGCCGCCGAGTCCTTTGGCCTGCGGGAACAGGTCAGCGATCTGGCGGGCTCCATTCGCAAGTTCACCGATCAACTGGCGACCGCGCTGGGCAAGGCGGCCGCCGACCTCGCGACGTTGGAGGTGAAAACCTTTACCGCCGATGACCTGACCACGCTGGAAGGCTCGCGCCTGCGCGCGCTGACCCGCATCAAGTTCGATGGCGATATGCAGGTCTACGTGCCAGAGATGGTCGGCGGCATCGCCGAAGAGCTGCGGCACATCCACGTCGAGATGGTCCGGGAGGCGCAGGCCAACCGGGCCCAGTTCATCGGGGCGATGGCCGAAGTGGCTACGAATCTGCTCAAGAGTTTGACGTGATGGACGAGTACAGCTTTACTCTTTCTGGTGTGACGCTGCCAGAGGGTGGGGACCCGCTGGGGCTGTGGGAGGTAGCCTCGGCGGGCACGGTCTCCTTCGGTGCTCCGAGCGGCGCGCCGGAGGAACCGACGTGGCGCATTCAACTGCCCGAATCCCCGGCCGAAGCGCGGCGCATTCTGGGCGATAAGACACGGGCGCTGGCATTGGCGCAGCCGGACCTGGATCGGGCGGGGCGAGAGTTGGAGCAGATTGATCCGGTGGCTGCGGTCCCATCGTTCAGCGTGTCGGACGATCTGTTCATCCCCAAGAGCGCGCTGCGGGCCTCGGTG
>DSDT01000205.1 GCA_011048615.1 Chloroflexota bacterium | reverse complement strand
TGGAGGTGACGATGCCACTCATACCACAACCACCGCCGCTGGCGGGGGGCGCGCTGCTCGACCGGCTGCACGCCATCAACGCCGAGCACGGCTATCTGCCCGAGTCCGCGCTGCGCAGCGCGGCCGACGAGTTGGGCGCGCCGTTGAGCCAACTCTACAGCACGGCCAGTTTCTACGCCAGCTTTGGCTTCGAACCCCGCGGCCGCCACACGATTCGCGTCTGCCTGGGGACGGCCTGCTACATCCGAGGCGGCGACAAGCTCTTGGAAAAACTCACCGCCACCCTGGGCGTCGAGCCGGGCGAGACGACCGACGACCGGCTCTTTACGCTCGAGACGGTCTACTGCGTCGGTTCGTGCAGCATGTCGCCGGTGATCCGGGTGGACGGCGATACCTATGGCCGGCTCAGGGCCGACCGTCTGCCCCGCATCCTCAAGAAATACCGGCCGGCAGAGGAGCCAGAGGCATGAGAGTACACACTCGCTCCGATTTGGAAAAACTGAGCGCCGAGGGCATCGCCGCCCTCTATCCGTCCCGGTTGAAAATCAGCGTGGGCATGGCGACCTGCGGGCTGGCGACGGGCGCCGACGGCGTGTACCACGCGCTGCGCGACGAAGCCGCCGCGCGCGGCCTGGATCTCGCGCTCGTTGCCGTCGGCTGCATCGGGTACTGCCAGCAGGAGCCGCTGGTGGACGTGCGGATGCCCGACCGGGGGCGCGTCCTCTACGCCCGGATGACGCCCGAACGTGCCCGCGCATTGATCGCCGCCCTGGCCCAGGGCGCGCTGCCGGCCGAGGGCGCGCTGGCCGCGATCCGTGAAAACGGAGACGGCTCTGAACCGGCCAAAGACCTGCCTCCCCTGGAAGAGCTGCCGTTCTACGCCCACCAGCACAAGGTGATCCTGCGCAACAGCGGCCTGATCGCCCCGACGCGCCTGGAGGAATACGCTGCGCGCGAGGGCTACCAGGGGCTGGCCCGCGCGCTGGCGCTGCCGCCCCAGGCCGTGGTAGACGAAGTGAGCCGTTCCGGGCTGCGCGGACGGGGCGGCGGCGGCTTCCCCACCGGGCGCAAGTGGCAGATCTGCCGCGACGCGCCCGGCGCACCCAAATACATCATCTGCAACGGCGACGAGGGCGACCCCGGTGCCTATATGGACCGCACCGTGCTGGAGAGCGACCCGTACAGCGTCATCGAGGGCATGGTCATCGGCGGGTACGCCATCGGCGCGAGCGAGGGGTACATCTACGTGCGCGACGAGTACCCGCTGGCGGTCGAGCGCGTCACCCAGGCCGTCGCCCGGGCGGAGGATGCCGGTCTGCTGGGAGCGGACATCCTCGGTTCCGGGTTCGACTTTAGCGTCCGGGTCGTGCGCGGGGCCGGCGCTTTTGTGTGCGGCGAAGAGACCGCCCTGATCGCCTCCATCGAGGGCGGGATGGGCGAGCCGCGGCCCAAACCGCCCTACCCGGCGACCAGCGGCCTGTGGGGGCAGCCGACCGTCATCAACAACGTCAAAACCTGGGCCTCGGTGTCGGCTATCCTGGCGCGGGGCGCGGATTGGTACGCGGGCCTCGGCGTGGAGGGAAACACGGGCACGGTCGTCTTTTCGCTGGTGGGCAAAGTGGCGAACACCGGCCTCGTCGAGGTGCCGCTGGGCCTCACGCTGCGCGAGATGATCGAGGACATCGGCGGCGGCGGGCCGGACGGCAAGGCGGTGAAAGCCGTGCAGACCGGTGGGCCATCCGGTGGGTGTCTGCCCGCTCGCCTGTTTCACCTGCCGATTGACTACGAGACGCTGACCGAGGCCGGCTCGATCATGGGCTCCGGTGGCATGGTGGTGATGGACGAAGAGACCTGCATGGTGGACGTAGCCCGTTATTTCCTCAACTTTACCATGGACGAGTCGTGCGGCAAGTGCACGCCCTGCCGCGAGGGCACGCGGGCCATGCACACCATCCTCAGCCGCATCGTCGCGGGCGAGGGGACGCCGGAGGACCTGGCGCTTTTGGAAGAGGTCGCCGTGTGGGTCAAGGGGGCGGCGCTGTGTGGATTGGGCCAGACGGTCCCGAACCCGGTGCTATCCACGCTGCGCTACTTTCGGGACGAGTACGAGGCACATGTGCACGAACGCCGCTGCCCGGCGGGCGTCTGCCGCGCACTGATCCGGCTCGCCATCCGGCCCGACCTGTGCACCGGCTGCGGCATCTGCCAGCGCGAATGCCCGGCCGGCGCCATCCGTGGGGAGAAGCGAGAGCCGCACGTGATCGATCCAGAGCTGTGCACGCGCTGCCGGTTGTGCCACGACGCCTGCCCCGAAGGGGCCATCGAGATCGTGAGGTGACGCCGATGATCGAGCTGACCGTAAACGGAAATCCCATCGCTGTGCCCGAAGGCACGCCCCTGTTAGAGGCGGTGCGAGCCGCCGGGGTAGAGTTGCCCACGCTCTGCTACCACGAGGGATTGGCCCCGTATGGCGCATGCCGCTTGTGCATGGTGCTGGTCGCCTCGCCCCATCGCGAGCTGGTCGCTTCGTGCGTCTATCCGGTGGAAGAGGGATTGGCGGTGGAGACAGACGCGCCGGAGGCGGTGACCGCCCGCCGGCTGGCGCTCGAGTTCCTGCTGAGCCGCTGCCCGCAGTCCGCCGTGATCCGCGAGCTGGCGGCCGGGGAGGGTGTGACGGCGTCCCGTTTTGGCGCGCCGCCGCCCGAAAAGGCGGACGAGCTGTGCATGTTGTGCGGTCTGTGCGTCCGCGTCTGCCGCGAGGCGATCGGGGCGAACGCCATCTCTTTCATCGGGCGGGGGGGAGAGCGCCGGGTGGGCGCGCCCTTCGACGTGCAGTCCGACGCCTGCATCGGCTGCGGGGCCTGCGCCGAGGTCTGTCCCACCGGCGCCATCTGGATCGAGGACCGCGGCCACCAGCGCATCCTGCACAATTGGAACACCACTGTCGAGCTGCACCCCTGCCCGGCGTGCGGCCGCTTTTTCGCTCCCGAACCGACCGCCTTCCTCAAGGAGGTGCTGCCCGAGACGGCCGAGCTGTGGGGCATGTGCCCGGAGTGCCTCCGGCAGCGCGCGGCCCGCCAATGGATCGAACAGGACGTGGTCAAGCCAACGTAGCTATCGGGATCGAGGTGACCTGCTAATGCCACGCGTCCACCCGGCGCGTGGCATTTCTGGTTATTCCACTGTAGTGTGTTTGACTTCTGTGGTGAGTCACACTATACTGAGTTCGCTTCCGAGTTGACGTCCAGGATGTGGGACTATGGAGGGCTTGCGACCAGGAGGTAGAATGGGATGGCAGAGATAAGGCGAGGGGATCTGATAATCGCTTTGATCGGTACTGGGGTGGCCCCACGGTTACGGGGTCTCGATTTGAGTGATTTGGATATGAGCGGTTTGGATCTGAACGGGGCCAATTTGAGTGGAGCCAATCTGAGCGGCGCCGACTTGAGCGTAGCGGATTTGAGCATGGCGGATCTGAGCGCTGCTGATCTGGTGGGAGCCCGGTTGATCGGGGCTAATCTGATCGGCGCCAGTCTCTATATCACAAACCTGAGCGGGGCTGAGCTATCCTGGGCTGATCTGATGGGCGCCTATCTGGTCGGGACGAATTTGCGCGGGGTGAACTTGTACGAGTCCGATTTGCGCGCAGCCAACTTGCGGGAGTCCGATTTGCGTGGGGCAAATCTATATGCGGCAAATCTGGGCGTGACCGATCTCACCAGGGCGGATCTACGGGGTGCTACGCTGCATCGGGTCGACCTGAGCGACGCCGATCTGAGCGAAGCGGACCTGGCCGGGGCAGATCTGCGAGAGGCCTATCTGGTTGGAGCGACCATCACCCCTGATCAGCTTGCTGTAGTCAAGTCGCTCGAAGGGGCGGAACTGCCCGACGGCCTCGACTGATCCGGCCCCAGGTCAGGTCTCTCGTCTTGCCAACTGGACCACCAGGGCGCGATGGTCCTCGCGGGTGATGGGGTACTGCCCGATAGCCAACGGGATGCTGGTGTTCGCTCACGCAAGTTGGAGTGGGAGGGCGCTTGCCCGCTGCCAGCAGTTGGACTACAATAACCTGGGTTCTGAGGAAACGGGCAACCAGGAGAGGCTGTGTATCGAAAAAGCTTGATCGTTTGGACGAAATTGACTCCTCCACGCTTGCACCAGCGTATCTTGCGTCGTCCGCGCCTGACTCAGCGATTGGTGGAGGCTTTGGAGTACCGCTTGACCATCGTCCAGGCGGGGGCTGGCTATGGCAAAAGCACGGCGCTGGCCGACCTCACGACGGCGGAGTTGCCTCTGGTGTGGTACCACCTGGATGCAGAGGACACGGATCCATTTGTATTCCTCCACCACCTGGTCGAGGGGTTTCGCACTGCTCTACCGGACATGTCCGAAGCGCCGCTGGCTCTGTTGGACGTGTGGGAAACAGACGGCAGCGATCTGCCCTGGTCAACTGTGATTGACGTGTTGGTCAACGAGATCGCTGCCCACGCCGCCGGTCCGCTGTTCCTGATTCTCGATGACCTCCACGTACTGGGTGATGCGACCATCCGCATCCTGAACTGGCTCATCGGGCGTGCTCCTCCGGACCTACACGTCATCCTCTCGACTCGTTATCCTCCCGATCTCCCCGCACTGGTCACGTGGCGAGTGCGGGGCGAGGTGCTCGAGATTGGGCAGGATGAATTGGCCTTCACCCCCCAGGAAACCGCTGCCCTCTTCCACGAGCAGTACGGTCTTTCTCCTACCCCAGAGCAAATCGAAAAATTGGCGTCGGAGACCGACGGGTGGGCCATCGCCTTGCAACTTGTCTGCCAGGGGCTGCGGAATGGAGCGGTCTCGGCGCTGCCTCAGGCTCTGGGGCGGCGCTCTGTCCCCATGAAGGATCTGTTCATCTTTCTGGCTAAGGATGTGCTTGCCCAGCAGCCCTCCGACATCCAGGCGTTTCTGCTCACTACCGCGGTGCTGCGGAAAATGACCGCTCCCGTATGCGATTTTTTGCGCGACGCACGTGACAGTGACCAGCTCTTGCGCTATTTGTTTGAAAACGGGCTGTTTGCCGTGGACCTGGGCCACGGCTGTGTGCGGTATCATCACCTCTTCCGCGACTTTTTGTGTCTTCAGTTGACTGAGCCAGCGGCGCAGACGGCGCATCGAAAGGCCGCGACCTACTGGCAGCAGCACGGAGAACCAGAGGAGGCCATTTACCACCTGTTGTCAGCCGGCGCCTTTGAGGAGATGGCCTCTATCCTCGATCAACTGGGGCAGGAGTTGGTGCGAGCAGGTCGCCTGGATACGCTGTTGGGATGGATCGGCGATCTGTCCCCCGATGTGTTGGAAAATCATCCCCCCTTGCTGGTCTATTTGGGCGACATTGCGCGTCTTTACAGCCGCTTCCACGAGGCCCTGGGGTGGTACCGCCAGGCTGAGGAGCGATGCCGTGCCCGGGGTGACCTGCGAGGGATCGGGCAGGCGCTGCGCGGACAGGCGCGCGTTTACCTGGACACGGTCAACCCCAGCCAGGCCAAAAGCTTGCTCCAGGAGGCGCTCCGGCTCGCCGATGGGCAGGAGGATCGCGAGACCCGTATGCGCCTGCTCGAACTGATGGCCGAGAACCTGCTCAACCTGGGGCGGTTGGAGGAGGCGGAGCGATTCCAGGAACAGGCGCGCGCACTGCGCGAGGAGGGGCCCGGCGAGGCCGAGCTGGCGGTGCGGGTGATGCTGCGCACCGGCCGCCTGGCCGAGGCGCAGCGGCTGCTGGAAGAACGGGCCGCGCTGGAGCGCGAGGAACCCGTCCTGCAGCCGCGCGCCCACCGCGAGACGCTGCTGCTCCTCTCGCTGATCCTGGCCTTTCAGGGCCGGGGCGAGGAGGCGTACCACTGCGCGGTGGAGGGTACCGAGCGCGGACGGGCCCTCAACTCCCCGTTCATCACTGCCGTCGGCTCCATGCGCCAGGGACACGCCTGGCTCCTGCGCCAGGACAGGAGCGGGTACGCCGAGGCCTGTCGCTGTTTCCAAAACGCGATTGATCTGAGCGACACGCTGGCAGTGCCGCGCCTCAAGGTGGAGGCGTACTGGGGATTGTGCCGGGCCCATGGTTTCGAGGGCGAGATCGCCGCGGCCGAAGAGTCGGCCCGGCGGGGCATCGAAATCGCGCAGCGAGCGGGTGACGAGTGGATCGCCGCGCTGATCCACGTCTCGCTCGGCGCCGGGTACGCGCTCGCCCGCCGCTACGCCGAAGCCGCCGAGCGTCTGGCCCACGCGGCGATCTCTTTCCGCGAATGCAGCGATACGTATGGCGAGACGATTGCGCGCCTGTGGCAGTGCCTGGTCTGGCAGGCCGCCGCCGACGCGGCGCGCCTCGAACGGGATGTAGATGACCTGCTGACCCTCGTCCGCGAGCATGGCTACGAGTTTCTCTTTCAGCGCCAGGTGCTGCTCGGCCCGCCCGATCCTCGCGCGACGGTTCCGCTGCTGCTCCTGGCCCGCGATCACGCCCGGCAGCGCGCCTATGCCGCGATCCTGCTGGCGCAGCTCGGCCTGCCCCGGCTGGAAATCCACCCCGGCTACCAACTGAGGGTGCAGACGTTGGGCGCGTTTCGCGTCTGGCGCGGGAGCGACGAGATCAGCAGCGACGAATGGCGGCGCGAAAAAGCGCGCCAGTTGTTCCAACTGCTCGTCACCCACCGCCAGACGATGCTCGACCGCGACCAGATCATCGAGTTGCTGTGGCCGCAGCTCGACCCCCAGCCGTCGCAGCGCGATTTCAAAGTCGCCCTGAGCACCCTCTCCCGCGTGCTGGAACCGGAGCGAAAGCGGAACGCACCATCGGCGTACATCCTGCGCGAAGGCAGCCTGTACGGGCTACGGCCCGGCGCCGACCTGACCCTCGACGCTGACCGGTTCGAGGAGCTGATCCAGGTGGGCGATACGCTGCTCGACCACGATCCAGAGACAGCGCTGGTGCGGTACCGCGAGGCGCTTGGTCTCTACCACGGCGAGTATATCTCCGAATGCCTTTACCAGGACTGGTGCAGCGAGGAGCGCGAGCGGCTGCTGACGCTCTACCTGCGCACCGCCGACCGCCTGGCGCGCAGTCTGGTCGAGCGGGCGGCGTGGGATGAGGCGATCCAGGTCTGCCAGGCGATCCTGGCGCGCGATGACTGCTGGGAGCAGGCCTACCGGCTGATGATGATCGCGTATGCCCGGCTGGGCAACCGGGCCCAGTGCCTACGCGCCTACCAGCGTTGCGTCGAGCGGCTGCACCAAGTGCTCCAGGTCGAGCCGTCACGTGAGACGACCCGTCTGTACGAATCCCTCTTTACATCCTAGCCCGGCTCCGTGCGGCGGTCTGGCGATCCCCGATGAACAAAACCAACTCCCTACCCCTGCTGTAACTTTTGGGTAACGTCCTTCTGGTATAATACTCCTAGATTCTGATCCAACCGGCAGTCGTTCGGCTGCTGTTGAGCAGCAGAGGGGGCCGATGGCTGAGGCAACAATCGCTTCGTTCATCCTTCGCTTCACGCAGGAACACGCCGAGGGGGCGGAACGTCCCGCCGCGTGGCGCGGCGTGATCCGTCACGTACAGACCCACGAAGAGGCCCATTTCACCCAACTGGAACATGCCCTCGCCTTCATCGCCCGCTACGTCGCCATAGCCCCCGAAGAGCAACGCGGCGATCTCGCCCGCACATCATCGCCGACGTAGGGGCGCGGCGACCGCGCCCGTACAGACGCGCTCGTGCAACGCTTTACACACATACCAAAATACAAAGGAGGTTCACATGAGACTCGCGGATCGCATCTGCCTCATCACCGGAGGCGCAATGGGAATTGGGCAGGCCACGGCGCTCCGCTTTGCCGAGCAGGGCGCGCGGGTCGCCATCTGCGACGTCAACCGAGAGGCCGGGGAGCGGACGGCGGCCGAGCTCGGCCCCGACGCGCGCTTTCACGTCGTCGACGTGACCGACCGCCAGGCGGTCCAGGCGTGGGTCGACGAGGTCGCCGCCCACCATGGGCGCATTGACGTGCTGATCAACAACGCCGGCGTCCTGCGCGACAACGTGCTGGTCAAGTTCAAGGACGGACAAGTGGTCAAGCAGATGCCGGAGGAGGACTTTGATCTGGTGCTGTCGGTCAACCTCAAGGGCGTGTTCAACTGCACCCAGGCCGCGGTACCGCACATGATCCGCGGCGGTGGCGGCGTGATCCTGAACGCCTCGTCGGTGGTCGGGCTGGACGGCAATTTCGGCCAGACGAATTACGTGGCGACCAAGGCCGGGGTGATCGGCATGACCAAGGTCTGGGCGCGCGAGCTGGGCCGGCACAACATCCGCGTCAACGCCGTGGCGCCGGGCTTTACCCTGACCGAGATGGTGCGCCAGATGCCGGAAAAGGTGCTGCAGGGCATGGTCGAGCGGACGCCGCTCCGGCGGCTGGGCGAGCCGCGCGACATCGCCAACGCCTACCTCTTCCTGGCGTCCGACGAGGCGAGTTTCGTCACCGGCGCGGTGCTGCGCGTCGACGGCGGCGTCGTGATCGGCACGTAGCGATGGACCCGAGCCAACTCTACCGCGCCAAGCGCCTCTCGATCCCCGAGGCGGTCTCGCTCGTCCAATCGCGCCACACTGTCGGCACGGCCATGGCGGCGGCCGAGCCGACCGGCCTGCTGACCGAGCTGGCCAACCACCGCGACCGGCTGGAAGAGGTGACGGTGTGGGTCTGCCTGCCGCTGCGGCTGTACGACTTTGTGCTCCAACCCGAGATGGCGGGCCACTTTTTCGTCGAGAACTGGTTCTATGGCGCGCCCGACCGCGAGGTCCATCCCCAGGGCCGCACCTCCTACATCCCGAACAACCTCCACGCCGCCGCCGCCGCCAAACTGGCCGCCAACGGCCATCGCCTGGACGTTTTTTGGGGCACCGCCACGCCGCCCGACCGGCGCGGGTTCATGTCGCTCTCGACCAGCCTGGTGATCGAAAAGACGCTCATGGAGGCAGCCGACCTGGTGGTGCTCGAGATCAACGAGCACATGCCGTGGACCCTCGGCGACACACAGGTGCACATCTCGGAGGTCGACCATGTGGTCGAGAACCACGTACCGCTGTTCAGCTTTCCGTCGGCGCCGCCGGCGGCGTGGGAGGAGGCGATCGGCGGCCACATCGCCGGGCTGATCGAGGACGGCGCCACGCTCCAGCTCGGCATCGGCGGCATCCCGAACGCGATCACGGCCTTTTTGATGGAACGGCGCGACCTGGGCGTCCACACCGAGATGTTTGTAGACGGGATGGTCGACCTATACGAGGCGGGCGTGGTCACCGGCCGGCGCAAGACGCTCTGGCAGGGCAAGATGGTCGGCGCCTTTGCACTCGGCACACAAAAACTGTACGATTTTCTGGACAACAACCTGGTCGTCGAGCTCCAGCAAGGCAAGGTGACGAACGACCCCTACGTGATCGGCCGCAACTATAAAATGGTCAGCGTCAACACCGCGCTCCAGGTCGACGTCTATGGGCAGGTCTGCTCGCAGAGCATCGGGCCGCGCCACTATAGCGGCACCGGCGGCCAGTTGGACACCCATCGCGGCGCGCAGATGTCGCCCGGCGGGCGCGGCATCATCGCGCTCCGTTCGACCGCCCGCAACGGGACGCTTTCGACGATCGTGCCCACCCTCAGCGCGGGGGCCGAGGTGACGATCCCCAGCCAGGACGTTGATACGGTGGTGACCGAATACGGCGTGGCCGAGCTCAAAGGGCGCAGCGTGCGCGACCGCCTCGAGGCGCTGGTGCGCATCGCCCATCCCGACTATCGCGATTGGCTGCGCGCCGAGACCGAGCGGCTGCAGATCGTCCCGCGCCTGGTCGTGCCCGGCTTCGAGGTCGCCAGACCGGCTCTGCGCGCCACGGCGCCGGGCGTCACCGCCGACGCGATCCGGCTGGGCACGTTCTGTGACCTGTCGGGCCCCAACGCCTCGATTGGCATGGCCGCGCTGCGCGGCTATTCGGCCTATTACGACCACGTCAACCGCTGGGGCGGGGTGCACGGCCGGCGGATCGAGCTGCGGGTCGAGGACGACAGTTTCGACCCCACTCGCACGCGGCTGGCGGCGATCCGCCTGGTGACCGAGGAAGAGGTCTTTGCGATCGTCAGCCCACTCGGCACGCCGACCAACCTGGCGGTGCTCGACTACCTGCTGGAACAAGAGATCCCCGTCGTCTCGCCGCACAGCGGACTGTCGGTCTGGGCGACCCCGCTCAAGCGGACCTATTTCGCGCTCCAACCCTCGTACCAGGTCGAGGGGCGCATCCTGGCCCAGTACGCGCTCGACCGGCTGGCACCGCAGCGCATCGCAGTATTCGCGGCCGACGACCGGTTTGGGCAGGAGGGCGCGACGGCGTTCGTGGACGAGCTGGCGCGCGCGGGGGTGACGCCGGTCGCCGTCGTGTCGCACCCGGTCGGCGAGACGCGGCCCGAGACCTGGCTGGCCGAGTTGGCGGACCAGCGGCCCGACCTGGTGCTGCTGACGACCTATCTCAAGCCGGCGGCCGACCTGCTGCAGGCGGCGCACGCGGGCGGCTTTCGACCGCACTGGCTCGGCAGCTACGTCATCTCGGGTCCGGACCTCTTTCGCCTGGCGGGCCGCGAACCGGCCGAGGGCGTGCGCGCCGCCAGCTATCCGGCCGGCCCGCGCCACCATCGCGGCGAGCGGCTCTACCGCAAGCTGATGGCGCGCCATTATGCCGACGAGACACCCGGCACGCACAGCCGCATCGGTTACGCCGCCGCCCAGCTCGTCGTCGAGGGGCTGCACCGCGCCGGCGAGGAGCTGACCCGCGAGCGGTTCGTCGCCGCGCTGGAGGGGATCGAGGGGTGGACCGGCGGGCTGCTGCCGCCGATCAGCTACAGCCCCACCGACCACCGCGGGCTGACGGGGCTCGCCCTGCTGCGGGCGACCGGCGGGCGCTGGCTGGTCGAGGAGGGCTTGCTGAGGCTACGTGAGTAGCCGATCTGATTGGAGCGCAGATACACGCGGATTCTCGCAGATATGATCACGAGAATCTGCGTTCTGAAAGGAGGAGGCATGCCACAACAACACGTCAACGGAATCAACATCTACTACGAGAGCCACGGCGCGGGC
>DSDT01000264.1 GCA_011048615.1 Chloroflexota bacterium | reverse complement strand
TTCACAGAGGGGGTGAATCGCTTGCAAGACGGGCGTTGTACTGGGTAGACTGTGGTCTGTTCCGAATGATGGGGAATGTAATGCAGAGGGGCTGTGCCTGCTCAACAGTTCAAGTAGGTCGGAGGGCCACTCCGACCTACTCGACCAACTGTTGAAACGATACGCAGGACTTTTTCACACCACGTTATATTCAACGATCTGCCGCCCCTCCCGGAAGCGCTCAAAGTGAAGCGATGTGATGTCCAACGTGTGGGCCGCGCCGTCCAGAATCTCCTCCGCCAGCAGCAGCCCACAGATGGGGCCGTGCTGGAAACCGTGACCGCTGAAGCCGCCGATGCAGTAGAACCCCTCCACGTCGGGGATGCGTCCCAGGATCGGGTGGGCGTCGGGGGTGTTTTCGTACAGCCCGGCCCAGTGGCTGGCGAGGCTGGCCTTTTCCAGCACCGGCAGGCGCTGCATCGCCGCTTCCAGGTGCACCAACTCCCACTCGGTATCTACGTTCTGGTCGAAGCTGACCGGTTCGTCGTGCTTTGACATACCGGTCAGGATGCCCCCGCCCTCGCGGTGGAAATAGAGGGACGGCGCGAAATCAATCACAAAGGGAAAATCCGGCGGGATCTCGGGCAGCGGATCGGTGACGACGATCTGGCGGCGCACCGGGACGATGGGCAGGTCCACGCCAGCCATCTCTCCGACGACGCCGGCCCACGGCCCGGCCGCGTTGACGACCACCGGCGCGGCGATCTCGCCGTGGGGGGTGACGACGCCGCGCACTGTTTCACTCTCGACGCGGATGCCGGTCACTTCCACATCATTCAGCAGCCGGGCGCCCAGCCGCCGCGCGCCGGAGACGTACCCCTGCACCACACCGTTGGGGTCCGCTAGGCCGTCCTTGGGGTGGAACGTCCCGGCGATCACGCCGTCCAGGTCGAGCAGCGGAGCCAGTTCTGCGATCTGAAGTGGCTCCAACCACTCGGTCTGCACGCCCAGCCGGTGCTGCATCGCCACGTTATGGCGAAACGCGGCGACGTCCTGCTCGTTCGTCAGCAGGAACAGGTAGCCGCAGTAGCGCAGGTCAATCGGCTGCCCCAGCTCTTCCTCGAAACGGTCGAGCATCGGCAGGCTGAGCTGCGAGAGGCGGACGTTGATCTCGGTGCCGAATTGGTAGCGGATGCCGCCGGCGCATTTGCCGGTGGCCTCCATGCCGAAAAAGGGCTGCTGTTCCAAGAGCAGCACATCGGTGCAACCCTTCAGCGCCAGATGGTAGGCGGTGCTGGCACCCATCACGCCCCCGCCGATGATGACGACGTCTGCGGTTTGTGGTAGCTCCATCGTTTTATTGTTCTCCCAGGTACGCCTTACGCACCCGCTCGTCTCGCAGCAGCTCGTTGGCCGCGCCGGAAAGGACTACCCGGCCTGTTTCCAGCACATACCCGCGATGGGCCACTTTGAGGGCCGCGCGGGCGTTCTGTTCCACCAGCAGTACAGTGACGCCGCGGGCGTTGATCTCCTGAATGGTGTCAAAGATCGCTTTGACCAGCATCGGCGCCAGCCCCAGCGATGGTTCGTCCAGCAGCACCAGTTTGGGGCGGGCCATCAGCGCCCGTCCAATGGTCAGCATCTGCTGCTCGCCGCCGGAGAGCGTCCCTCCGAGCTGGTTCTTGCGCTCCTCCAGGCGAGGGAAAAGGTCGAATACGCGCTGCCGATTCTCCTCGATCGCCGCCTTGTCGGCAGCAAGGGTGTAGGCTCCCATGTTCAAGTTTTCGGTCACCGTCAGCGTGCTGAAAATCTGGCGGCCCTCCGGTGCGTGGGCGATGCCCGCTTCCACGATGCGATGGGCGGGCAGGGTGTGAATCTGCTGCCCGTCGAGCAGGATCTGCCCGTCGCGCGGACGGATCAGGCCGGAGATGGTGCGCAGCGTGGTCGTCTTGCCGGCCCCGTTGGCCCCGATCAGGGTCACGATCTCCCCTTCTTCCACTTCCAGGTGGATACCTTTCAGGGCCTGAATGTGACCGTAGTAGGTGTGCAGGTTCTCGATCTTTAACAGAGTCATCGGTCACACCTCCTCACTCTCTTCTTCCTCGGCTTCGCCCAGATAGGCCTCGATGACGCGGGGGTTGTGTTGAACCTCATCGCGGTTCCCTTCGGCGATCTTTTTGCCATAGTCCAACACCACGATGCGTTCGCAGATGCCCATCACCACCTTCATGTCGTGCTCGATCAGCAGCACGGTGACGCCGGAATTGCGGATCTCGTGGATCAAGGCCATCAACTCGATGCTCTCCTGCTCGTTGAGACCGGCGCCCGGCTCGTCCAGGACGATGAGCGCCGGTTCCGTCGCCAGCGCCCGCGCGATCTCCAGCCGCCGCTGGTGGCCGTAGGGCAGGTTCTTGGCCAGCTCGTCCCGGTAATCTGCCAGACCCATGAATTTGAGATACCGCTTGGCCTCGGCTACGATGTAGGCCTCTTCTTTTTGCTGTGTGGGGGGGCGGAACAGGGCGCCCCACAAACCGGCCTGGGTGCGGTGATGCGGCCCCGCCATCACGTTCTCCAGGGCCGTCAGGTTGTTGAAGAGCCGGATCGTCTGGAACGTGCGGGCGATGCCCCGCTTGGTGATCTCGTGTGGGCGCAGGGTGCGCACGTCGTTCCATTGCTGCCGGATGGCGGAGATGGGCAGCCAACTCAACCACCAGACGGGCGTGGAGAGCCGTTGGCGCCAGGTCAGTGGGGAGTGGGCGATGCGGTGATCCTTGAAGTAAACCTCGCCAAAGGTAGGGGGGTAGATGCCGGTGATCATGTTAAAAATCGTCGTTTTGCCGGCGCCGTTGGGGCCGATCAATCCCAGGATCTCCCCCTGGTGGACGTCGAAATTCACCTGGTCCACTGCGGTCAGGCCGCCGAATTGTTTGGTCAGGTTTTGGATTTTCAAAAGCGCCATCATGTTGATTCCTCGTTATTCCTCGTTCATTCAGGCGTCGTCGCCACCGCTTCTTCGGCGTGAATTTCCATTTGGATGCGCCGGCTGGGCCACAATCCCTCCGGGCGCAGGATCATCATCGCCACCATCGCGAATCCCAGCCAGGCGTCCCGCCAGTCCTTCAGCGGGCGAAAGATCTCTGGCAGCGTGATCATCCCAAAGGCCCCGACAAAGACGCCGGGAATCGAGCCGGTGCCACCCAACACGACGATGCAGAACATGATCACCGATTCCAGAAATTTGGCCATATCAGGAGCGATGACGGTCAGTTGGCCGGCGTAGAGGGCGCCAGCCAGGCCCGCCCAACCGGAGCCGATGACGAACGCCAGCAGTTTGACGTGGGTCGTGTCGATGCCCATGGCCTCGGCCGCCACTTGATCCTCGCGCACGTACATCCAGGCCCGTCCCAGGCGGGAGTTTTCCAGCCGCCGTATGGCGAAAATCGTGATGATGAGAAACAGGAGCATCAGGTAGTAGTGGTAGATCGGCTGGCGCAGCACCAGACCAAACAGAACGGGGCGCGCGATACGGCTCAGACCGTTGGCCCCGCCGGTGATGCCGAACAGGTTGTTGACCAGCATCAATCGCACCACTTCACCGAAGGCGATGGTCACGATGCAAAGGTAGTCCCCGCGCAGGTGGAGGATCGGCCGGGTGATGATGAAGCCAAAGAACGCGGAGACGATCACGGCGACCGGGAACGTCAGCAGCAGGGGGATGCCGAAATGGAGGTTGAGCAGCCCTGCCGTGTATGCGCCTATGGCGTAAAAGGCCGCGTGGCCGAGCTGAAACAGGCCGGCATAGCCCAGGATGATGTTCAAGCTGAGGCCCAGGATGGTGTAGAGGCCGGTGCGCCACAACACCGTGCGATAGTAATCGCCCAGCGGCAGCGGCAGCAGGATGGATACAACGACCAGCCCGATCTGCCACCACAGAGGGTTGATCTTGCGCAGGCGCGTCGGGGTTGTGTTCATGTTCGTCATGGCAGTCATCGTTGTCTCCTCACACCTTTTCCGCGACCCGCTCGCCCAACAAACCGGTCGGCCGGAAGATCAGAATGATGATCAGGATCGCGTACGCGATCACGTCTTTCCACTGCGGCGACAGGTAGCCGGCGCCCAGGGTTTCGATGATGCCTAACAACATACCGCCCAACATCGCGCCGGGGATGTTGCCGATGCCGCCCAGAATCGCGGCGATGAACGCTTTCAATCCATACGACCACCCCAGTGTAAAGTCGAACGAGCCGTAATAGAGGGCCACGATCATCCCGGCGACGCCTCCCAGGCCCGGCCCGATCAGGAACACGATGGCGATGATGCGGTTGACGTCAATCCCCATCAGTCGAGATGTGTCGTGATCGAGGGAGACGGCCCGCATCGCGGTGCCGATGCGAGTGCGTTGCACGAACAAGTAGAGGGCGCCCATCAACAGGAATGATGTGATCAACACGATGATCTGCATCGTGCTGACTCGAGCACTGCCCGCCAGGCTGAGGCCACCAGTCGGCGTGATGCCGGTGGGGTAGGTTTTGTAGCTGGCGCCATAGACGTTGCGGGCCAGACTCTGGAGGATGAAGGCGACGCCGAGGGCCGAGATCACCGGGGCCAACCGTCCGGCCGAGCGCAGGGGACGGTAAGCGATCCGCTCCACTAACACCCCAACCAGGGCGACTGTGAGCATCAAGATGATGACGATGGGCAAGATGCTCCACCCTCCCGCTTGCCCCACCATCGCCAGCGCCACGTTGAAGCCGGTCAGCCCCAGGTACGCGCCCCACATAAACATGTCGCCGTGGGCAAAGTTGATCAGTTTCAACACGCCATAGACCATGGTGTAGCCCAGAGCGACCAGGGAATAGAATGCGCCAATGGTAATGCCATTGATCAATTGTTGAATCAATTGTTGAATGAATTGCATTGGGTCTGGCCTCCGTTGATTAAAGAGGGATCAATCTCACCCTCTAAACTGCCACGTTTGGGCAGGCGCACAAGTAAGGGGAGTCCGGGAGGCCCGAACTCCCCTTAGGAGCGCTAAACAGCGCTATGGCTGCTGCGGGTTGACGACAAAGTTGCCGCCCGCGTCAATGATGTAAGCCAGATGGATGGTGCCGATCCGGTCGCCCTTCTCGTCCCACCCCAGGATGGGGCCGGTGATGCCGTTGATGTCCTTGGCCTCGTTGTGGAGAAAGTTTGCCAACACCTCGGAGTCGGTGGACTCGGTTTGCTCAACCGCATAGCGGATGACGTTGAAGGCCTCGGCCGCCATCATCCACCAGACGCTGTCGGGCGATTGGCCATACGTGGCCTCAAAATCCGCTACGAACTGGCGCGCTTCGGGATAATCCACATCCTTGGGAAGCGGCTCGGTGGTGATGTAGGTGCCCACGGCGTTCTGGAGACCGGCGATCTGAATCAGCTCCGGGTTATTGGAAGCATTACCCATCATCCAGTTGATGTTCAGTCCCAAGTCGCCGCTTTGCTTGAGCAGCAGGCCGCCCTGTGCATGGTAGCCGCTAAAGTAGACCACGTCCAGCCCGGCGGCCCCGATGTTGGTCAGGATCGGGCTAAAGTCCTGGTCGTCGGGGTTGATGGCGTCGTAGTAGGAAACGGTGAGGCCCTGCTCCTCCGCGTACCGTTTGGTGTGCTCGGCCAAGCCCTGGGCGTAGGTGGAGTTGTCGTGCAGGATGCCTACGTTCCGAGCGCCCAACACCTGGTTCATAAAGGTAGCGGCGAACAGCCCCTGACGGTCATCCAGGAAGCAGACGCGGAAGAAGCGCTTGAATCCCTTATCTGTCAGGTGAGTCGCCGTAGACGAGGGGGTGATGTGCAGGATGCCGGCCTCGTTATAGATCTCCGAGGCGGGCTCGGTGGCGGTGGAGTTGTAGGCCCCGATCACGGCCGCGACTTTGGTGTCCACCAGGCGCTGCGCGACCAGCGCGGACTGGGCCGGGTCGCCGGCGTCGTCCTCGATGATCAACTCGATCTGACGCCCCAACAGGCCGCCGGCCTCGTTGGTCTGATTCACCAGCATCCGGACCGCTTTCTCGAAACCCTGTCCCTCGTAGGCATAGTCGCCGGTCATCGGGCCTTGTAGCCCGATTTTGATCGCCTCACTTTCTTTCGGACCACAGCCCGTAAAGAGCGGCATGGTCAGAATGAGCACCAACAACAGTAGAGCAAGTTTCTTGTACATGTTCTCCTCCTGAAATTTCTAGTTGCTGCACCATGTTTCGACCTAGCTTGTCTGATCAAAAAGTCGCAGTTTGATAGATCCCAGTATCCCCCCCCTTCTGGTATGTCTGGCGAGGTAAAATCAGTGTCCCGTAAGCCTTGGGACAGTTTCCTCATTGAACGGTATGTCAAGTGATCTTGATTCTGGGGTTATGGTCAGCATTTGCTCAGGTCCAAGGATGTGAAAAAGCAGGTCTAAATCTTGGAATTGCTGATGACATTATAATACGGTCAAATATTCTGAATGTCAAGTGCGGACACGCTCGTCCGCCGTCGTCGTGGCCTCGGCGCTCCCCAGTCTACCGGGCCGGTCGGCGCCGCTTGCGTCGGTCCATCTACCGGCAGCCGGCCACCGCTGCCTCTCACGTTCGTCCCCCACCGGCGCGATCTTTTAGGCTGCGCCTCGACGGCGTGGAGAACTTTTTCCCAACGCGCGCTCCCGCTAGCGCCTGGCCTTGCCCGCGTAGCACCTGCTTGATCAAGTTTAGCACATGGGCCGGCATCTCGTCGTTGATCTCCCGCGCTAACGGGATCAGGCGCATTTCGAGCGGGTCGTCGCCGTAGGCGCGCACGCCGCATTGTAGCAGCCAGGAAGGAATCCTTCGGCAGGCAGTGCCCGCCCACTCCCGCGCCGGGCAGGTGCACGCGCCGGTCAGGGCGAGCGTTGATCAACTCGCGCACCTCGAACACGTTCACCCTCATACTCTCGCACAGCAAGGCGACCTCGTTCGCAAAGGCGATGTTCACGTCCCGGTAGGTGTTCTCCACCACCCTGGACATGTCGGCTGTCAGTACATCGGTCGGCGTGATCTCGGCCCGCACGATGTGACGGTAGAGACGCATCGCCCGGCGGGTGCTCTCGGCGTCCACGCCGCCCACCACGCGGGGAAAATCGGTGATGTACTCCAACAGCTTGCCCGGCATCACCCGTTCATATGAAAACGCCAGGTAAAACCTCCTCTGCACGTCCCCTGGTCCTGCTTCGAGGCCCGATTCCCGCTCCAAGATTGGCTGGACCACGTTCTGGGTCGTGCCCGGGGCGACGGTGGATTCGATGATGACCAGCGTATCAGGCTGCAGGCGGCGCCCCGCCTCCGCACTCGCAGTCGCACCACGGTCAAAGGGGATCCTAACCCTCTGCCTGGCTCGCTGCACCACGCCGCCCCAGCAAACGACGTGGGTCGCTCTCCACACCGATATAGTCGAGCAGAAAGGCCCCGAACACCCCCAGCATCAGCCCCACCGCCAAACCTATCGCCGTGTTCATCATCTTGCGAGGACCGACGGGTTTGCGGGGCGGCAGCGCCCGCGAGGCAAAGCGCACCACGGTGCCCTCGGACGCCGCGGCGATCTGGAGCTCTTGCTCCTTGGACATCAGGTTGTTGTAGGCCTGCCAGGTCAGGTCGCGGTTCTGCTGCAGGGTATTCTTCAGCCCATTCAGCCTGACGATCTCTGCCCGGAGGGCGCGCGTGTGATCCTCCAGGCGCATGATCTCCTGGGAGAGGGGTTCGTTCAACACCGAGGAATAGAGAAGTACGCCTTCCCAATCCTCCATCCGCAACAGGGCCCGGGCCGCCTGGGAATCGGCGGCCCCAAGGTACTCTGGCGCGAGAGCCTCGAGATACTCGTACCCCTCGTTGCTCGACCAGACGACCGCTTGGTCCTGGATGTATGTTTCCAGGGCGGCGATCTCTTTGCCCAGCGCGGCGATCAGGGCATCCAGATCAGCGATCTGCTCTACGGCGGTTGTGTTCATGGACAAACCATCTACTGAAGGGAGTTGAAATTCCAGCCTGCCAAAGGGCAGGAGGGTATCCGTCGCATCAAAGGTCAGCTTACCGTCCGAGTCGAAGGGTAATGCATCCGCAGTAGCAAACACCCGGGCCTTGAAGGCCAATAAGGACAGCCCGCTGGTATTGGCGCTGGCGTCCCCGCCCTGGGCCAACTGCTGGCGCATCAACAGCGCCTCATCAAGCAGATCCTGTAGGCGCTGCTTGCGCAGGTAGGCCCGCTCGAACCGACGCAACAGTTCGTCGTGCTGATTCTCCAGCATGCGCAGTTTAGCGTCCACCTCCGCCACGACCGTGGTGTTGAACAGCCGCTTTTGCGTCGCTACCTGCCTGTTCACCACTACCGCGATATCCTCCTGCCGGCCTGTGCGCAGGCTGGCGATGACGGCCTCCTCCTCCTCGATCTGGCGCTGCAGCTCGTTGGCGCGGTCCTCTTCGGCCAGGAAAGTGACCAACGCCTCCTGAGCCTGGTCGTACTCGACCTTGGCATCCAGCACTTGCTGATGAATGTCGGCGAAGGGTGTGAGGGAGGCCTCGCCGTAAATGGCGTTCACATGCCTTTCGAACATTTCCCCCCAGGCGTTGGCGATGGCGGCCGCCTTTTCGGGGTCGTGGTGCGAGACGACGATCTGGATAGTGTCGCTGTCCGCCAGCACCTGTCCCTCCACTCTACCCACCAATGCGGATGGATTTCCTTCGTCCTCCTCGGTGAGAACATCACTCAATTTGTCTGCGACTGTCTGGGCAATCGCGCCGTCGGTTACCATGCCGGTCAGGCTCTGTAGCCGCCGCTTATTGAGCTCAATCGCCGCGCTTCCACCGCCATTGGCCGTAAAAAGGTTCTCGTCAGAAATGGACTCAAAGCCTGAGCCTAGCGAAAGTTCCACCCGGCTCTTGAGCATCAAGATACCGGCCGTCGCCTCGTAGGTGGGTTTCATCAGCATGCTCACGACGAAAGCGCTCCCCCCGGCCAGCAGTCCACCCAGCACGATCAACCACCACCAGCGCAGTAAGACGTCTATGTATTGCCTCAGGTCAATTTCTTCTTCCACAGAGTAATCCTCCCATGTCATAAAATTTCGTTTTCTGCCGAGGTATTTACCCAGGCCCTTGCCGCCTGTCATTCCCGCGAAAGCGGGAATCCACGTCTGCCAAGACCGGTGGATTCCTGCGCGCGGAAATGACGGCCTGGTAGGCGTACAAGCTGAGTAAACAAGCGGGAGTATTATAAAGGCTCACTCCGCGCTGTCAAGGAGCGACCTCTGCCAGGCGGTTTTTGAGAAATGCGATACTCTCCACCGGCGTGGGGTCCACGCCATTGAGCATCGCCAGGTAATAGCTCACATAGTCGCCCAGGTGGATCAGAGACAGCATATGAGCCAGCCGGTTCTCGCCCCGTCCCTGGATCACTTGGGCCGTCACTCCCTCACGTTGGAGCAGTTCTCGCGTCACGTCCCAACGGACTTGTATCCGGGGGTGATCAAAGGGGGAACGGAGCATCAGGACCAGCGTCTCATTCCGCACCCTCTCCGGGATGCCCAGCCCTACCACCGCGTTGTGGTGCAGTTCCGGCAGCTCTTCGAAGAACGCCCAGTGCTTGCTATTCTCGTTGAACTGGGTCTTCCAGCGGTTGGCGACGGCCGCGAGAAAGCCCGCTCCATAGATCACCGGCAGCCGATCCACCAACCGACCGGCCACAGCCTTGGCCTCGTTCCGGGCGACGGGGATGTGGGGACCGATCTCTGCCTGCCACGCCTCCATCGCCAGGACCGCCAGCCCCAGGTCGGCGCTGTAATCCCGCACCAACCCCAGCCGGGAGAACAGCCCCAGCAGCAGCGTAAACGAGTAGCCCAGCGCCGCTCGAGGCTGTGATGGGTAGTCGAACTGGAGGACCGGATGCCCCGCTTGCTGGGCCATGGCAGCCAGCTTGCCGCCAGTGGTGATGGCGATGGCTCGCGCGCCGCGTTCCAGCGCCTGTTCAAAGCACGCGAGGGTCTCCTCCGTATTGCCGGAATGACTGCAGCCGACGACCAACGTATCCTCCCCCCGGACAAAGGCCGGGAGCGTGTACCCCCGCACGATGGAAACCGGCCCCTCGCATCCCTCCATCACCAGTCCCTGCACCAACGCGCCGCCGATGGCTGACCCTCCCATTCCCAATACAACCACGCGCCGGATGGGAGCGTCGAGCGAGGGCAGGTCCGCGCTCTTGACCAGCGCCCAGGCGTCTCGACATTGGCCCGGAAGCTCACCAATTCGACCGAGCATCCCATCGGGATCGAGTTCGACAAACCGGGTGTAATCGTCCACATTCATCCCCTGCCCTCCTGACAGTTCTGATCTCGACCCTGATGATACCAGCGACAGGGGTGCTTGTCAACCTTGCGTGAACCCACAGTCCGCATTATAATGCAGGTCAACAGCGGGGAAGTGTCGGAATGGGCAGACGAGCGTGACTTAGGATCACGTGGGGCGACCCGTGCGGGTTCAAATCCCGCCTTCCCCATCAAAGGCTTTGGAGGTCTCGCAGACTTCCAAAGTCTAAATTTGAAAGAGGAGGCACACGGATTGTGAATATCACCACCGAATCCCTGGAACATTGTCAAGTGCGCTTGACGATCGAGGTAGACGAAGGCCAGGCCCGGCAGGCGATGCGAGATGAGGTCCGCCAAATATCGAGACAGACCCGCATCCCTGGCTTCCGACAAGGCAAAGCTCCCTACGAAGTCATCGTGCAGCGCTTGGGAGAGGATACGATCCGCCAGCGGGTCGCCGATACATTGACCCAGGACCTCTTCCGCCAGGCGGTGGAGGAACAGGACCTCCAAATCTATGCGCCCGCCAAGTTGGAGGACGTTCAGACAGACCCCTTTGTGTTTAAATACGTCGTCTCCCTGTATCCCCAGGTGGATTTGGGCGACTATCGCGCGTATCGCCTCAAGCCCCAGGAGGCCAAGGTCTCTGAGGACGAAATTCAACAGGCCCTCCAAAACCTCCGCCAGCAGAACGTCCTCATCGAACCTGTCGAGCGGCCGGCCGCCCTCAACGACGGAGCCCAGATCAACGTGGTGGGACACACCGCCACCGGCGACCAGTTCATGGCCCAAGAAAAGATTCGCGTGGTGTTGAAAGGAGGCGCGGAACAGCCGAC
>DSDT01000049.1 GCA_011048615.1 Chloroflexota bacterium | reverse complement strand
CAGGGCCGGGCCACCGGACAGCAAGGACTGAGCGACGCCGTCGAACTCACGCTGCCGGTCTACCGCTACAGCACGCCGGAGACGGTCGCCACGGCCGGCGTCCTGACTGAAGATGGGCAGCAGTTGGAGGCGGTGGTCCTGCCGCCCAGCTACGATCCCACCCAGGGAGAGCTTTCGATCCACCTGGACCCCTCGCTAGCGGCGGGCATGGTGGATGGACTGCGCTACCTAGAGCACTATCCCTACGAATGTACCGAGCAAACAGTCAGCCGCTTCCTGCCCAACGTGGTCACCTACCGGGCCTTCCGCGACCTGGACCTCGAGGACCTGCGGCCTGACCTGGGAAACCGCCTGCCGGGTCTGGTCAGCACGGCTCTGCAGCGGCTCTACAACCAGCAGCACTATGACGGCGGCTGGGGATGGTGGGTGCTCGATGACTCGGATCCCTACCTGACCGCCTACGTCCTGTTGGGGATGATCGAGGCTCAGCGGGCCGGCTTCACTGTGGATGAGGGGGTCATGGAGCGAGCGGCCGACTTTTTGGAGCAGAACCTGGTGCAGCCCCGGGATGTGAAGCGCCACTGGCAGGCCAACCGGCAGGCCTTTGTCCTGTACGTCCTGGCCGAGGCCGAGCGCGGGGACCTGGCCCGCACCATCACCCTGTTCGAGCAGCGGGACGTGCTGGATACCTTCGGGCGGGCCTACCTGGCGCTGGCCCTGGGCCTGTTGGAGCCGCAAAAGCCGACGCGCGTGAACACACTACTTTCAGACATCACCAGCGCCGCCATCGTCAGCGCCACCGGTGCGCACTGGGAGGAGGAACAGGTGGACTATTACAGCATGAACACCGATACCCGTTCCACCGCCATCGTGCTGGCAGCCCTGGCGCGGCTGGACCCCGAGAACGGGCTGGCTGCCAATGCCGTCCGCTGGCTGATGGTCGCCCGCCAGGATGGTCGCTGGGAAACGACCCAGGAGACCGCCTGGGCCATCATCGGCCTGACCGACTGGATGGTCACCACCGGTGAGTTGGCAGGAGACTACGATTGGCAGGTGGTCGTCAACGGTCGGCCGTTGGGCGCGGGCAGCGTCTCGCGTGAGAGCATTGACGAGACAGTGAAATTGCAGATCGCCGTCGCCGATCTCTTGGCCGACGAGGCGAACCGGGTGATCGTCGAACGCCAGCCCTCGGTGGGGGAGGACGAGGGGCAGGGACGGCTGTACTATAGCATGTACCTCCGTTACTTTAAGCCGGTGGAGCAGGTGACTGCCCTCAACCGGGGCATCATCGTCAGCCGGCAGTACCGGTTGGTGAATTGTGATGCGGAGGAGGGGTCCTGCCCGCCCGTCTCCCAGGCCCAGGTCGGCGACGTGATCCAGGTCAAGTTGACCATCATCGCGCCCAACGATCTGCACTATGTGGTAGTGGAGGATCCGTTCCCTGCCGGCGCCGAGGGAGTGGACCAGAGCCTCAAGACGACCAGCGTCGTCGGGCAACGGCCCGAGTTGATCCGCACCGATCGGCGCAACCCGTGGAGCGGCGGCTGGGGTTGGTGGTGGTTCAGTCACACCGAGCTGCGGGACGAAAAGGCGGTCCTGTTCGCCACCTATCTGCCGCGCGGCACCTACGAATACACCTACCTGATCCGCGCCAGCCTGGTGGGCAAGTACAAGGCTATTCCCACCCACGCCTACGAGATGTACTTTCCCGAGGTGTTTGGACGGAGCGACGGCGGCCTGTTCACCATCTCGGACGAGTAACTTGGCGGCGGACGCATCGTCGTGTATAATCGGACCCGATGCCGATACGCGTTTCCGTCGTCGCCACGGTGCTGAACGAGGCCGCCAGCCTGCGCCGGCTGCTGGACAGCCTGGTCGCGCAGACGCGCCCCCCGGACGAGGTGGTGGTCTGTGACGGCGGATCGACCGATGGCACGGTACAATTGTTGGAGGAGGCCGCCGCTGACTTGAATCTGCGCGTCGTGCAGCGGACCGGCGCCAACATCTCGCAGGGGCGTAACGCGGCGATCGAGGCCGCCACGGGGGAAATTATCGCCGTCACCGATGCCGGGGTGCGCCTGAGTCCCGGCTGGCTGGAAGAGATCGTGGCGCCCTTTGAGCGGGACGAGGGCGCCCAGGCGGTGGCCGGGTTTTTCGTACCCGATCCGCAGACGGTTTTTGAGATGGCGATGGGAGCAACGGTGCTCCCGCAGGTGCAAGAGATCGCCCCGCAGCGCTTTCTCCCGTCCAGCCGCTCCGTCGCGTTCCGCAAGGCGGTGTGGGAGGCGGTGGGGGGCTATCCCGAGTGGCTGGACTATTGCGAGGACCTGATCTTTGACTTTCGAGTACGCGAGCGGTACGGGCCGTTCATCTTTGCTCCCCAGGCAATCGTGCATTTTCGCCCCCGTCCCAACCTGCGCGCCTTTTTCCTCCAGTACTATCGCTACGCGCGGGGGGACGGCAAGGCGGACCTGTGGCGCCGGCGGCACGCCATCCGCTACCTGACCTACCTGGCGGCCGGGCCGCTCATCGCCCTGGCAGGAGCGATGACCAGTCCGTGGTGGTGGGCCCTCTACGTGATCGCCGGGCCGGGGATGTTTGGGGCCGGTTGGAGGCGGCTGGCGACGATGTGGGGAGAGTCGAGTCTCGGACAAAAGTTGGAGGCGGCCCTGTGGGTGCCGGTGATCCGCGTGGTCGGTGACGTGGCCAAGATGATGGGCTATCCGGTGGGGTTGTGGTGGCGCTGGCGGCATCGGGCGCACATCGGCAGCCATACCATTGACGAGAGGAGCGAGCGATAGAGGCATACGCGATTTCAGCCGAGACCAGAGCCCGCATGATGGCGCTGTTGGCGATGGCCTGGGATGGACAGTGGTTTCTCAAGGTGTACGAAGAGTTCGACTGGGAGACCGCGGCTCGACTGAACGCCCGGGTGCGGGCCGCCTTCGGGCGCATCGAGATGCGGCGGATGCTTCGAGCGTTGGGCAAGCCGGCCGCCGATGACGTAGAGGATGGGGTCAGGATCATCCTCACCTATTTTCAGGAGGTACTAGCGGCTGGCTTTGATGCCGATTTCACCGTGGAGGGGGATCGCGTTCAGGTCACCATCATACGGTGTGCGGCTCTTTTGGGCTGCCAGCGGGCGGGTTTAGAGCGGTACGATCAAGCATGCATGGCCTGTCAGGGACTGTGGCAAGCCTACTTTGAGGTGTTACTGCCCCATAGCCCTGTCAGGACGAGAGCACAGGAGATGATGGGACACGGTGCGTCTCGGTGTCACATCTTGATTGATATGGAGGGGAGGGAGAATGACGAAAGACTCGCAGGAGAAAATGGTTTTCAACCCTGAGGGAATCCGCCGGCTGCTGGAGGAGGGTGGAGGAGAGGAATTGAACGATGACGAGCGCGCGCTGCTCGTGGCCCTGGTCAGTGCAGACACCGAGACCGGGACAACTCTGACCGAAAGGGAGCGGGCCGCGCTCGACAAGTTGAGTTCCCAGGTAGAGGGGTACGACGCCGAGGAACTCGTCCAGGCGGTAAAACACATGGTCACGTCTCAACCTCGGGAGGAACGAAAAGTCAAATGGCCCAAGGTACAATGGCCCAGCCTGAAGCGAGGTAAAGGTCAACCAGCAGAGGAGTGACGGGGACTTTTTCGTTATTGGCGGGACGATCCATTTCCAGGGGGGCTTAACAGCGCACGGGCTGCGGCGGGAAAGACCTCGCGCGCTCGCCCTCCTGAAGGCTGCGGTCCGACGACCTGGTGCTCCTCGAGGATATCCATGATTCTCGAGGCCCGCGTGTAGCCAATGCGCAGTTTTCGTTGGAGGAGAGAAATGGATGCCCGCTCCTCCCTCAGTACCAGATCAATCACATCCGGCAGCAGTTCATCCTCGAACTCGACCTTTTCATCCTCGCGCATCTCTTCCCACAGGGGTTGCTGCACGGTCTTCTCGACAGGTATCGCTCCTGGCCTGCCCTGTTCCTTCCAAAAGTGGACCAACCGGCGCAGTTCTTCGTCGGAGACGAACGCACCCTGCAAGCGGAGCGGCATCGGGACATCCGGCGGCAGGAACAACATGTCGCCCTGCCCCAACAATTGCTCGGCGCCGGGCATGTCGAGGATCACCCGCGAGTCGACCGACGAGGCCACGTTGAAGGCGATGCGAGCCGGAAAGTTGGCCTTGATCAGCCCGGTGACCACGTCCACGCTGGGCCGCTGGGTGGCAATCACCAGGTGAATGCCAGTCGCCCGGGCCATCTGGGCGATGCGGCAGATGGAGCGCTCTGTTTCCTGGGGGGCCATCATCATCAAATCCGCCAACTCGTCTATGACGACCACGATGTAGGGCAGCCGCTTTTCCCCCTGCTCCGGTGCGACGCGCCGGTTGTAATCGCGGATATCGGTGGCCCGCATCTTGGCAAACCGGCGATACCGTCCATCCATCTCTCGCGATATCCATTGCAGCGCGCTCGTCACCCGCTCCATCTCCACCACGACTTTGGACAGCAGATGGGGAATGCCTTCATACCCTGTCAGTTCCACGCGCTTTGGGTCCACCATCAGAAATCGAAGCTGGTCAGGGGTCTTTTGGAGGAGCAGCGCAGCGATGACGGCGTTGATGCAGACCGACTTGCCGGAGCCGGTCGTGCCTGCGATGAGCAAGTGCGGCATCATGGTCAGGTCGGCGACCGCTGGTTGGCCAGAGACATCCTGACCCAGGCAGAGCCGCAGCGGCGCATCCAGGCGCCGGAACTGGTCCGATTCCATCACATCTCGCAACGAGACCAGGGCAATCTCGGGATTGGGCACTTCGATGCCAATCAGCTTCTTGCCGGGAATGGGGGCTTCGATGCGCAGCGTCTTGGCTTGCAGCGCCAGCGCCAGGTCATCGGCCAGCGTCTTGATGCGGCTGACCTTGATTTTGGTCTCCTTGACGCTCAACACCTCGGTATCGTCACTCTGACAGTGAGGACAAATGGCGGTCTCGACGTCCGGCAGCGACTCGGGAATATCAAAGCCAAAGCTCTTTTTGCACGCGGGGTTGTAACACTTGCCGCTGACGTGAGTAATCACCCGAGGTTCGACGCCAAATTGGGTCACGACGGGACCTGGATTCATCTCCCGAACCCAGACCGGGGCCCCTAAACTCTCCAGGGTCTCTTCGATCACGCGCGACTGTTGACGCAGTATGCCCACGCCGATGTCGTTTTCACTTCCGGGTTCCAGAATCTCTTCCAACGCCGGAAGCTGCCACTTTTGATCGTCTCCAATCAGCAGTGAATGGCTGGGTGGGGCGGCAGGCGACGGGCTCCGAGAGATGGCGGGCGGAGCAGACGGTGGGGGAGACGGGGATGAAGCAGGCGCGGCGCCAGGAGAACCTCGGGAAGCAGATGCCCGCCCGATCACCGCGCCCGGCGACGCAGGGAGTGAGCCGGGGCGCCCGAGCTGCCCCTTCCCTACCAGGCGGCGGAATGCCTGCGCGCCATCCCGCACGGTGACGCCAAAGATCAGCGCGATGACGATGGACCACCAGGTGATCAGCAGGACGACGACGCCTACTCTCCCTAATCCCCGCAGAAACAGACGGCTCAGAGCTGCTCCCACGTATCCACCGCCGTGCCCGGCATCGGCAGTGGCTGCCACGTCGCCGTCGAACATCAGGGGAGCCGCAATGAGGTGACAGGTGAGGGAGAGAGCCAGAAAGCCGAGCAGCAGTCCGACGCTCTGGAGAAAGGTCAGGCGGGGCAGCTTGTCGCCGAACTCGCGCAGCACGAGCCATAATCCCACCGCACCGACGAACAGCGGCGTCAGGTAGGCCTCCCAGCCGAACGTCCGGCGCAGCAGTTCAACCCACTTACTGGTGATAATTCCCCGGTTGGCCGGCAAAAAGCTGAGGAGCGTCAGGACCGCGATCAGGAGCATCCCATAGCCCAGAATGTCGAGCCACTGATCTTGAGTGAGGTTGATCTTGGGCAGGGATAGGGACTGGCGAGGCCGGCTACTCGTTCGCCGGCCGCTCCGGCGGCTTTTGCTGGTTGAACGTCGAGTTGTACGTTTCTTGGTCATCTCCTTCATCACCCAGGGTTCAGGGTCAACCGGACGGCGTCGCCACGTGCCACATAGATTGGCCTACTCGCCCGGATCGGTCATCGGATCTGGGCGAGGGCAATATTCCAACAGCATCTTGGATGTCAGCGACGTGCTCTTGCGAATGAATCAGCAGCACCAGGTACAGTTATACAGGTCACCATCCAAGGGTCAAGAAACCAGGTTTTTCCAGATTATCGCTCGAGCCGATCAAAAGACTCGCCAGCGACCTGTTCTGATAACACATGCGACCCCAACCGGGTTTCCAATCCCAGGCATGGTTTAATACGTCACTACTCGATCCAGACCCTTGGCCTGTTCAATCCATCCCCGGATCTGTTCCTGGGTGGGTGGCCTGCGGACCAGCCTTTTCTCCTCGTTCACTTCGATCACCTTTTGGTAAAGGTTCTCCGGGTTGCGCTGTGCCAGTTCCGGGACAGTATCTACGCCGGCTACCTCCAACAGGTCGCCATATTCCTCCCCGACCCCCTTGATGCGAAACAGATCGGCTCGGTTGATCCATTTGAGGATCAATTTGTCGCTAATACCGGTTTTCTCGGCGATCTCTTTGCGTCCCCTGGGCGCAGCCCCCTGTTCCAGCAATGCTTCCAACGTCGCAATGCCAGCCTCTCTGAGCTGTTGGGCATACGTCTCACCGATGCCTTCGATTTTCGTCAATTTCGTCATCATGCCTCCTTTTGCGTGATGGTCGCTTGGTGCTGCCGACCCGAGTTGATTCACCCTCTCGTTCTTTTACTGCTGCGTCCTGAACCCTCTACATTATAGCACATCTCTCCACGATGTGCTACACCAGTGCCTTCTCCACTGCCTCCGCCACCGAGCGTACCGGGATCGAAATGATTTCCTCCGGCAGCGGTTCCTGTCCCCGTCGCGCCGACTTGGGCAGCAGGCAGCGGCGGAATCCCAAGCGGGCCGCTTCCCTCAACCGCACCGCTGTCTGGCTGACGGCCCGCACCTCGCCGGAGAGTCCCACCTCCCCGATGATGGCCAGGTCCGCCGCTACAGGCCGATCCCGCACGCTGGAGGCGATGGCTACGGCTACGGCCAGATCGGCGGCCGGCTCTCGCACCTGCAGCCCCCCGATCACGTTGGCGAACACATCCTGATCGAACAGCCGCAGCCCTATACGCCGCGAGAGCACCGCCGTGATCAGCAGTAGCCGGTTGAAATCCACGCCGTTGGCCGTGCGGCGCGGATGACCAAAGCTGGAATGGCTGGCCAGGGCCTGGACCTCGATCAAGAGAGGGCGCGTGCCCTCCATCGTCACGGCGATGGTCGAACCCGGCGCGTTGACCATGCGCTCGGCCAGGAAGACTTCGGAGGGATTCGGCACCTCGATCAATCCCTGTCCCTGCATATCAAACACCCCGATCTCTGAGGTCGCTCCGAAGCGGTTTTTGACCGAGCGCAGCAGGCGATAGGTGTGGAACAGGTCTCCCTCCAGGTAGAGCACAGTATCCACGATATGCTCCAGCACCTTGGGCCCGGCGATGGCCCCAGTCTTGGTCACGTGTCCCACCAGAAAGACGGCCACGCCAGTGTTCTTGGCCCACCACTGAAGCCGAGCCGCCGTCTGGCGCACCTGGCTGATGGAACCGGCCGCCGATGTCAGTTCCTCGAGATAGATGGTCTGGATCGAATCCACGATCATCGTCGCCGGCTGAATCCGATCTGCATGGTGCAGGATGGCCTCCAGGTTGGTCTCGGTGACGACGAACAGATCGGCGCTGCGAACACCAAGCCGGTCGGCGCGCATCTTGATCTGGCGGGCCGACTCTTCGCCAGAGACGTACAGCACGGGCCGGTCGGTCGCTTCGACCATCACGCCGGCGGCCTGGAGCAGCAGCGTGGATTTGCCTATCCCCGGATCGCCGCCCACGAGAATGAGGGAGCCAGGCACGACACCCCCTCCCAGCACGCGAGAGAATTCGCCCAGCGGCAGCGGCAGCCGGACAAGCCCCTCGGCCTGGATCTCGGTCAGGCGCTGAGGCTCGCTGGTAGGTGGGCTGAACGCCCCCCCGGTGGACGGGTCTGGCTGCTCGATGACCTCGATCATCGTGCCCCACTCGCCGCAGCCGGGGCAGCGTCCCATCTCTCGGGGCGTCGTCCGGCCACAGTTCTGGCACACCCAATTGGTATAGGTTTTTGCCATGCTGCCTCCTGATGTCGGGGCTTATCGTATCAGCACCATTCTACCAGAACATTTGTTCGCTGGCAAGTCGCAGCATCAAATCTCGTCTTCCTCCTGCTCCCTCACCCAGGCAAACTTGCGTCGCAAGGCTTTGGGGTAGTATTTTTCCAGGACGTCGTAATCTACCTGTTGGCCCCATTCGTAAAGGACGCGCGGATCAATGTAGGATTTGAGGCTGGTGCCCAGGTTCCACGTGCGCCCCTGGACAGCCACCTCGTCTTTGGTCTTGACCTTGTCGAGGGCTATTTGGGCCCGTTCCAATCTATTCCTGGCGGTCTCGACCTTTTTGTTAGCTCTGGCCAACTTTTTGTCGTAACGGGCCTTGATCCGCTCTCGCTGATCGGCATTCTCGGCGTTTTGCCTCTTTTCCCGCGCCTCCCGCTCCAGTTCGGACAGAACCTCGCGGGCTTGGCGCAGCTTATCGCGGCACGCAATCACCCGCTCCTTCAACTTTGCCTGCCGTTCGAGAGCACGCTGCCGCCGCTCGCGCCATTTAGCCGGGGGAGTCTTGTAGTGGTTGCAGAGAATGGCGGCCTCCAGATTCGCCTGGGTGACGGCCGCCCATTTCTTGTGCTCTGGATCGTCCGGCTCGACGGCCGAATCCCACAGGCTGTCGCGGACGACCTGGGTGGCATGGTGCGTGCGAAAGACCTTGGCCGTCAAGCTGGGAAGAACCTCGGACAGAAAGGCATTGACGTCGCTGCTGCCGATGGTGGGAAAGATCTGCGGCTTATCCCGCGTGGGATGGGACTTGCCGTTCCCGGTCGAGTTGGAGGGCCGGGCATGGCGCAGCAGGTCTTGCAGGTTATCCCACACCACGTCTGGGAGGGGGATCCTCTTGTGCCAGCGCACCGAGTCCTTGCCCAGGAACTCGAACTCGGCCGTTCCGTCGGGATGCAAGGTGACGTGCTCGGGGCGGAGCGTGGTCGCGCCGACGGTGTCGGCCTCACCAGGGTCTTTTTCATCCCCCACCCTCAGACAGAGGGCATCAATCAGATAGCAAGCCGTGGCGACCATACGCCGCTTGGGGTCCGGGGCGACTATGCCCCGCTCGATGTGAGCGCGGACCTGATCCAGATTCTCGTTCAATTCCACCGCCTGATCGAATTTGGCGGCCTCCCGTTCTTGCTTGACCGGCGCGGTGTCGCTCAACCAGACGTACTTGAGTTTGCCGCTCAGCTTGTCCTCCCAGCGGGCCACCCACAACGATTCGGGCTGCCACACGATCTCGGCCCACTCTCCGGGAGGACGGGGCGCGTCGGGACTCAGGTTCAGTGTGATGTCACACTGCTGCGGGCCAGCCTTCCAGCACCCGCGCAGGGGATGATTCCCCCGTCCCATAAAGATGCTGCTCGGCTCGGCGACATAGTTAGCCAGTTCGACCCGCTCGCCGTTCGCCAGGGCGTAGCCATACTGCTCCTTGAGCTGCTCTCGCTCCGCCTTGCGCTGAGCTGCCAACGCCTTCCGTTCCTCCTTCGTCAGACTCTCTTTGGCGGCCCGCTGCTCTCGCACGATAGCCAGAGCCGGGCCGAAATCCACCTCTTCGACCGCCAGCGGCGGGTCCACGCCCAGGGCGGCGCTGAAATCCGCCATAAAGTTGCGGACAAAGACCGCATCCTCGACGTAGGGAGTGCCCTGTTTCCGGGCCCAGGCCAGCGCCATCTCTGCCTGTGGGGAAGATAGGTCTCGCCGCTCGCCCCTGACCGTGATCGTGAGATGCTCCGGCCCGGAACACCCGGATACCACGACACCGTTGTGAACAAGTTGAGTGAACATAATCCTTCCTGTTGACAAGTCTAATAGTTGTGCGCGCCAGAGGATAACGCAAAGCTCCCAAGTTGTCAACTCTCCCTGGAGCGGCCTTTTCTTACCGCAGAGGGTATGGCATCATCGCGATCGAGAGTCGGAACCTTTGCGCCTCACGCGACGTCTTACGAGTAGATACGGGCGCTGGTTGACCCCCGACACCACGAAGGAGGAGGAGAGAGATGAACCGAATCAGAATTGCACTGGGTCGCTGGCTGGCTTGCATGCCGGTGCTGTTCCTCTTGCTGACCGTCGCGCGGCCCGTCCTGGCCGATGGCATCATCATCCCAGACCCTATCCCACTGCCGGAGCCGATTCCGCTGCGGGAGGTCTGGCTCACCATCCGCTACCACCGCGTCACGGTGACCATTGAGAACCAGGTGGCGACCACTCGCGTCGAGCAGGAATTTGTCAACGAGCACAATTGGGAGTGCGAGGGCACCTACATCTTCCCGCTGCCCGACGGCGCGGCGGTCTCCGAGTTCATCATGTGGGTGGACGGCACGCCGGTCGAGGCGAAAATCCTGGAGGCGAACGAGGCCCGTCGGATTTACGAGGATATTGTGCGGCAGCGGCGCGACCCGGCGCTGTTGGAATACGTCGGGCGGGGAGCGGTGCAGGCCCGCATCTTTCCCATCCCCCCAGGCGGCTCCCGCCAGATCGAGCTGGAATACAGCCAGGTGCTGCCAGCCGAGCACGGGATGGTGCGTTACGTCTACCCCCTCAACACCGAAAAGTTCTCCGCCCGTCCGCTGGAGGAGGTGCGGGTGCGGGTCGAGATCCGCTCTCGGGACGCGCTGCACGCCGTCTACTCGCCGACACACCAGGACCGGGCCTATATTGAGCGGGACGGCGACTATCGGGCTGTCGTCGGCTACGAGGAGATGGACGTGCTGCCCGACCAGGATTTCGAGCTAATCTATACGGTGAGCGAGGAGGATCTGGCCCTCAACCTGTTGAGCTATCGGGAACCGCCGGATGACGGGTTTTTCCTGCTGCTGGTCGCGCCGACGGTCGAGGTGGAGGAGGGACGGGTGATCCCCCGCGACGTGATCCTGGTGCTGGATACCTCCGGCTCCATGGAAGGGGAAAAGATCGCGCAGGCCCAGGATGCCCTGATCTATGT
>DSDT01000412.1 GCA_011048615.1 Chloroflexota bacterium | reverse complement strand
CAGCGCCGACGCTACCCACTTGGCTCCAGCTCACCGATCACGACGACGGGACGGCGACCCTCGCGGGGATGCCGAGCAACGCCGACGTGGGCGATCACCCGGTGGAACTGCTAGTGACCGACAGCGGCGGTCTGACCGATACGCAAGCGTTCACCATCACGGTGCACAACGTCAACGACCCACCGACCTTTACCAGCGACCCGGTCGAGACGGCGACGCAGGACGTGGCCTACAGCTACGCCGTCGCTGCTACCGACCCCGACTTGATCCACGGCGACTTGTTGACCATCACCGCGCTGACCCTGCCCGGCTGGCTGAATCTGGCCGACCATGGCGACGGCACGGCTACTTTGGCCGGCACGCCGGCCAATGCCGACGTGGGCGACCACCCGGTGGCGCTGCAGGTGCGGGACGCCGCCGGCCTGACCGACACGCAATCCTTCACCATCACCGTGGCGAATGTCAACGACCCGCCCCGCTTTACCAGCCTGCCAGTGACCATCGCGACCCAGGATGTGACATATACCTACAACGTCACGGCCGAGGATGTGGACGTGGGTGACGTGCTGGTCATCACAGCGCCGACGCTACCCGACTGGCTCACCCTCACCGATCACGGCGACGGCCGCGCCACCCTGAGCGGTACGCCGGGCAACGAGCATGTGGGTGACCACGCGGTCGAGTTGCTGGTGCAGGACAGCGCGGAAGCGAGCAGTAGACAGGCGTTCGTCATCACTGTGGCGAACGTCAACGACCCGCCCCGCTTCACCAGCACGCCGGTCACGACGGCGACCCAGGACGTGGCTTACACCTACTCTGTCACCGCCGAGGACGTGGACGTGGGCGACGTGCTGGTCATCACCGCGCTGACCAAGCCAGCCTGGCTCACCCTCATCGATCATGGCGATGGTCGCGCCACGCTGAGCGGTACGCCGACCAACGACGACGTGGGCGAGCACGCGGTGTTGCTGCAGGTGAAGGATGCCGGTGGGGCTATCGACACCCAATCCTTCACTATCATCGTGGCGAACGTCAATGACCCGCCCTGGTTCACCAGCACGCCGGTGGAGGTAGCCATCGAGGACGAGCCCTATACTTACACCGTCACCGCCGAGGATGCGGACGTGGGCGACGTGTTGACCATCACCGAACTGACCAAGCCGGATTGGCTGGAGCTGACAGACCATGGTGACGGCAGCGCCACCCTGAGCGGCACGCCCGGCAGCGCCGACGTGGGCGAGCACCCGGTGGTGCTGCAGGTGCGGGACACCGGCGGCCTGACAGGGACGCAAGCCTTCACCATCACGGTCTTTGCAGCTGGGGAGAACACCCCGCCAACCATCTCGGTCATCGCTGACCAGAGCACCACGGTGAACACCCCGCTCGGGCCCATCCCCTTCACCATTGGCGACGCGGAGACGGCGCTAGAAGACTTGATTGTCTTGCAAGAGACTTCGAACGCTGCATTGATTCCGCTGGCTAACATTGTCCTGAGCGGCTCTGGGGCGGACTGGAACGTGACCATCACGCCAGCGGCGGGGCTGACCGGGACAGCGACCATCACCATCACCGTGACCGACGAGGGAGGCCTGACTGACTATACGGCTTTCGAGGTGAGGGTCGAGCCGTTCAGGATCTATTTGCCGCTCGTCGTCAGGTCGGGCTGACAGCCAGCCGTTCTGATGTGCAAACAGGGCCAGGTCGTATGACCTGGCCCTGTTGTTTGTCGTTGCTCTATTCGTTACTTGCTCTTGACCTTGATGAGTTTGGGCTTGGTCTCTTCCGTCTTGGGCAGCGTGAGAGTCAGAATGCCGTTTTCAAAGACAGCTTCGGCCTTGTCTACGTTGACGGGCACGTTCAACGTCAGGGTGCGTCCAAATGCCCCATACGGCCGCTCCTGGAACAGGTAGGTGACATTCTCCAGCGGCGGGCGTAGTTCGCCGCGAATGGTCAATGTGTCGCCCTCGATCGAAATATCCACCTCGTCAGAGGTCAGTCCGGGCAGGGATGCCACGAGGACGATTTCTTCCGGGGTGGTGTACACGTCGAGTGGAAGTCGGAATTGTCCTGCCGGTCGTTCCTCTTCCCAGCCCGGTCTGGGGCGCACCATACTCTCTTCCAACAGTTGATTCATGGCTTCGCGCAGGGTCATCATGTCGCGCCAGGGGTTCAAACGTGTGATGGTCATTTCACTACCTCCTCTGCTGTATCATGTTAATAGCTCCAAAGGGGGAGAGGGATTTGACTCTCCCCCTTTCCAAACGAGTTACTTTTTTCCTTTGGCCTTGACCTGTATCGCCTTCGGTTTGACTTCCTCGGCCTTGGGGAGCGTGAGGGTCAGAATGCCGTTCTCGAACTCGGCCTCGGCCTCGTCCGCCACGACCGAAACCGGGATCGGCAGGGTGCGGGAGAACGAGCCATACCGCTGTTCGCGGCAGATATAGTTCTCTTCCTGGATTTCCTCCTCGGCCTTGGTCTCCCCTTTGATGGTCAGCGTGTCGGCGGTGATGCTGATGTTCACATCGTCGGCGTTGAGGCCGGGCAGGGCCGATTTGACGACGATGGCGTCATCGGTTTCGTACATATCCACGGCCAGCGTCGCCCCTTGCATGGGCGTCAACCATCCGCCGGCTGGCTGCACGACGCTCTCCTCAAAGAGCCGATTCATGGCCTCCCGCAGGCTGATCAGATCACGAAAAGGTTCCCAACGTACCAGGTTTGTCATCTCTACACCTCCTTACTCAAATGTCTAGGTTCAGAGCGCACCGGGCGAGATGCCCGCCAGTATCATCATGTATAGTATCACATGGCTTGATTAGAATTCCACAAGAGCGGAATTAGAAATGCATTAGAAAAAGCACCCTCGCGGGATACGCGAGGGTGCTCACGAGCAGCAGGTAAAAATCAGATGTTATGAACTTTTATGCAACAGGTGTTGTAGTTTTTCCAGGACGCTATGGACGCTCGTCTTGTCTATGGCGACACATGAAAGGACAGGGGGGCCATCCTCCAGACCGAGACGCCTGCTGATTTCCTCGATGGAGAGAATGCCGTGTTTATCCCGTTTGTTGGCGACTACCATAAAGGGCACGTCGCTTTTGTGGTTAAAGATGCGGATCAGTTGTTTGGCGGATAACAATCCTTCGGGAGTAGAACTGTCCACCAGCAGGATGAAGGCATGCATCTCTTTGGCTAGAATGTCCCACATGAAATCGAATCGAGGTTGACCGGGGGTGCCGTACAAGTGAAACAGATCGTCGCCGATCCGGACGTGCCCGTAATCCATCGCTACGGTCGTCTCTTCCTTGGTGGATGCCAGGTCGTCGGTGATCCGTTTTTCGGTCGAGACGATGGGAATGTCCGAGATCGTACGGACGAACTCGGTCTTGCCGACGTTAAAGGTGCCTGTAACCACAACCTTGTAGGTTTCTCCCATGTTACACATCCTCCTTTGGGGGGCTATCCTCTTGTTGCTTTTGGCGGAAATCTATGAACTGGTATCCCACACCGCGCTCGGTCAGGATATAGTGGGGTTCAGACGGGTTTATCTCGATCTTTTGCCGCAAGTAGGTGACATAAAGGCGCAAATACTGAATTTCCTCTCGGTATTCGTATCCCCACACCCTGGCCAGCAGTGTCTCGTACGGCACCACCCAACCGGCGTTTTCTATCAGGTGATAGAGCAGGCGGAATTCGGTGGGGCGCAGGTCAATCCGTTCTCCTTCGACGATGACCTCGCGACTGTTAAAGTCTACGGCCAACCGGTCGTCAATTTCGAGAATGGCCTCATCCGGTGTGGCGGGACTTTGGGTGCGACGCAGCACTGCCTTGACACGGCTGACGAACTCGCGGGCTCCAAAGGGCTTGGTGACGTAATCATCGGCGCCCAGTTCCAGACCGCGGACTTTGTCCTCCTCGTCGGCGCGGACGGTGAGCATGATGACCGGAACGCTAGAGACCTCGCGCAGCATTTCCAGGGTCTCGAATCCGTCCAACTCTGGCATCATCACGTCCAGCACGACCAGGTCGGGCAGATTGGTGCGGGTCTTTTCCAGGGCTTCCAATCCATTGTGCGCTTCGATCACCTCGTATCCCTCGAGTTCCAGGTTCATACGGATGAACTTGGTCATCCGAGGTTCGTCGTCTACGACCAGGATGATCTCACGGCGAGAATTCATAGCGGCGTTCACTCGCGGACAAAGGTGACGATCTCTTCCTTCTCTTCACCGGGCATAATTTCTATGCAGTGAACCCGGTACCAGGGATAGATCACGACGTTCGTTTCGGGCAGTACGTAAGAGACGTCACGTCCGTCACGATAGCGAACGTTACTGACGATCAGCAACTGATCCGTAGGACTGGGCAACTCGTCTATCTCCCCAACCACGGCCTCCTCGTTCAGTATGTGGATCAATATAGTATGCATGATCGTCCTCCGGTCCTGGTTATTCTTGTGCGTGGATGATAATCTCTAGGGCGACGCGGCCCAATTGAAGTTTGTCCTTGTCTTTGATTACGTGGGGCAGATAGGGCGTCAGCCGTTGCCCGTTCAAAAAGGTCCCGTTGGCGCTGCCCACATCCTCGACCATGTAGGCCGACCCCCGCTGATGGATCTTGCAATGGTGGCGGGAGACGCCGCCATCCAGCCCGCCATCGGGGGAAAGGTCTATGTCGGGAAAGATGCCGTGAGCGGCATCGGTGCGCCCGATGTGTACTTCAGATGTCGTGGGCAGCTGAATCTCGCGACTCGTGGACACCACCTTGATCCGCAGGGGAATCAAGGCCGGTTCGCCGGCAGCTCCGATAGGCTCGCTGGCCCACGGGTTCGCTCGCGAGATGGGCAGCTCTTCTTCGGGCAGAGGCTCGGTTCTCAGAGGCCCGCCTGTCGGCAGGTAAACGCCGCATTCGCTGCAAAACAACGTACCAGGTCGATGTTTGCGACCACAAGATGGACATTCAATCATAGGTCTCTCTCCCTGAAGCAATAGTCAAGCTACGCGTGCCGTACTTGAGTTCTTTGCGCCCTTTTGCCGTAGGAGCACCGCCTTGAGAAAGACGGCCGGCCTCCAACATAGCCGCTCGGGCCAGCTGGACCTCTCCCAGGTCGAACAGGCGGGTGGCGACTCGCTCCAACTGGCGGGTCGCCGTCTTTAAATCTCCACTGTCCAGCGAGTGCCACGCCCGCTCCTGCATACGAAAGATGGTCACTTTGCTCAGTATGCTGAGCACAGCAGCCGGCACCGGCTGGGGAGGAGGTTCACCGGCTACAAATGTGCAGCCGACGTTCTGGCGCAGTCTCTCTCGTTGATGTTTCCAGGCGACTATGTCGCCAGTGAGCTCCAATTGCAGCAGCCGATGGTCTCCGGGGGCCTTTTGTTGGACGGTCAGTTCCACAGCGATCTTGGTCACCGTGTCGGCTTGCAGTGAACCGAGTGGGATCTGGCCATTGGTCAACTGGATGCGTTCCAGGTGGGGGGTGGCGCGGTATACACTCTCTACTTTGACCCCCTCGACTTGGCGAAGCTCGAGGGTCAACCCCTGGGCGAAGACGGACTCCAGGCCGCGCACCCGTTTCTGGAGAATGGAGCGAACCTGGCCCGGCGAGGCGATGTAGGCCGATACCCCACCGCTTTGCTGGGCGATCTCGTCGAGCAGCGTGTCGTTCCAGTCTTCGCCTATGCCCATAGCCGAGATGCCGATGTGACGTGCTCCCGCGTGCCGCGCCTCGGCCAGGCAATCTGGCTCATCCCCATACGTCTGCCCATCGGTGAGGAGGATCACGTGGTTGACGACTGGCTGACCGTGCCGTTTTTCAATTTCTTGCAGCCCGGCTTGCAGCCCTTGCAAAATTTCTGTTCCGCCACTGGCGATGATGGAGGAGACCTTGGATTTTGCGTGGATGGGGTTTACTCTGATGCTGCTGGGCAGCACAACCTCGGCTTGATCGCTGAAAGTGACGACAGCCAACGAGTCCTCGTCGTGCAGCTCGTCAATGATCTGATGGGCTGCCTGTTTGACGTGTTCCAACCGCCTGCCCTGCATCGAGGTGCTGCGGTCAATCACCAGACACAGGTTGAGGGGCAAGCGCTGACTCCCCAGCGCAGCGGCCGGCTGAATCTCGATCAAAAGATAGACGACCTGTTCTTCGTGCTGGGACGAGAGCTGGGTCTGGCTCAATTGAATCGTCCAGGAGAGGGCGGAATCCTGCCCGAATCCCGCCTCCGCCCGCTGCCGATCGTAGGCGCGCCGCTGTTCTTTATCGCTTAGAATGGCATAGGCTTGTTGTATGCCGTGAAAGATGGTGGTGGGCGCTTTTTCTGTCCGGCTGTCCGGGTGATAACGGCGCGCCAGGCCGCGGTACGCGTGCTTGATCTCCTCCTCCGTCGCAGAAGGGGAGATGCCCAGTACACTGTAATAGTCTTTTTCGGCGTCTATCGGTACGCTCATATCTGTTCAGCCGCGGCTAACTGAGCGGCGGTTCCACCAGAATCATGGTGATGTTATCCACTCCTCCAGCCTGGTTGGCAGCGACGATCAGATCGTTGCACGCTGCCTGGGGCGAGGGAGCGCTCATCACGGTCCGGGTCAGGGTCTCCTCGCTGACCAAGCCCCACAGCCCATCGCTGCAGAGCAAGAGTCGCCCGTTCTCGGGAATAGTCCGCACAGAGATGTCCACTTCCAGGTTGCTCCCCTGCCCGATGGCGCGGTACAGGACGTTCTTTTGGGGGTGATTGGCGGCCTCGTCTGCGCTGAGCTGTCCCAATTCGATCAACCGATCCACCAGCGAGTGGTCGTGGGTGACCTGTTCGCTCCCTTGTTCCGTGATGATGTACGCGCGACTGTCTCCCACGTGGGCCACGTAGACGCGCGGTCCAAGTACCAGGGCGCCGGTCAACGTCGTTCCCCCACCGGGCACGTGACGCGCTACGGCATTGTTGGCCGCTTGGACTGCGTTCACCAGCGCTTCGTTCAGGGATGGCACGTCGGTGCTTTGTTCCAGGCCGATCAGGGTGGGCAGATAGAGGTGTTGCAGGATATGATGGGCCATCGTCCGGGCCGCTAACGAACTGGCTATCTCTCCGGCCTGGTGCCCGCCCATTCCATCGGCCAGGATAAAGAGGCCGAAGGGCGGGGAGGCATCGTCGCCGTCGTGGCTGGCCGTGATGACTATGGCGGTATCCTCGTTGTGACGGCGTACCTGGCCCACGTCGGTAGCCCACCCGATCCGCAGCCTGGTGGGCGCCGGGTGGGAGGCCGTGGAATCTGGGCCAGGCTTGTACATCAAATCCTCAACCTCGATAATCTCCTCTGCCGCCGGAGCAGGGAGGCGATCCTTTTCCAACCCCAGGATATTGCGTAGAAATTGCATATTTTTCTATCCGTCCTAGTCTGGTTAGGCTGTTCTGCCGGCTCTCTCGACTGTGCTCAAGCCGGCAGAGCGTATACGTACCGATCATCCGAGCCAACGTACACGATGCCGTCCGCGATGCAGGGCGACGAGATCATTGGCCCTTCTGTCTGGAAACGCCACCGCAGGTTGCCGGTGTGGATATCCAAGCTGTAAAGGGCCCCATCCACCGAGCCAAAGTAGACTGCGTTTTCATAGACCGCTGGTTTACCGGTGACTTGATCCCCCGTCGAGTACCGCCAAACGACGCGCCCCGTTTCAGCATCCAGGGCATACAAGTCGTTATCTGTCGAGCCGATGAACACCAGGTCTTGATTGATGGTAGGGGAGGAGACCACCGGGCCGCCCGTCCGGTAGCGCCACGCGGCCCATCCTGATCGGATGTCCAGCGCGTAGACGTGGGCGTCTTGAGACCCCACATAGACCATCTCTTTGGTGATGGCCGGCGAGGAGGTCACACCCCGCCGGGCGCGGAAACGCCAGTGGACCTGACCGCTGATGTCCACGGCGTAGACCATGCTGCCCTCGCATCCGATGTAGATGGTGTCCTGGGAGACGGCTGGGGATGAGCGCACTTGGCCGTCCGTCGTAAACTTCCAGGCGATGCGACCGCTGTATATGTTGACGGCGTAGAGGTTGTAGTCGTCGGAGCCAAAGAAGACGTGATCGAAGGCCGCCCAGGGAGACGACCATACACTGCCCTGAGTCGGACAGGTCCAGGCGATGCGGCCTGTCTCGGCGTTGACCGAGTAGAGCAACCGGTCGGCCGAGCCGAAGAATATCCGTCCTTCGTACACACACGGGGACGAGGCGATGCCTCCCTCGGTCGCATACTTCCAGAGAAAGGTCCCATCTTCGGCGTCGAGCGCGTAGAGGTTGTGGTCGTAAGCGCCGATGTACAGAACTCCCTTGTCGACCGTCGGCGAGGAGCGTACCTGGTCCTCGCAGCGGAAGCGCCACAGTGCCGTGACGTCACTGCTTTTGAAAGCGGTGGCGCCGAAAGTGGCTGTCGCGCCCAACCCGCGCGCCGAACTGAGGTTCATCAGAGCGCGCTGCATCTCCTCGGCCGATCCAAACCGCTTGTCAATGTCGTACTCGAGGGCGCGGTTGACGATGTCGGTCAGTTCACGGGAGACGGTCGGATTCGTCTTGTGGATCGGGCGCTCGTGGAAAGAGAAAGGCGCTTCCATCCGCGGGTCCTGTTTGCTGAGCAGATGGTGCATTGTGGCGCCCAAGGCGTAAATATCCACCCGAGGTTCGGCGCTGCCCCGATATTGCTCTGGCGGGGTATACCCCTCGGTGCCGATCATGGTGCCCTTTTGACCGCTTTGAAAGATGCGGGCGATGCCGAAATCGACCAGGCGGATGCGGTTGTGTTTATCGAGCATGATGTTGGAGGGCTTGATGTCGCGGAACACGATGGGCTGAGGTTCGTGACTGTGCAGGTAGCTCAGGACTTCGCAGACCTGGATCGCCCAATTTACCACTTGTGCTTCGGGCAGAAAGCTATCTGTATCGGTCAGAATGGTCTCTAGATCCTTGCCGTCCACGAATTCGAGAATGAGATAGTTACGCTCCCCCTCGCTAAAAAAGTCATAGACTTGTACGATGCCGGGATGACTCAACGCGGCGAGGATATTCGCCTCACGCTCAAAGTTGCTCTTGATGACGGCCCGCACCTGGGGATCGTTGGCTGTGTTGAGCATCTCTTTGGCAATGCACAGCCGGGTGACTTTGGTAAAGCGCAGATCCTGTACCTTGTACACCGTGCTCATACCACCGACGGCGTGTAACTCTAGAACCTGGTAGCGATTCTGAAGCAGATGTCCCTCGGCTAACTGCCCCCCTGCAGGCTCGTCGCGTTTGGCAGGAGGCGCCAGGGGCTGTGTCCCCCGTCCGGCCGGCGTCTCTGCCTGTGCCTGTTGCGCGTGCGGAGGCTGGGAAGGGGATTCAGGTATGTCAATGCGGTGAGTCTCGAGAGATTTCATATTCAATCCCGTATCTGGTGTTTGGTCGGGATGATGGTCGCTGTATGCCATTGCCCTCTTTAATTATAGAGCCAAATGGATAAACGCGCAATCCAGAGGGAGCGGCTTTTGAGCCGATATGGTGAGACGGTCACGAACCCGATTCAATCTCGAGAACGAATCCGCCTTACTATCACATGGTGCATCCGGTTTGCTCACGGCATCCGTTCATGGTCAGGCGAGATGATTTGCCTGATAGGTCATGGAGTGAGGTTAAAATAGTTGTAGGTCGCTGTGGCGATGTCGGCGATCAAGGGCGCGCTATTTTCCCACGCCAACCATTCGGGTTGATGTAAAAAGATGATCAGGACAAATTCGCCGCCTGGTGAGAACACCAGAGCAGCGTCGGCGTGCGCGTCGCTCGTAAAACCGTGTTTGTGTGCGACTGGGGTCTCCACCGGAACCCCAGCTTCAATCAAACTGTCGGTCTGATTCGTCTGCATCCATTCGATCATGCGGCCGCATTCCGAGGCGGTAAACTGTTCAGGATAGGCAGCGAGCAGCGCGCCGCCGCCCTGACTGCACTGGTAGATCATTTCCAGCAGCAGTCCCATATCCAGGGGCGTCGTTTGCATAGCGGGGGTGGGTTGGGTGTTCACGTCGGTGCGGGAGTTGGCCAGTGTGACGATGGTGGGCGGGTTGTTCACCTCATCGTATGGGGTGGCCATAAACGTGTTGATCAGGCCCAGGTAATGCATGGATGTCGTCAGGTTCTCGACCCCCTGGTAGGGATCTCCATTACCGATTACGTTGCCCAGAAGCGAATTCGCGGCGGCCCGGCTGCTGGTGACGCCCATCGTGTCGCTCAACCAATTGGTCACCTCTGGCGCGAGGGGTGGATCTAGTGCGCGATAGGTTTCCTCCATCACGGCGATTTGAAGCAAGTTCAATCCGGAATAGGCCACGTCCGCATTGATCCCCCATTCATCCCCGGACTGCATGCTTTTGACAAAGATACCGGGGATGATGTTGGGGTGGGGAGACAGAATGGATTGCCACAGTTCTCCCAATACGGTCAGATCGTATGGGGGGGCTTCTTCGACTTGTACGATCAGGGACGCATGGCGGTCGGTGGCGGATGTCAGAGCGGCAGAGAGCCGGGGTCGAGAAGATGCGATGTCCAGTATATATCCGGGCTGGCTGGGGCGAAAGGTCAGGGTGTCTGGGAGTGGAACGATCTCTTGTGGTGGTTGGTCATATTGCATAGCGAGGCGGGTCAAAAAGCCGTCCATCCGTTCCTGAGAATAGCGGACGGCAACGGGAACGTCAATAGGCTCGATAGGACGACGCAAGACGTAGGCGAGAAAGCCCTCCAATCCCCTGTGAGCGCTCAACCCTCGATCCAGATTAGCGGCTGTCTCTTCAGCATCGTAACGTAGCTCGACCGTGTCGGGCGGCAGTGATAGGCGCTGATCGCGGTACGTAATCTCTATCGGCGTGGCCAGGCCCATTTCGAGGGTGTTGAGCGCCTGCTCGCGAGACATGCCCTCGACGTTCAGCCCTGCCATCCTCGTTCCGGCTGGCAGCGTGCGGATGCTCAGGCGGAAGCCGACGTACTGCCAGGCCAAAAAGAGTGCAGCGATGGCGGCTATGATAATCAGCCAGGCGATGTATCCCCCCTTACGTTGCAATGGAACCCTCCACCTTTCCCAATATGGCGACATTATATCACATGTGAAAAGGTGCGCCAAGTACCCCCAGTTCGAGGTTGTCGTGTATAGAGCTATTTTGTGGTATAATTGTTGTCCATCACTTGGATTGGATTATGGTGTGCTTACCTTGACAATGTCAGATTAGAAAACAGGACCCGGATTTTCACGGATGCACACAGATACCTGCGATTCTTGTCCGTGAAAATCTGTGTGAATCTGTGTCCGAAAAATTGTGGGTCTACACGGATTCGTGGGGGAAAATTTCGCAGCAGCAGGTGACGAAGGCGAAAATACACCTGTAGGGCGGGTTTCT
>DSDT01000340.1 GCA_011048615.1 Chloroflexota bacterium | reverse complement strand
TCGTCGTGCGCTTTGAGGTCGAATTTGACGCAGCCGCCAGTGGAGAGCGCCAGGGCGAGAGCGCGCTCCATCAGACGCGGGTGGGCCGTGCCGTTCGTTTCCCAACAGACGACGACGCCCCGCTCCGCCAGGAGCCGTCCGGCAGCTAGGGCGTGGGCCATCTGGGCGGCTGGATCACCGCCAAAATAGCACACGCAGTAGGTGCGCTGATCGGTGGTGGCGGCCAGTTCAGCGGCAGCGAGCTCGCCCGAGCGGCCGGCGTCGGATGGCACAACCTCTCGAAAATGCCAGTTCTGGCAAGAAAGACAGTCTGCGGTGCAGGCAGTATAGAATACGGCCAGGTTGTGCTTGCCCCGCTGCCTGTGTCCTGTGCAGAATGGACTGGCGACGCAGTTGGTGGGCAGCGGATCGCGATACCAGTGGAGCAGGCCACGGTCCGGCGTGCCTGCGAGGTGGCGCAGCCTGCCATCGCGCACCTGTCTCAGTCCGCAGTAACCGCGCTCCCCTTCACCCACGGTGCATTCGTTCACGCACAGACCACAGCGCCGGCCGCCGGCGGTACGCGGCGGCCGCTCGGGCAGGTCAAAGAGGCGGCGGGCCACGGCGTGGGACTCGTCGGCCAAGATCAACGCCTCCTCCGGCCGGCTGCGGATACAATCAACACACAGCCCCAACTGCGCGGCAATGAGCCGAGAGTGGGTTCCGCACAACCGGCACATCTGATCAGAAAGCGGCTCGAACATTGTCACCTGCCCTCCCATCCTCATTATATCATCGTCCCGAGAGATTGTCATCACGCTCCTGAACGGCATAGCCTGCCAAACTCGGACCCCAGGTGAGCGCGTTAAGATTTCGAGAGCGGACTCGCTGCCAACTTGCGCCGCCCCCAATAACGAGTATCATGAGGGCAAACTATAGACTAGGGAGGTGTATTATGAGTAACAAGCTTGGAAAACTGCTCGAGATCCCCGCGTCGTGCGTTGACGAGATCAACGCCCTGCTGCTGGACCCGGATAACCGGGCGATTGACGCCTTCCTCAAGGTGGTCGAAAAGTACGGCACCCCCGAGGAGATCAACCGCCAGGCCGAAGAGGCCCGCCGCCTGCCCCATCTGATGGAGCGGCTGCAGCAGGTCGCACCGGCCTACGTGGACGATCTGAAATGGCTGGAGGAGCAGCGAGCCAAGGACAGATTCATCAGCATGGACGAATATCGGCGCAAGATCCTGGGCGACCGGGCCGAGAGTATGCCGTTCGACGAGGGCATGGCCGTCACGCTAGAGATCAGCGCCCTCCAGTACTTTCCCTTCCTCATCGAGGAGGCAAAACAGGCTATCCAGAACGGCGAGTTGATGCCAGGCCGCTTCATCCGGGTGCGCAAGATGAAAGAGCAAGAAGCAGATGGCGACATCCTGGCCGTGGCGGCGGCGATGCAGATCGTCGGGGCCACCTACGTCGAGACGCTGGACACCAAGGGCACCGACGGCTCCAATATCCACCTGGGCGGGCCGGAGACAATCACCGGGTACTTTGGCGGCGTCGGCCAGCCGAACGAGTACCCCCTCAAGTGGCTGGACGAGTTACTCTACTATTACACCACTTATGGCATCAGGCAGGTGCTCAACATCAACCCCGGCACCGTCTTTCTGGGGTATCTGCTCTACAAGTTGGGCGTGGATAACGAGTTCAAGATCTCGGTCTATATGGGCAACGACAATCCTTACGCTGCGCTGTGGACTCTGATCGGAGCCAAGCTCTTTTCCCGGCCCGATGGCACCAGCCCCCTGATCGGCTTTAACTGGTCGAACTCGGTCAACAACGAGACGATAGAGATCTCGGCCCAGATTCGGCGCGACCTGGGATTCGAGGACGTGGTCCGCTTCGAGCACCACATCACCGAGACCTACAAGTCCATCGTGCGCCAGCCCTACGACCGGTTGGAGGAATTGGTCGAGATCGCCGACCACGTCGCCAACATCTCGGCCAAGCACGAGGGCGCGCCGCCAGAGGTCGAGGTGACGCGGGAGCACCCCTCGGACATCCTGGACTATTTCCGCGACAAGAGCGAGATCGAGGCGGCGGGCGAGATGGGGTACATGCTGCGCAATTACCTGGACAAGCACGATTCCGTCAACCGCACCGCTCGCGCGCTGACGGAGAACGGCCTGACCTTTATCGCGGCCCGCAACCTGCACCATCGGTAGGCCGAGAGGTTAGAGGGCCATGCCAAGACGCCCGGCGCATGTGCGCCGGGCGTCTTTTCCAGGGCAGGATGTATATCAGAATCCCGTATTCACTCTGCAATGGATGACGCCATCACCCCCTGGGCGTACTCGTACCCCCGATCAAAGGCCCGCGCGTTCAACTCTTCGGTCCCCTTGGGCACCGACTCGAGCACCGACTGGCGCAGCGCCTCGGTCGAGATGCCCCCACCAACGGCCGCTATGGCTCCCAACATCACCACGTTGGCGACCTGGGCGCGGCCCAACTCTTGCTCGGCGATGCGGGTAGCAGGGACAGGAACCACCCGCTGCCCGGTCTCTGGATCAGGCTGCACCAAATCCTCGTCAATCAGCAGCACCCCGCCCTCCGCCAACTGCCCGTGATAGGTCGTATACGCCTCCTGGTACATAGCCGCGATCAGGTTGGGACGGGTCACGTAGGGATACAGAATCGCCTCGTCCGAGACGACGATGGCCGCGCTGCACGCTCCTCCGCGCGATTCGGGCCCATAGCTCTGGGTAAACGTCGCCTCCCGGTGATCGTGGAGCGCCACCGCCTTGCCCGCAATCAGCCCGGCCAGCACGATGCCCTGTCCGCCAAAGCCACACAACCGCATCTCGACGTGTTCCGCCTCCGACACCTGCGCCGTGGACACCGTCCCGACCTGGGCCGGCGTCACCTCCCGCACGTCTATGGGCGGCAGCGGTGCTGGCTCGAACCCAGCATCCAATTCCGTCGGAGGGCGATGGAGCAGCCCCAAATCCTCGGCGGGCCGCACGTCCGGGTGTAACCTTTCGTACATCTGCTGAAACGTCGGGCGCTCAACGTCCACGAATTCGCCGCAAACGATCTCGCCAGCCAGCCCGATATCCACCTCCCAGGGCTGAGCATCGTGGCGAATGACCGCCTGTTGATGGTAATACTCGAACATGTCGGTCCCATATTTTTTCCGGTTCCAACGCCCATACAGAGTCGGACACGGAGAGATCGCCTCGACGACGGTAAACCCGGGCTTTAACAGCGCCTTGTAGATCGATCTCTCCAACCGCCGAGCGTGCAGCACTGTCCACCGGGCCACGTAGGTCGCACCGGCTGCTGCGGCCAGATAGGGCACGTTGAAGGGATGCTCCAAGTTGCCCCGCCGTGAGGTGCTGGTCCGCGCCTCGGTCGGCGTGGTCGGCCCCATCTGTCCACCGGTCATGCCATAGTTAAAGTTGTTGACGCAGATCACCGTCAGGTCCATATTGCGCCGGGCAGCGTGGATGAAATGATTGCCGCCGATGGCGATCAGGTCCCCGTCGCCCGAAAAGACGACCACCTTCATCTCAGGATTCGCTAACTTGAGACCGGTGGCAAAGGGGATCGCCCGCCCGTGGGTGGTGTGAAAACTGTCGAGCCGGATGTAACCGGCCACCCGCCCCGTGCACCCAATCCCAGAGACCACCGCCACCTTGTCCAGGTCGAGACCCGAGCGCATCAGGGCGCTGATGAAACAACTGACCGCCGTCCCGATACCGCACCCCTGGCACCAGATGTGGGGCAGCCGTTCGCCGCGCAGCAAGTCATCCATAGGGTGACGCTCGATCTCTTCCACCGTCGGCACCCCCGCCAACTCGTCCACCATCCCCATCCCCTGTGCTTCCTCGCTCACTGGGCCGCCTCCCGAATTATCTCCAGAATGTCCTCCGGCCGGTGGATGCCGCCGCCCGGATGCGGGGCCGAGATCACCCGGGCCTTGCCGCACGCACACCGCTCCACTTCCCGCACCATCTGCCCCATATTGATCTCGGGCACCACGAACGCCTTGACCCGGTCCGCCAGCTCGCGGATGCGCTCCTCGGCAAAGGGCCACACCGTCACCAGCTTGAGCATCCCCACCGCCATCCCCTCCTGCCGCGCCAACTGTATCGGCAGCAGAGACGTGCGCGCCGAGATGCCATAAGAGACGACCACCACCTCTGCTCCTTCGACCCCATCCTCCACCAACGTGATAATGTCGTGCCGATTGTCACGAATCTTGGCGATGAGCTGCGGGAGCAGTTCGATCTGGGCTGCGGCATTGGTGGCCGGATACCCCCGCTCGTCGTGAGTCAGGCCGGTGATGTGAAAGCGATACCCCATCCCGGCGACGGGCATGTGGCGGGGAATATGCCGCTCGTCCCGTTCGTACAGCCGGAAATCCGGGCCGGGAGGCTGCTCGGGCTTGCGCCAGGGATAAAGGGATATCCGTTCGGCCGGCGGAATGCTCACCCGCTCTGTCATGTGGCCCACCGCCTCGTCCGTCATCAGGAGCACCGGCGTGCGGTACTTTTCGGCCAGATTGAAGGCATGGATGGTCAGGTCGAACGCCTCTTGGGGACTGCTGGGCGCCAGGGCGATGGTTTCGTAATCGCCGTGAGAACCCCAGCGCGCCTGCATCATATCCGCCTGACCGACCAGCGTGGGCAACCCTGTGGACGGTCCGCCCCGCTGCACGTCCACCACCACACAGGGCGTCTCGGTCATGATCCCCAGGCCGAGATTCTCCAGCATCAGGCTGAAACCCGGCCCGGAGGTAGCGGTCATCGCCCGGGCTCCACCCCAGGCCGCGCCCAGCACCGCGTTCATCGAGGCCATCTCGTCCTCCATCTGGATGAAAACCCCGCCGGCCTCGGGCAGCCGCTCCGACATCCGCTCGGCGACCTCGGTGGCCGGCGTGATGGGGTAGCCGGCAAAGAAGCGGCACCCAGCGCAGATCGCCCCCTCGGCCACTGCCACATCTCCATTGAGAAAGAACTCGCCCTCCAACACTCCCCGCTCACTCACGGTCAACCTCCACCACGTAAATACAGAATTCCGGGCAAATCAGCTCGCACAGCCGACACGCCACACAACGCTCGGGACTCTTGGCCCGAGGCGGATGGTACCCCTTGGCGTTGATCCCATCCGACATCTCGAGCACGTCACGCGGACAGTACCGCACGCAGAGTTGGCATCCCTTGCAACGTTCCACCAGGATACTCACTTCCCCGTGAGGGATGCGAAACCTTTCCACGTCCAAAGGCGTGCGCCACAGTTTCATACCAGCCGACCTCGCTGCAGTCTCTCGATCGCCCGATGGCCTCATTGCCCGATCAACCGTCCCAACACCTCTTTCGACGCCACCTCCACCTGGTCGTGAATACTCTGTCCGTGGGCATCCATCGTCACGATGACAGGAAAATCCTCGACCCGGATGACCCAGAACGCCTCCGGCACGCCGAACTCGTCTTTCTTGTAGACCGTTTCCACCTCTTTGACGGCGTCGGCGATGAGGGAGGCCGCCCCCCCCACGGCGTGAAAGTAGACGGCGCCATGCTCCTGGCAGGCCCGCAGCGTCTGCTCCCCCATGCCGCCCTTGCCGATGACGCCTCGCAAGCCAAAATGGGCGATCACGTCCGCCTCGTACGGTTCCTCTCGGATCGAGGTCGTCGGCCCGGCAGCGACAAACTCCCACCGCCCGCTCTCGTCCTGGCGCACCACTGGCCCACAGTGGTAGATGACCCCTTCCCCCAACACGCTCTGCAGTTCTTTGTACAACCCCAGCTCACTGTCCGGCGTCGCGGTGGTGCGAATAAAATTATCGATCAGGTATTTGTGAGCGGCATCCCGCCCCGTCGTCATCACGCCGGAGAGATAGACCGTATCGCCGACGTGCAGCGCCCGAATCTCGTCCTCCGCAATCGGTATGCTCAAATGAAAAGTCGCCATTAGCTGTACTCCACTTTTCCATCTCGTATGATCATCCGCGCTCGCCGGCAAGCCCAACACATGTAGGCGATGCTGACGAAATAACACGCCGGCAGGCGGTGGTATGCCCCGATCTTGACGGCCAACACTGTCGTCCGGCCCCCAAAGCCCATCGGACCGATACCCAGTTCGTTGCACTCGCGCAGCAGCCGCTCCTCCAGGGCCGCCAATTCCGGCACCGGGTTAAAGTCCTCCAGCGGGCGGAACAACTGCTCCTTGGCGTGCACGTACCCGTACCCCCGGTCGCTGCCCAGGGCGATGCCCAGCACTCCCGGCGCGCAGCCCTTTCCCTGCGCCTGGTAGACTGCATCCAGCACCACTTTGCGCACCCCATCCAGGTCCCGCCCGGCCTTGAGGGGCGAGTGAGGCAGTTTGTACTGCGCTCCCACGTTCTCACTCCCCCCGCCCTTGAGCAGCAGGTCCAGCCTGACATAGTCCTCGTCCCACTCTGCAAAATGAAAGGTGGGAAAGCCGATCCCCAGGTTATTCCCACTGTTGCGCCCGGTCAACGAGTCCACAGCGTTGGGCCGCAGGTAGGCACGGCGCGTGGCCTCGGCCACCGCCTCCTCGACCTGCGCCCGCAGCTCGCGCGTGCTCATCCCCTGCGGATGAGAGATGTAGAAAATCGGTGTACCGGTGTCCTGACAGACCGGCGTCGAGTTGGCCCGGGCCAGGGTCACGTTCTCCAAAATCGCCCCCAGCGCTCCCTCAGCGGCCGATCCCGGCTCTTCCCGCTCCTGGGCCGCCCGCAGCGCCGCTTCCACGTCAGAGGCGAGGTCCGTCGAAGCGCGGCGGACCAGTTCGACAAAAGATTCGACCATGGGTAAATTCATCCCTCCTGCTCCCTATCTCAGTTTCAACATTCATTCAGGGCCAACCGTCCAGCGCCCATCCACCACCAGATAACGCCGTCCCTCCACTTCCTTCGTCCGCCACGCCCGCCCTCCCGGCTGAATCATCGTCCGAGCCGCCGTCACAGCGATACGGCCCAACTGGTCCCAGGCTGGGACAAACGCGGCGTAAGAGAACTGCTTCGTCTCGCCATCGTAGGCGTCTATCAGGTAGACGCCGTTCTCGTTGTAACCCACAGCGATAAAGGTGTGCTGCCATCTGACCACCACCGACGTCTCACCATCCGAAGAGACCCAGGTCTGCACGCCCGGCAGCTGCATATCGTAGGTCGCCCAGACGATGACCGGCCGACCAGCAGCCAGCTCGGCCTGCAATTCTTCCAAACTCCAGCCTACGTGGACTTGCGCCTCCACCCCAAAACTGCGCAGGGTGGCGGCAATCGGCCCGCCATAGACTCCGTACCCGACGGGCGGCATACTCCCTGGCGGCAGGTCCACGTCGCCGAGAAAGCCCCGCTGGGGGTTATCCGACTTGGGCAGGCGAGCGAAGAAGGCATCCTCAGAAAACTCTACTCCCAAAAACACCGCCAGGTCGGTCGCCGAACGGGACTCGCAGCTCAAATTGTGCTCCTGGGGACGGCCCACCACCCCCTCGACGAAGGCCGCCGGCGGCAGATCGTCCGCCAGAACGGTCGGCGCTCCCCATCCCAGCACGAGGGCGGCGCACAGGACGAAAACCCAGGATGGACGACCGAATCCTGGACGCTTTTGTCTCACGCCGCCTCCAGATTCGCCAGGATACGGCGGGCCTCCTGCACGGCCTGAGGCGCGGTGTCAAAAACTCCCGCCCCCCGGATATCCGCCTCGGTCAGTTCCGGATTGGCAGAGAGATACCCCAACGTGGGCACCGGACTTTGGGCCGCCATGAACTCCCAGTCGCGCTCACCGCGCACTTTGTTGCCCACCGCGTAGACCCGCTTGATACCGATGTCGGCCGCCAACTGCTGCACCTGCTCCGCCGTAGCCAGGCTGCGCCGTCCGGGCTCGATGACGACGAGGAAAGCATCCACCGCTTTAGCCGTCGCCCGGCCCAGGTGCTCCACCCCGGCCTCCATATCGAGGATCAACATCTCCTCGTTATACAGCAGCAGATGGGTGACCAATGCCTTGAGCATCGCACTCTCTGGACAGATGCAGCCACTCCCACCAGCTTCGATGGTCCCCAGCCGGAGAAAGCGGATTCCGCGATGGGAGACGCTGAACCGGTCGGGAATGTCGTCCACGCGCGGGTTGAGGCTAAAGAACCCGCCAAAGGACCCCGGCTTGGCCCCGGTGCGCTCATAGATCAATTCTTCCAGCTCGGCCACCGGCTCCACCTGGGCGATCAAGTCCGGGGGGAACCCCAACGCCTGGGCCAGTCCACCGGCCGGGTCAGCGTCAATGGCGATCACCCGCCGTCCCTGCTCGGCATAGATGTGGGCCAGCAAAGCAGAGAGGGTAGTCTTGCCCACCCCGCCCTTGCCGCTGATGGCTATCTTGTTCAGGTGATTCATCCTGCCTCCACTATGCCAACGCCATTTCCAAGAACTGGGTCATATCCATCACCCGGATGCGCAGCTTGTTCGCACGGGCTGCCTTGGCGAGGGTGCGCACACACTGCGGACAGGCCGAGACCAACACCGTCGCGTCTATCTCGGCCGCCTGCTGGATCCGTCTGGCCGATACCTCCTCCACCAGGTCGGGATCGAACGTCTCCAGGTCACCGCCGCCGCCACAGCAGAGCGCGTGCTCCCGTGACTGCTGCATCTCGACAAACTGGAAGCCCGGCACCCGGCGCAGAATCTCGCGCGGCTCATCATAGATGCCGCCCTTGCGCCCCAGGTCGCAGGGATCGTGGTAGGTGACGATCCCCCCCTTGCGGGGCTCCGTCAACTCTAACTGGCCATCGGTCACCAAATCACACATCACCTCCACACCGTGCAGAACCTCCAAGCCCAACGATTCACCGAGCAGCTCGGGATAGGTGTGATGCCACATATGGTAGCACGAGGGACAGTTGGTGACGAGCCGGGACACTCCCAGCGCCTGCATTTGCTCGACGTTGTGTCGGATCAACGCCTCGGCCTGCTTGAACTGACCGGCCATCAGCAGCGGAAAGCCACAGCACTGCTCGTCTCCGCCCAAGGTCGTGAACGTGACGCCAGCCCGATTCAGCACCGTGGCGAACCCCTGGGGAATCCCATAGCTCATCGGGAACATGGCCGAGACACACCCCACAAAGTAGACGTAATCGGCGTGCGAATTCCGCACCAGCCCCTCCGGTTTGTCCTCAGGGGGCAGGTTATCGGTCCAGGCCAGGCGGGCGGCGTTATCCTCGCCCGAGACGTTATAGTGCGCAGTGATGCGCTCTCCCATCATGCCGAGGGCACGGATTCCCTTGCGCAGCGCTTCCTCCTCCCCCACCGCGTCGAGGCCGCCAGCCAGATACCGCTCTTGCATCACGTGTTGACGCATCACCTCCACCAGGCGGCGCACGCTGAGATCGTGGGGACAGTGGACGGTGCACGTGTCGCAGCCCAGGCAGCGCCAGATGCTGGGATCGGTCGCCAGGCTGTCTTCCAACCCGAACTGTGCTATGCGCATCATCTGGGCCGGACGATACCGCATCGCCGCAGCAGTGGGACAGCCGGAGGAGCACTTTTCACATTGATAACACAGGTAGACGTTCTCTCCGCACTCCTCGCGGATGAACTTGGCCATATCAGTATTCAATGTAATTGCCATAACCCTACTCCATCGTCGGACGGGGGAACAGCCCTGCACCCTCGACAATCGGCTTGACAGCCTCCTCCCACTCGATGGCCATGATGTGCACCCCGGCCACTCCTTCGATCTCTTTGATTTCCTGGATCTGCTCGATGCACATCTTGATTCCCTCGGCCTGCCACGCCTCGCGCCGCGCCTTTTTCTCCTCCTTGGGAATGTCGGCCACAGCGGCGTTCATCCGATCCACGTACATATCCTGCACGATCATGCCCGGCACCTTGTCCCGCATGTATCGAGCCGCACCCGCCGACTTGATGGGCCCAACGCCAGCCAGGATGTAGACCTTTTTGTGCAATCCCAGGTCCACCACGCGCTTCATAAACTCGCGGAAACGTGGAATGTCATAGATCAACTGAGTCTGAATAAAGTCGACCCCAGCGGCGACTTTCTTGGCCAGTCGGTAGGGGCGATACTCGAACGGATCAGCAAAGGGATTCGACGCCGCCCCGATAAAGAAACGTGGGTTGCCAAACTTGATCGGGTCACCGCACTGAAAGATATTATCATCCCGCATGTCCTTGACCATGCGAACCAACTGCACCGAGTCTATATCGTGTACGTTCTTGGCTGTCGGGTGGTTGCCAAAACTCTGATGGTCGCCGGTCAAGCAGAGCAAATTGCGCATTCCCAGGGCAGATGCGCCCAACAGGTCGGCCTGGATCGCCAGTCGGTTGCGGTCGCGGCACGTCATCTGCACGATCGGCTCCAACCCCTCGCGCATCGCCAGCACGCCCGAGGCGATGCTCGACATGCGGACGACGGCGGTCTGGTTATCGGTGATGTTGACCGCATCCACCACGCCTCTCAGTAGCTGCGACTTGTGCAGGATCTCTTCCAGGTCAGAGCCTTGAGGCGGGCCCAACTCGCCGGTGACGGCAAAGTAACCGTTCGTCAGAACTTTTTCCAGGTTGCTGCCCGACTTGTAGCCGTTAGACTGTTCTTTTGCTGCTTCTGCCATTGTTCACCTCACTTCCCTTCTTCCGCCAGGCGCAAATCCTCGCGTACGATCTTGCGCGGGCCGCCATCCCGACTACTCGACCAATTCTTGGGCGGCTGCATTTCCAACAGTTGATCCATCTTCCCAAACTTGATCGCTCGCTCCCAGATCAATTGCCAGGCGCAGGGGACGTCTGGATTGACCTCACACTCTCCGCGCTGCGAGCCACCGCACGGCCCGTTGAGCAACTGCTTCGAGCAACGGGCGATGGGGCAGATGCCCAGAGTCAAGTCCAGGATGCAATCGCCACAGGCCTGGCAGCGTTCCTCCCATATCCCCTGCTCGACCGGCAGGCTCAACGACGTGGTGTTGATGCCCGGCAAGGTGATGATTTCGGAGAACCGCTCGTTCATCGCCTGCACGCCAATGCCGCAGGCCAGGCTGACGACGATGTCGTACCCCTGCAATTGCTCCGCCAGCGGGTCGATATACTCCCACTCACACTGCCGCTGCACAGTGATCTCGTCCACTTCTATCGGACGGCCGTCCAGCTTGCTCTTCATGCGCAGGGCAGAAGCGAGGATACCGACCTCCTTCTCCCCGCCGGCGAAGCAGACGGTCACACACGTGCCGCAGCCCGCGACCAAAACCTTCCTGGCCTCTCCCAACTGTTCCATAATCTCCGTCAGCGGTTTTTGCTCACCGACAATCATAATAGCCTCCTTATCTACTTGCTTCCTCGTTTATTTGCATAGCGGGTTTGGTCCCAGTCCCCGTATTTTCTCGATCATTCCTGTCACCGTCTCGGCAAACTGCACCCCCATCGCCGAGGACAGATTAACCATCGCCACACGCTCCCCGCCCAATCCAATCTGGTCGAGCAGATCGGCCGCATACGTCATCCTCCGCTTCGCGTTGACATTACCCTCCAGGTAATGACAGTCGCCCTCCAGTCAGCCGGCCACCATCACGCCATCAATGCCATGCTCAAAGGCGTGGAGCACCTCCGTCACCTCCACCCGCCCCGAGCACGGCACTTCGACCACG
>DSDT01000335.1 GCA_011048615.1 Chloroflexota bacterium | reverse complement strand
GGGGGAGGGTGTGCAGGATGGGGGCGACAAAGATGCTGTCCAGGGAGACGGCGTGAGCAGGCAGGACGAGAGATTGGGAGCGTACGGCGACCCGTTCATAGTATCGTTCTTCGGTGGTGGCTTCCAGGCGGTCGTACAGTTGGGTGAGGGGGGAGATGGCCTCCTCACCGGTCGCGCGCAGCTTTTCCCGGAAGCGGTAGGCCAACCCGGCTAGCAGCAAGGTCAGCACGGCCCCAATCAGTGCCGATGGGACGTCAAATTTCCAGGACAGGGGGGCGGGGGCCGGTCCCAATAAAAGTGCTAGAGAGTACCCATGGAGTGCCATACTTGTTTGCCTTTTATAGAACTGGTGTGACTTGAATTTCTAACGTCCAGAGGTCAACCCTCTAGCCACGCAGGGCACAAAGGGCGATCGAAAAAGGTAGAGGCCCTACATGGTCTGTGTGAAACCTTGAGAGTCTCTCGTGTGGTAAAAGATCGCTTGCTGCCTGCAGGTCAGGCGGGGGATGGCTCGGGGTTGACCATCCGATAGCCAATGCCCCGTTCGGTGAGGATCAGTTGAGGATTGGCGGGATCCTCCTCGACCTTTTGGCGCAGATACCAGATGTAGAGTTTGAGATACTGTTTACGGTTTTCGTGCTCTTGGCCCCACACGCGGCGCAGGATAGCCTCGTGTTCGATCACACGCCCGGCCTCCTCGACCAGGACGGACAGCAGTTTGTATTCGAGGGGAGTGAGAAATATGTGTTCTCCGTTCACCCGGACGGTCCGTTTTTCCAGGTCCACGGACAATCGGCCTCGGTCAAAGATCACCTCTTGAGGCGTGGTGCGCTGCGAACGGTGCAAGGCGGCCTTGACGCGGGCGAGGAGCTCCTTGTAGCTGAACGGTTTGATCATATAGTCGTCGGCCCCTAATTCGAGACCTCGGACGATGTCCCGTTCCGATCCTAAAGCGGTGGAAAAGATGATCGGAGCGGCGGTGATGGCCTGCAGCTGTTCACATACATCCCAACCGTCCATGTCGGGCAGGAGCACATCAAGCAAAATGACATCGGGAGTTGTCTCTCGGGCGGCTTGCAATCCGCTCTCTCCCGTCTGGCAGGCTGTGACGTTGTAGCCGGCATGTTCCAATTGAAGTCGTATCATACGTGATAAGGCTTCATCGTCTTCGATGAGTAGGATGTGCTCCTCCACAATTCTACCTCCGTGTTCATAGATCAGAGGACCTGGTTTGATACGCAGCGAATTGTGCGCGTCATTGCGATAGGGGTAATGATAGTCGGAATTGGCTGGATTGTCAACTGTCCCCAGGGAGAATCAATGGTACACAAGTACTATTGACTGGCGACTAGTTGTACGCTACAATAGAGACAATGGTGGGGTTGGTTCCCGCCCCAACCCTTCATCAAAAGGCTGTTTGTGGTTACCCTCCTTTCGCAAGCCACGGCCTTCCCTCTCAGGGGAGGCCGTGGCCTCTGTATGGCCTAGATGCGCACGAGGATGCGCTCACAGGTGTTACAATAGGCCAGCCCTTCCTGACGCAGTTGCCACGTGATGCTTGGCGATACGGTGACTCCGCAGCCGCCACAGGCGCCGTCCTGTACTTGAACCACCACCGTGCCACCTTTCCGCCGCCGCAGGTTCTGATATACGGCTAGTTCATCGGCTCCAATGCGGGGGAGTAGATTTTCTCGCGCCCCTTCGAGTTGCGCAAGCGTTCCTCCCAGTTCTTGACGTTCAGCTTTCAACTCGGTCTGCTGGGTGGACCAATGGGTCTCGATCTCCTGGAGGTGTTCTCGGGCTTGGGTTTGGGTGGCTTCGGCTTCTTCCCGCTCGATCATAGCCTCTATCAGGTTGTCCTCCAGTTGCTGCCGCCGCCGGCGCAGGGATGCGACCTCGGCCTGCAGATCGGCCAGTTCCTTGGGGTTTTGGATGGCGCCCCCGTAGAGGCGTTGTTCGGAGCGCGCGATTTTGTCTGCCAGACTCCGAGTTTCTAGCTCCAGGTCCCGTTGTCGCACAGACCAGCGATGGACTTGGGCCTCGGCGCTTTTCAGAGCCTGGCGGGCTTGTTTGAGGATATCGCTTTCTCTCAGGGCGGCCTCGACCTCTTGGAGGCGGCGTTTCTTGACGTCACCCTCGTTGTCCAGTTTTTGCAGTTGGTAGAGGTCCGCCCCGGCTGTCATTGGGATTCCGTTTCCTGGTTCTCGGCTGTGCGGGTCGCGGTCTTGGTAGATCGCGCTTTGATGTGCCGCACGATCAGGGTGGTGGTCCCGCCCACTACGGATAGGATAGCGAATAGCTGCGCTGCGGCGATGGGACCGATCATCCAGGCGTCGGGCCGCAGGTACTCGATGAAGAAGCGACCCAGAGGATAGCCGATGATGTACCCCAGGAGAAGGTCGCCCGGTAACAGGCGATCTCGGAGTTTGTGGGCGATCACTGCCAGGGTGATAAAGAGCAGCAGACACCACAGAGACTCGTACAAAAACGTGGGGTGGAAGAGGGTATCGAGGGGGTAGGTGGCGAGGTCGTTGTACGGAGCGATGCGGTACATAGGGTCTATGATCAGACCCCATGGCAGATCGGTCGGAGGGCCGTACAGTTCCTGATTGATAAAGTTTCCCCACCGGCCGACGAATTGGCCCAGCGCCAGCCCTGGCGCGCCATAGTCGAGCCAGGGCAGCGGGTTCAGTTTGGCCCACCAGGCGTAGAGTACCACGCCCAGGATGCCCCCAGCGATGGCCCCATAGATGCCCAGCCCGCCCTGCCAGAGGTACAGGATTTCGATGGGATGTTCCCGGTAGTAGCTCCAGCCAATCATACTGCCCGCGGGTTCGGAGAAGACGTGGTACAGCCGTGAACCAATGATCGCCAGGATGATGGCGGCGATCAGCCCGTTCCACACGTGGTCGGGGTTCTCGCCGTCCTGCTTGGCCCGCCAGGAGGCGTAAACAGCGCCCAGCATTACCCCGATGACAATCAGAAGACCGTACCAGTGAATGCCAAAGTTGGGGGCAATGTGGATGAGGATGGGATCAACAGGTGGTTTCATAAGCTCCTCCGACTCTAGATCTGGGGGGGATTATACCACAAGAGGCCGGGTTATTCAAAAATCTATCCACCGATCACTACCAGGATGACCAGGGTGAACAATCCCAACCCAGACAGCAAGATGCCCACCACCGCCGGCGTCACCGTGGCGAGGATGGCCTGGCCGATGTCTATGTCGTTGGCGATGGACACGGCCTTGACGTAGATGGCAATACCCCACAATGTCCCGATCAGACCGAGCAGTCCCCCCAGGCAGCGAACCATCCCCAGGATGTCCAGAACGTGGGGCACGGCGTAGAGGGCGGTAGCGCCGAGCATCTGTGTGACCGTAGCTCGTCCTCCGAGCAGTTTGGCGACGAGCAGGACCCACAGGGTGTAGCCGAGCCAACCGGCTATCCGGTTGAAGGGCAGGGATAGGAATGTGCCCAGGTTTTCCAGGAAGCGGCCCACCGGCTTGGGGAACGGGGTGGGGAGGGCGTTGATACGGAGGCCTATGTCTATCCCGGATTGCATGTATCTGATTATCCGGGCCATAAACCCAGGAGGCAGGTCCAGGTATGACTGCAGGGTGGCTATGGCGCTGGTGAATTCGCGGATCGCTACTTGGGCCTCCTGCCGTTGAACGGCCGGGTCTATGGATCGCAAATTCTGGACAGTGTTGATCAGAAAGCCAAGCAGCCCGGCGACCAGCGTCACCAGCACCAGCAGCGTCAATCCGCGTTTGAGGGTGTCGGCGCGAGCGACGTGCTGGGCGTAGGCGTCGGTTCTAAAGCACAAAACATCCCAGGCGAGTTGGAGCAGCTCGTTTATCTTCATTGGGACATACCTCCTGCAAACAGGGCGCCGATGATGGCGCTGGTCAGGCAGCTTAGTAGCGCGACGAACAGGCCAAAGAGAGCGTAGGGTACCATCGTCGCGATCAGGGCGCGGCCCCAGGGGAGGCGGTGGCTCGTTTTGAGGGCCACGTAGCGGCAGAGCAGCGTCCACGTGCCGACCAGTCCTCCCACGGTGACGTAGGGAAAGAGCGTGGCAAAGGTGAACAGGTGAGGGGCGACGGCCAGCGCAGTACATCCCAGGGTCTGGGCCAGGGTCCCCTCTCCGCCCAGCCAACGCGCCGGGATGTAGGCCAGCAGCCCGTACAGGATCCAGGTGATGGTCAGCACCAGGGGTAGCCATAGAATTCTCAATCCAGCGCCAGCGATGTTGGGGGCCCCAAATAGCTGGGGAAAGATGCGCCAGCCAGTCTCGTACCACTGGGAGAACTGCTGCCGGAATTCGGGCAGTCCTTGCAGGTCGCGGTACCAGGGCATGTCATGGATGCTTTGCAGCACGACGGCCTGGATGTCACTCATCGCCGGAGTGGTAGCCCACTCCAGAGCTGTCCCGATCAATCCGACCAGCGCGGCGATCACGGCGATCAGGAGGATGGTGCCCAGGCCACGCCTGACTGGGTTCGGATGGGCGCGCATATCTGCATAAGGCGTTTCGCTCAGAAAGAGCGCCTCCCAAACCGGTTGGATCAATGCTTTCATGATTCGCCCTCCCATCTGGCAGTCATTCACGTTTGCCGAAAATCTGGATCAGCGTGCGGGCCAGCCAAAAGACAGACCAACCGACGAGCAGCCATCCTGCCAGGGCCAGCTTTTGTTCGTCCACGATGGCTTCCACGCGGGTTTTCTGAGGGGTGACTTCGATGACGGCGAAAGGGCGAGCTATCGCGCCGCCCCCGCCTCCGCGTCCCGTGCCATTCTCTGGCTCCAAAGTGTCCGCGTCATCCGCCTCGGTATCAGCCTCCGTGGCGTGCCAATCGCCGACGCCAAAGCCATACGCCACTCGGGCGACGGGGATGATAGTACGGCCTTCGAGGGTCACGGGGGGACCGAATACTGCGCTGACATCGGCCTTGGTCCGCAGGTCAGAGACGGCGTCGAGCAGAGCTTGAATATCTTTTTCCATCGTTTGTCCTCCTTTCAACTCTTGCGTATCAAATGTACGGTCAGTATCAGCAGCAGGGGGATGATGCAGGCCGCCAGCAGCAGACCACCGAGCAGTTGGGCGGTTTTATCCCGGATGGGGATCGTCCGTTGGCCGGATGGTCCCTGCTCCAGGATGGCGACAGGGCGCACGGACACGAATCCCCACCCCTGCCCGGACAGTTGGCCCTGGCGCATGACAGCCCGTCTTCGCACGTTGGTCGTCTTGTGGACGATCGGCGTCAGCACGCGCTCACCGATGCGAATCGGGATCCCGGTGATGGTTTCGGTCACCGGCGTGCCCAGCGACCTGGTGAGTGGCCTGTTTCTCGCTCCCATACATCTCTCCTTTCCGCCCTGATGGATTTGTCTACGGATGTTGGTTGGGGCCGTCGTCCTCCTCCTCAGCGGCCAACCGTTTTTTGAGCAGCGCTTCTTCGTCCTCCCTGGTTTGCACTTTGCCGTCCAGCCGGGCATCCCGCAGCTCTCCCAGCAACCGGCCAAAGATGGGGCCGGGCTTTAGGCCGAGGGCTTTGAGTTCGTCGCCGCTCAATTCGGGCTCTACCAACCGCCACGTGGTCTGGTAGTTCAGCATGTGCCTCTGCAGGCGGCGGCGGTCGGTGGCGATCCAGGCCATCGCCAGGACACGAGCCGGGAACGGTCGCAGCAGGTGGTAGACGGCGCTGGGCCGACGAGCCTTGCCTAATTGGGCGAGCGTATCCTTGAGGCTGAGGAGCAAGCGCAAATCCTCCGCGTCGTTGCGCTTGACTTTTAGGCGCGCGATCAGCTTTTCCATATCCTCGCCGTTGAGCCGGTATGCCAGGAGGGCCAGGTGGAGGATGAAATTGTCCTGGGAAGTGACGTTCCAAACCTGGCGGTCAAAGACCTCGTCCTCGGTTCTGGTTCCCAGGCTGATTCCCAGGATCTCGGCCCGAAAGATGTCGGCTCTCGGTTCTCCCCGCAGAAGGGCATACTTGGATTGCAGCCATCTATCGCAGTGCAGGCTGGGGTGGATGTGGGCCAGCACGCCCAGTTCCTCCAGCCGGCAGAGCACGTGCTCTGGCTTTGCCTCACCAAAGATCAACTCCAGCTCGTGCCGGAGACGATCGCTGCTGATCCGTTTTAGCAGTGGCAGCGCGTCCGAAATCAATGCCTCGCTGCGAGGGTCGAGGTGGAATCCCAGGCGGCTCTCCAGGCGCGCGGCCCGGAGCATGCGGGTGGGGTCGTCCACAAAGCTGAGGCTGTGCAGCACGCGGATGATGCCGTTACGGAGGTCGGCCTCTCCGCCGTAAAAATCTATCAATTCCCCCCAGTGATCGGGATCGAGGCGGATAGCGAGGGTGTTGATGGTAAAGTCGCGCCGGTGGAGGTCCTGGGTGATGGAGCTGCGCTGTACCTGGGGAAGGGCGGTGGGGTGGTCGTAGAATTCGGTGCGGGCAGTCACAAAGTCTATGCTGGCGGGCAGGTCATCACCGACTTTAGGGAGCGTGTCCGGATCAGCGACGTGTTCCCAGACGGGCCGGGAGAGGAGCCATTTGGCGGTGCGGAATCGCTTGTGGGTGCGCACCCGGCCGCCCAGTTTAGAGGCCAGGCGGCGGGCCAGGGTGATGGCGTCCCCTTCGATCACCATATCCACGTCCACGATCGGTTGTTCCAGCAGCAAGTCCCGCACCAGGCCGCCGACAAAGTAGGGGACCACTCCCATCTTGTGGGCGACTTGGGAGATGTGGTGGACCAGGGCGAGCACCGGCTGCGAGAGGGCTTGTTCCAGCAGTGCGACGACGTGCTGTTGGGTTGGGGTGGGGGGCGTGCCCCACAGCGAGATCAGGTCGGTGCGGGTGACAACCCCGACGATTTGGTCTCCATCTACGACCGGAATTTGACCCCAGCCGCTGTCAATCATGGTGCGTTGGAGATGGGCGACCGAGTCGTGGATGCTGACAGAGACGCACCCGGCTTCCATCACCTGGGCGACGGGGGCGTCCGTCATATCGAATTGGAGCGCTCCATCCACAGCCCGACGGGTCAGCAGTCCGATCACGCGGCCCTCGGAGACGACGGGGTAGCCCTCGTGTCCGGTGCGTCGCATACGGTCGGCCGCCTCGGCGACGGTGTCCTCCGGAGAGAGGACCTGCACGCCCCAGGACATGACCTGGGCGACAGTGGTTCTGGGTTGTACGATCTCTTGGAGCACGGCGGACAGTTTCTCGCGTACGACGGAGAGGGAGCGGGCGCAAATGAGGGCCGCGGCGGCCCGCGAGTGCCCGCCTCCCCCAAAGTGTTTAGCGACGGCGGAGACGTCGATGTCGTCGGTGGTGCTGCGGGCGACGAGTTGGATGCGCTGTCCTCCGTCGAGGCCGATGAGCACGAACAGGGCGGACGGTTCCAACAGTTCACGCAGTTTGTGGGCCAGGGTAGAGATCTCTGCGGCAAAATCGGGCGCTTCGGCCCAGGCGACGAGGATGGTGTGGCCCTCGATCTCGTAGGTGTCGCTCTGTTCCAGCAGTTGTTCGTAGAGCTCCCGCTGTTCGGGAGCCAGGGGGTGGTGGAGGAACTGGTTGACGACGGAGAGGCGGGCGCCCTGTTCCATCAGCCAGGCTGCGGCCCGCATATCGCGAGCGGTCGTGCCTTCGTAGGAGAGAGCGCCGGTGTCCTCATAGATGCCCAGCAGCAACAGCGTGGCCTCGATGCCGGTCAGCTGTAGGGAGCGGGCCGCGATCTCCTCGGTCAGCAGCGTGGTGGTGGCCCCTAACGGTTCGCCGGAAAAGGTCCAGCCGGCCTCCAGTTCCCGGTCGAGGGGATGGTGGTCAATGATGTCTACCTGGAGGTCCCGTCCCATTCCCCGGAGGGTGGTCAGGCCTTGCGTATCCACCAGGATGGCCCGTCGAATCTTGCCCCGGGGCAGATCGTCGGGTTGGACGAAGGGCAGCTCGGCTCCATATAGGGCCAGGAACTCGCGTCCATTCCGGTTGACGCGGCGGGGCAGCACTGGGATGGCGGCTGGAAAGAGCCGACTGGCTCCCAGCAGGCTGGCGATGGCGTCGAAATCGGCGTTTTCGTGGGTCAGGATGACTTGCATAGTGTCCTGCTCCCAAGCTTGGTTTTGTAGAAACCGATGACGTATTCTTTGTGCATGCGCTGCTGGATCTGCGAGTTCAAGTCGAGTTTGGCGCCAGCGGGCATCATGCGGCGGTTGCGGTCCAGGTGGCGCACCCCGATGTGGGGGACCTCGAATCCCATGGCGCGCCGACCGGCCAGGAGCGCTTCCAGGGCAGTGGTGTCGGAGCCGCTCATCGGGTCGAGGACGATGTCCCCCGGTTCGGTCAGAGCGGTGATGAATTTGTGTGGGAGTTGGGGGGGGAACTTGGGGAACGCGTGAAAGTCGTGGGAGGCATACCAACTGTCCTGGTCGTGAAAATCCAGGTCCTGATTCAACAGCGCTTGCAACCGGTCTCGATAGGTTGCATCGGGAGCGATGGGGGCTGGTTTGTCGAAAGGTAGAACGAGTTGACGTATGGCCATTGATCACATTCCTGCCAATTTCGAGTATCGCTTGGTCCGCCACCGGTGTTCATATCACGTGGCCCCTTGATTATAGCCCAACGGCGGCGCTTGCACAAATGGACGTGTTCGCCCGTGTAAAATGTTGACCGGAGCGCAAGAGGGGTTATAATCGGGGACGTCAATATCATCACAGGGAGGTTAGCATGAAAATCGTTGATCTACGCAGCGATACGGTGACGCACCCCACGCCAGAGATGCGCGGGGCGATGTACGAGGCCGAGGTGGGGGACGACGTGTTCGGCGAGGACCCGACCGTCAACCGGCTGGAGCGGATGGCGGCCGAGCGGTTGGGCAAGGAGGCGGCGCTGTTCGTCGTCAGCGGCACGATGGGGAACCTGGTGGCCCTGCTGACCCATTGTGGGCGCGGCGACGAGGCCATCGTCGGCGACCGCAGCCACACCTATCTGTTCGAGCAGGGTGGGATGGCGGCGCTGGGGGGCATCACGCCGTGGGTGGTGCCCAATCAGCCGGATGGTACGCTCCGACTGCAGGATGTCGAGGCGGCGGTCCGGGGGGACGATGCGCACATGCCGCGCTCCCGCTTGCTCTGCCTGGAGAATACCCACAATATGTGCGATGGCACGCCGCTGACGGCCGAGTATACCGCTCAAGCCGCCGAGTTGGCCCATTCCCTTGGCCTGCGGGTGCACCTGGACGGGGCGCGCATCTTTAACGCGGCCGCCGCTCTGGGCGTGGACGTGCGGGAGTTGGTGCGGGACGTGGATTCGGTGATGTTCTGTCTCTCCAAGGGGCTGTGTGCGCCGGTCGGCTCGATGGTGTGCGGCGGGGCGGATTTCATCGCCCAAGCCCGCCGGTCGCGCAAGGTGGTGGGGGGCGGGATGCGGCAGGCCGGGGTGCTGGCCGCGGCGGGGGTCGTCGCCCTCGAGCGGATGGCCGACCGGGTAGGGGAGGACCACGCCCGCGCCAGGCGGTTGGCCGAGGGGTTGGCCGAGATACCGGGCGTGGAGGTCGGGCCGGTTTCCTCCAATATCCTCTACTTTGCGCTGATGGAGCAGGTGAGGCGGACGCCGGACGAGGTGGTGGAAGCGCTGGCCGAGCGCGGGATCCTGATGCTGGGGCGAGAGCACGGTCGCTTCCGGGCGGTGACGCACTATTGGATCACCGCCGAGGATATCGAAAGGACGCTCGCGGCGATGCGGGAGGCCGTTCAGTAGCTACACGACGGCGACGGTGGGAATCTGCTCTCGCCCCAGGATTTTCCCGTTGGGGTCGTCCAGCTGGAGCGCGGGCTGAGCGACCTGGCGAGCCTGGTCCAGCATCTGGGCGGCGGCGATGATGGCGCGCACCAGGTGCAACACGGCCGGCTGAAACGCCTGCGCCAGGTGGGCCACCTGGGGTTCGTGTGGTCGGCGGACAGGGTGTATTGGCTCAGATCGTCGCTGCCGAAAAAGTCCACCTCGGTCGCCAGTTGAGGCTGCAGCAGCTTGGCCAATTGGCTGCGGGCAATGCTCAGCACGGCGTCGAAGCGGGCGCACTCGGCGGTTGGACTCTTGACCATGCAGCGGTTGAATTGCAGATCGGTCTGCTGGCAGTGAAAGGCCGGTCCAATCGCACTGCCCCGCGCTGCGGCGGCCGCCGATAGACGTTTTACGTGATCTCGTCTTCTTCCCACTCTTTCAACCGGCCTGTCTGTTCCCATTGGGCCGCCTGCTCCAGGATGGCCTGGGTCGAGCTGGTGCCAATGCGGGTCGCGCCGGCGGCCCGATACTGCAGGACGTCTTCAAGGGTGCGGATGCCGCCCGCGGCCTTGACGGCGACCTGGGGGCCGCACGTCCGCCGCATCAGCCGCACATCCGCCAGTGTGGCTCCGCCGCCCGCAAAGCCGGTCGAGGTCTTGACATAGTCGGCCCCGACCTGCTCGCAGATTTTGCAGGCCCTGATCTTTTCCTCGTCGGTTAGGTCATAGTTCTCCAGAATCACCTTGACGATGGCCTGCCGGGCGTGAGCTGCGTCCACGATTGCCCCGATGTCCTGCTCGACGTAGGCGTACTCGCCGGATTTGAGCATCCCGACGGGCAGTACCATATCCAGCTCGACGGCGCCGTCGTCCATAGCCCGGTTTGCCTCGAATACCTTGACCTCGGTGGGGCAGACTCCGTGGGGGAAGCCGATGACGGTACAGACCAGGACATTGGTGCCGGCCAATGCCTCGGCGGTTCGCGCTACGTCCATGGAGCGGACGCAGCAGGATGCGGTCTCGTACTGTTTTGCTAGCTCCAGGCCGGCCGCCAGTTCATCCAGTGTACTGCTCGGTTTCAGTATCGAGTGGTCAATCATCGCTGCAATATCCCTCGTCGTCAACTGTTTACTCATAGCGCTGTTCTCCTCTCGCGTCTAAACTCATCTCGTTCCTTTTGGACGTGTCTGCGAAACCGAGATTCCCTGGGTGCTGGGTTCAGGGTCTCATCCGTGTCCGTTGACACCGGAGCATCCTTCTTCAGGCATCCGCCGCCTGGGCGTGGTAATAGTGCAGGTACATCTGGCGCAGGGCGGTCACCTCGTCAGCATCCAGTTCGATGGGGTGGGCGTTGATCGAGCGAGCCATAATCACCAGGCGGGCCGAGATTTCGGCGGCGATGGTGGCGGCGTAGGCCAGCTCCAGATTGGGACCGACGGTGATCAGGCCGTGATGGGCCAGCAGCGCGCTGACACCCTGGCCGACTGTCTCTAGCATCACTTGGGCCAGTTCCTGCGTGGACGGTCGGCGGTATGGGGCCACCGGTACCGGCCCGCCGATGCACAGCGCGGCTTCGGCGAGCACCATGGGGATCGGCTCACCGACGATGGCAAAGGTGGTCGCATAAGGGGCGTGGGTGTGTACCACCGCCCCCACGTCCGACCGTTCGCGGTAAAAGATGGTATGCAGCGGGGTCTCGCTGGTCGGTTTCCAGCGGCCCTCCACGATCTGGCCGTGGGTGTTGATGATGACCACGTCCTCCGCAGTCATCTGGTCGTATTGGATCGCGCTGGGGGTGACCCCGATGAGGCCCGAATCGGGGTCACGGGCGCTGACGTTGCCCTGAGCGCCGTAGGCCAGGCCGTCGGCGACCATTTTGCGGGCGGTGGTCAACACATTTGCTCGTAGCTCTGGGAGTAACATGGGGTTCTCCTTCCGTTCTGGATTGAGGACGTTCGCCATTCTAGGGCGATGTCCAAGAACGTGTCGCGCATGTAGCCTTTCCGGTGGAGCAAGTTTACCAATGCTGGTTTCTTGTAACAGTGCCTCGTGTCAACACGTTCTGTCATATATGTAGGTGTGAAAGAGGCGCTGAGTGGTGGGGGGATCCTTCATTCAACGGCATTAT
>DSDT01000152.1 GCA_011048615.1 Chloroflexota bacterium | reverse complement strand
TATGAAACCGGGTAAGAAAGTGACGGATTTCATCGTGCTTGATGAGGGCAATATTGGCCGCAAGGCGGCTGTGATGACAGGAGCAACGCTGGCAGCCAGCGTGCTGGGCACGGTGCTGATGGCACCACAAGAAGCCCAGGCATATCCTCACTGTGATTGCCACAGTAATTCGCACAGTCATCATGTAAACCACATTCCTGAATGGTGCTCTTGGCATCACTCAAATAGCTACACGGATAGCCACATGAACTAATGGTTTCTGTCCGTCAACCCTGCATCGTAGAATCGCGATGGGGGGAAGGGAGTTTCCCTCTCCCCCACCATCAGGTGTCGAAGTCCTATCTTGCGGAAGTAGCCGTCCGCCGTTCGGTTGAACTACGACGAGATCCGCGTGGGTGGGAGATCGGCACGTAGTGCTCCCTGGCCACAGCCGCAGATCTCAACCTGTCGGCCAGATACAGTAAGCAAATACGGAACGATGTTATGTCCCTTTTCGAAATCCTCATCGTCGCCATCGTCTTCCTCTGCTGCCTCTACGTCAGTTACACCGACACCAAATTCAGGAAAATCGGTAACCCCTACACCTACGGCCTGGTGGCCTTCGGGCTGGCCTGTCAGGGGGTCTTCGTCTACCTGGGAATCACCACTCTCCCTCGCCTGCTCTGGCTCCTGCTGGGCGGGCTGGCAGTGGCTTTCCTGATGTACTACCTGGGCATCTGGTCGCCGGGCGACTCCAAACTCTTCTGGGGCGTCTCCGTGGCCCTGCCGCCCACCCTCTACTCCCTAGGCCGCTGGCGCTACCCGCCCTTCATCGTCGCCGTCAACACCTTCGTCCCCTACTTCCTGGTGATGATGATCTATATCCTTGTCAAGACCACCCTCCGGCAAAAGGTGCAGGTGCTGCGAGTCACCCTCGCGCCCAAGTTTCTCTTGCGCTTCGTCCTTTCCCTCGTCTCCTTCACCGGCGTCTCGGTGCTCATCAACCGCTTCCTGCCTTTCAACCTGGACTACTTCTCCGCCATCGTTCTCTTTCTCGCTCTCTTCTCCCTCTTCGACCGCTTCGTGGCGCAGGAGAAACAACTCTACTTCCTGCTTCCCTTCTCCGCCGTCTCTGTTCTTTTGGCTCTGAACAACCCCTCGTATTTCCTGACCATGATGGCCATCACTGCGGGCCTCTTCCTGTTCCTGCGCTTTTTCGTGGCCACCCTGGGCGACTTTGTCTTTGTGCAAGAAGTGGACGTCCGTAATCTGGAGAAAGGAGCCGTACCGGCCAACATCGTCGTCAAGGACCACGAGGGGAAGTACACAGCTCAGGAGATTTCCTTCACCAGTTTCATCTCCATCGCCTCCCGTCCCAGGGAGGCCGAGATGGTGATGGACATCACCCCGGAGGGACTGTCGCAGGAGAAGGTGGCGGAACTGAGGGAGTTGGCCAAAGAGGGGCATTTCGCCGCCTTTGGCAACAAGGTGAAGGTCCAGCAGGCGATGCCCTTCGCGCCCATCGTGCTATGCGGCGTGATCCTGACCGTGCTCTGCCGGGGAGTCTTCATTGACAGGCTGCTGGAACTCGTTGCCCGATGAGAAATCGCGGCGCCGGTCATCGTTTGTGCCGCCAAGAACGCGGATTCCAGGACATTGACGGATCAGTACACTGAATTTTGAGGGTCTTTGGGAGTTTGCAGGGTTGGTTTAGCAAGTGCTTGATTCTTTGCCGCGAATTACACGAATTTTCACTAATTTTTGATTTTTCGTGTTAATTCGTGTAATTCGTGGCGAATTTCTTGTCTTGACCCTGCGAAATCCCAGAGAGCCAGTTTTGAAACTCTGGGAATCGAGCCTAATCCGTTACTGTCTTGAAATCCGCGTTCTCAGGTGGCCGATAAAGGAGAAGCGTATGGCAAACAAGATAATCAAAGAAACCATAGTTGACCTGGAGATATTCCCCCTGCCCATCGTCGAGAGCGCCCTCTACGTGCTGAGCGAGCGCATCGACGGGTGCATCGGTGAGGAAGCGGACGGCAAGATCACCCTCACCCTGGTTTCTCTCGAAGAGGGTCTGGATTCTGCCGGGATGGAACGCTTGCTCAACCAGGCCCTCATCGCGGCCAGTGTCAACGAACGAGCCTTCCAGATAGCCGCTCCTATCCGCAACTACCTGGCGCAGACCGCTCTCTCCATCACCACCGAGAGCCAACAGACCATCGAGGAGTTCGCTGCCAGCGTAGGGAGTGAACGGGCAGACGAGCACGCCGGAGCCCCAACCGACCACGTGGACATCTCGCTGCCGGAAGGGGAGGACGGCTCGACGGCGACCGGCGTTCAACTGACGGTGGATGAAGAAAGCAGTCGTGTCCTTCTGCAACTCAATGGGCGCAAATACCTCCTGCCGGATGCCCTCTGGGCGGCCCACGAAATGAGAGATACTTGCACCTGCTCGATCAGCAACATGCCCCACGGTCAGTTGTTCGTCACGCTGGAGCCGAAGGGCGAAGAAGCGAACCTGAACACGTTGGGTGAGCGCTTTGAGCACTGGCTTGACGTGGCCCTCGAGCGGTCTCAGTGAGCAAACTATACCGAGCTTTCGCACTACCTCTGATAGCCTCAGTTGTCGTCGCCGCTCTTTGCCTGAGCGGTTGCCAACTCCGGCTCCTGCCGGCCAGGCAAAGTACCTTCACCCTGCTCTACACCGGTGACGTTGAGGGGCGTATCGCACCTTGCAGCACCTGACCAGGAGGACACCCCCTGGGGGGGCTGGCCCGGCGGGCCGGTTACGTCAAGTCGGTCAGAGACCGAGAGGCCAACGTGATCCTCCTCGACGTCGGCGACGTCTTCGGCGGCAGCGGCGAGGAGGGACGCCGCAAGGCCGAAGTGACCATCGCAGCTATGGAACTGATGAGCTACGATGCCCTCAACCTGGGGGAAGGCGAGTTCCTCTTTGGCCGCTCGTTCCTGGAAGAGCAGCGCGAGAGGGTGAGTTTCCCTTTCCTGTCGGCCAACCTGGTCGCTCCTGACTCCGGAGAGCATCCCTACGCGGCCTACGTCGTCGAAGAGGCAGGACATCTCAAAGTGGGCATCATCGGCCTGGTGTCGCCGGAACTTTATCGAGGCCACGAACTGGTTGCGCAAGACCCTGCGGCCACACTGAGAACCCTCCTGCCCGAGGTCAAAGAGGAAGCCCACTTCGTGGTCGTACTGGCTCAGATGGGCTACGCCGAGGCTGTCGAGCTGATCCGCATCATTGAAGGTATCAGTGTGATGGTAATTGGCGACGCGGGAGAGTCAGCAACTGAACCGGTCGAGATCAACGGAGCCCTTCTCGTACAATGTACCCACTGGGGTATGGCCGTGGGTGAGTTGCAGGTCACAGGGAATACGGATGGACAGGTCATTGACTATCAATGGAGAAGTGGTGTTCTGGACGAGCAGATTACTGACGACCCCCAGATGGTGGAACTAATGAACCGTTATGGGGAGTAGCGGTCAGGCAGGTATCCGCTCGAAGCCCCTCGCACGGCTGCGAGGGGCTCTCGCTTGACTGGTAGCCCACTTGTGGCATAATTAGGGTCACGTGAGTGGAGAGGGAGAGCGGGGAGAGGAGGTGGATCGTGACAAAAGCAAACAAAGTTCTCTCCTATGGTAACTCTGCTGTCTCCTCTGACGACTCTCCTCTGGTCGTCTGCGACGGGTTGGTCAAGATCTACCGCGTGGCCGACCGGGAGGTAGTGGCCCTGCAGGGCCTGGAACTGACGGTGGACCCCGGAGAAATGCTGGCCATCGTCGGGCCATCGGGCGCGGGCAAGAGCACGCTGCTCAACGTCATCGGCGGACTCGACCGTCCCTCGGCCGGCCGGGTGCTGGTGGACGGCGCGAACCTGGCCGACTTCTCCGACGGAGCGCTCGACCACTACCGCCGCGAGCGGACGGGCTTCGTCTGGCAACTGCCGGGGCGCAACCTGGTCTCCTACCTGACGGCACGAGAGAACGTCGCGCTGCCGATGGTGGTTGCCCGCCTGCCGGCCCGCGTCCGGCGCCAGCGTGTCGCCGAACTACTGGAGGCGGTGGGCCTCAGCGACCGCGCCGACCACGTACCGGCCCGACTTTCGGGCGGGGAGCAGCAGCGGGTGGCCATCGCCATCGCCCTGGCCAACCGCCCCCGCCTGCTGCTGGCCGACGAGCCGACGGGGGAACTGGATTCGGCCACCGCCCGTGTCATCTACGAGACCTTCCGGCGGCTCAACGAAGCCCTCGGCCTGACGATCCTCATCGTCACCCACGATCCGGGGATCATCGGCTGGGTGGACCGGGTGGTGGCCATCCGCGACGGCAAGACGAGCACGGAGACGAGACAAATCCCAAAGCCCAAATCCCAAATCCCAGATCAAATTGAAGAAGTCCAGACGGAGGAGTTGGTGGTGCTGGACTCGGCGGGACGATTGCAGGTGCCGCGCGAATATCTCGAGGAATACGACATCGGCGACCGGGCGCGGCTGGAGCGGACGCCGGAGGGCATCCTGATCCGGCCGGCACAGGTGGGGAGACAAGGAGACAGGGAGACAAGGAGAGGGGAGAGAAGGTGACTGGTGCGCTGGTTCGCTGTGTCGGCGTGACCCGTGTCTACCAGGTGGGCGAACGGCAGGTCCTCGCGCTGCGCGGCGTGGACCTGGGCATCCCGGCCGGGGTCTTCGCCGCCGTCACCGGGCGCTCCGGGTCGGGCAAGACGACGCTGTTGAACCTCGTCGGTGGGCTGGACCGGCCCACCGCCGGTGAGGTCTACCTGGCAAGGCAGTCGCTGAGCGCGCTTTCGGAGCGCGAACTGACGGAGTTGCGCCGCCGTCAGATCGGCTTCGTCTTCCAGTCGTTCGCCCTGCTCCCCACCCTCTCAGCCTTCGATAACGTGGCGCTGCCGCTGCGCATCGTGGGGACAGAGGGACGGGAGCGGGATGCGCGGGTGTGGCATTGCCTGGAACTGGTGGGGCTGAAGGAGTGGGCCTGGCACCGGCCCTACGAATTATCCGGTGGGCAGCAGCAGCGGCTGGCCATCGCGCGGGCACTGGTGAACGAGCCCCCTCTCATCCTGGCCGACGAGCCGACCGGCGAACTGGACAGCGACACGACGCGGCAAATCTTTGACCTGTTCCGCCGTCTCGTCGCCGAGGGTGGGGTCACGGTGCTGGTCGCCACACACAATCCGTTGGTGAGTGAGTACGCTGGGCTGAGCCTCCCGTTGCGCGATGGCCGGGTGAAGGCTCCGCACCTGGAGTGAATTGTCGTTGTTGATCGGGGACGGGCTTGCGTTTCTCGTTATTGCCACTCATAGTCGATCCCATAGGCCGGGTATGCCTCCCCCACCACGCGCACGCGCAGTTCGGGGATCCCCACGAAGCGCATGAAGACCGTTGGCAAGAGCGCCTCCCCTTCCACGCGCACCCAGTTGGGACCGACGACAATACGCTGGATGATCACCTGGCCATGGGAGTTGTAGCTGCCGTAGTCGTGCGCGTTGTATACGGCCTGCTCCCAGGCCAACACCACCTGGTTGCTGGTGTAGAAGACCTCCCGGCTGACGCAGTGGCTGGCCGCGTGGGCGGCTGTGTCCGCTGCGACTTGTGCCCGGCGGTAGTTGGCGAACATCAGGCCGCCATCCACCACCAGCCCGATCAGGATGAACAGCAGGGGCAAGAACAGAGCCGTCTGGAACAGAACCTGCCCCTGTTCCCCCGGAAACTTGTGTCGCTTTTTCGTCTTCGCTCCTGTTCTCGTTTTCATCTTCATCGTAAGAACCCCCCTCATCTCGTAGCCGTGGGCGAGAGCTGCCTCCCCACTCGCACCTGTCTGCGTCCCCACGCTATCACCACTGGCTCTTGAACGTCTCCACCGCCAGGGCCGTCTGGCTGTCGATCACGGCGTCGCTGCCGGGAAAGAAAAGCGCCACTCCCGGCAAGCCGCTCAACCGCAGGTCGTAGCTCACCTGGCAAACCATCCTCGCCCCTCGCCCCCACGTGCCGTCGGTCCAGATGTGGACCGTGGTGCGGGAGGGATTGAGGCGAAAGCCCTGGAGCGTTTGCCAGGCCGCCACACGTCCCTGGTAGTATCTCTGGTTTTCATTGCTGACCGCCTCCACCGCCGAGGTGACGCAGTCGTAGCTGGCAGCGTCCACCGCCAGGCGGGTGTAGACCAACGGCCCGAACATGACGATGCCGATCATCATCACCAGGAACAGGAACAGCACCAGGGCTGTCTCGTAGAGCGCCTGTCCCTGCTCGTCGGTCATCAGCCTCCGTGCTGGGGTATCCATTGTTTTCCTCCTGCCTCGACTCGTCTCGATTCAAAGCCGCTGGCTCATTCCCACCCGCTGGGTGGCCCGCCGTAGAACTGCCACTTGCGCTGGAAGCTACCGACCTGTACCCAGAAGGTGGCAGAGCTCAGAAACGGCACGTCGAGGGTACGCTCCGCCTGGGCTTGCCCCTGCACGGCGCGGTGAGTAGGATCCGACCAGACGGTCAGCCCGGCCTGGTACTGGTCGGCGTTGAGCCGGCCGAGGGCGATGTGCCACCGTTCGTATGCCACCTGGCGCCCCTGTGTCAGATCTCCATATCGCGCACCGGCGGTGCGCACGCCGTCGTGGATGGCGCTGGACGCGACCGCCTGGTAGGGTAAGGGCGAGGCGCACCTTCCTGCCTTGCGGCAGGCGTGTTTCACTCGCCCTCCCCTCCGAACCCGCCGTGCCTCTTTCGAGGCAACGGGCTCTCCATTGGACTTTCCTCCCGTAGCGATTTCATATACGTTGGCGTGTCCTGATGACATTTCCTGCACAAGGTCTCCAGGTTATCCAGGTCATCCGTGCCACCGTGTTGCCGGGCGATTCTGTGATGAACGTCCAGCAATTCGGTACTGCCACATCGGACACACCGATACCCGTCCCGTTTGAGAACTTTCGTGCGTGTCTCTGCCCACTTCATCTTGTCGGGCGCGATGTTGACAACGCTCGGTTCCACAAACGGCGTGTCGAGTTCATTGATGATGGGGACTTCGATAGCAGTCAGGTACGGGTTCTTTGGGTTCTTCCGGCGGTACGGTCGCAACGGAATGTCAGAGTTTGGTGATGAAAATCATCTCACCGTTGCTCCCCTGCACACCCAGATTCCACCGATTGTATTGATCGGTGACTTCGCGGTGTCTGTACTGCCTGAGAATCCAGCGAACACCCTTTCCGTCGTGCTTGCTCTGAAGCCATATCAGCACGCGCTCGTTGATCCAGAAATCTAGCTTATGGGCCTCGTGCTTGAAGCTGACGTGCCGATAATAGTTACCCCATCCTCGAATGACCCGATTCAGGGACTTGAACCTCATTTCGGGGGTTACTGGGACTGGGAAGTTGACGAAATGACAGCGCGAGATCTGTTGAACCTGGTGTGTAGCAACCTGCTCCGCATGAAAGCCCGCGTGGCAATGACGGCCGTCGGTGTGGTCATCGGCACGGCAGCGGTGGTGGTTCTGATCTCACTGGCGGTCGGTTTGCAGCGCAGCGCCACCCAGGATCTGGGCTCCATCGGCGAGCTGACCGAGATCACCGTCTTCCCCGGCTGGTTCATCAGAAGCCTGGGCGGTGGAGCGGCGCCGGGCAGCAGTGGCGAGAAAGCAGTGCTGAACGACCGCACACTGGACGAGTTCCGTGACCTGCCCGGCGTGGTAGCCGTCACGCCCTGGGAATCGCTGGCGGGCGGTGGGAGACTACGGCTCAACCGGCTGGTAGGCGGCGCGCAGATCATAGGAGTTGACGCCAGGGAGATAGAAAAGCTGGAGTTCAAACTGGCCAGCGGAACAGCCCGCCTGGGGCGCTGGCAGGCGCTGGTCGGAGGGGCGGTAGCGGAGGGGTTCTACGATCCCTCGCCCGGCGTTTATCCTCGCACCGGATCGGCTCATCATTCCTGTTCTTGCCCAGCCGTCAGGAGCCGCCGGCGTGATCATGCGGGGAGTGGAAATCGGCCTGTCAATCGTGTAGCAACACGTAGTCCACGTTGACCTCTTCTATAACCAACCGGGCTTCGCCCGTCTCCACCTCCAAGAGCCATAACGCGTGCCTGGGACGTAGAAATACAACGTAGTTGTTTCCACCATCCGGCAACCAGCGAGGGAGGTGCTCGCTGCCCTTGCCACTCGTGAGTTGACGTCGCTCGCAGCCATCGCTGTTCATTAGCCACACGTGACTATCTGTACTCAAACGCTGAGTGGAGGCAAAGACTATCTGCGTGCCATCTACAGACCAGCGGGCACCAGCATCGCTCCAGCCCGCGGGGGTCAGGGATACAGGCACGGTGGCCGTGGGCCAGTCCAGCGTCCACAATTGCCCCACCGCGCCCTCCATTCCGGATGCGGTGCAAGGGGTGCGCGATCTGGCAGCCGAGACCGAGATCGAGGTCCGAGCGGTCAAGCTGGAGAGCAGTCAGCAGGTGCGGGATTCGGCGCCATCCGCCTATGGGGTATTCAACGTGGTGTACAATGGCGAGTTTGTGACGTATCATTACATTGACAGCAAGAAGAGAAAGCGGGCGTTTCTCACGCGCTTGAGTAAAGCAGGCGAATAAATGTAACGGGTGCGTTTCAAACGAGTTGGGGCGCAGTCGAGAGACCGGCCCCAGCGGGAGAGGTGTCTCGGCGTTGTGGAGGGGCATTCACCAGTCTGCATCAATCACCGGCAACATTCACCAGTATACGGCGGCTAAAGGCCGCCTTGCCAAAGGAGATCCATTCCCCCTGAGCGTTGAACTGGGCATGCCATGGGATCTGGAATGCTATTACTTGCAATTGGTGAGTGCCTGGCTCAGTCGGCGTTTGGATGATGAGCGGGAGCAAGAATGGTTCAGGAATTGTGGGATCCAATTTATAGTCGAATGCGCTTTGTAAATGATCATCCCAGAATATTCCAATTCTGACTGGCAGCGTGCTGGTATACGGCTGGGTGTTTTCAGTTTGTTGCTCATTGATGAAACACAATGCGATTCGATGCTCTGCATTAGGATCAAGTTCCAGGCGCTCGATCAATTGATCGGGCTGATGAGGCTGTACCACCTCAAAGCGAGACCTGAAACCACCAGCCGATATGGCTTGCTCCACATCTTGAAAGGCGGGCGTATCTTTAGGAATTTCGTTAATGCCCACCCAGAGATCGAAGCGTTGTTCCGAGAGAGAGCGTTGTTGATCCCAACGATAGTCGCTGTCCGTGGATGTAGAATTGGGATCAGTAATCAGCAGGATAGATAGATGGTGTAGCCCTTCCGACATGGGCGGCAACAAGAACTCGAACGCTTGCTCCGCTCCAACAGGCATACCGGGAATATAGTAGGCGGCCTGCTCCCCGGATGCGTCCTGGACGAGTAAAGGTTGGTAGTCCAACAGAAACACCAAGCCCAAACTGTGGGGAGTGTGAAAAACGTTGGAAACCAAGAGCCTACCGAGGGATGCCCGGTGTGCAGGCAGGCGAATTAAGCCTTTTGGGGAAACCGGCTCTCTATCTACTGACATAGTGAACTGGGCAAGCCAAGTACTCAAACGGCCTCCAACGGGAAACACAGTTTGCTTATCCTGCCATGCCTGCTGACTCTCAGTATTACTTAGAATCAAATCGCGCACTACTGATCCCTTGTTCAGTAGAACAATGGTGCCAGCATCGCTAACTTCAGTGGGTTTGTATGGTGAGACTTGAGAAGAATTGCGCCCATTCGTGCAGCTTGGCAGCATAATGCAGACGACCAACATGATGCAAAGTAAATGGAAGATCACCTTGTTGGACATTGGACAAGATCTCGAGAGAAAAGGAAAGCCTGGTTCTCTCTTCCTATAACTACGGAGAAAGAACCAGACAAGGACTTTGTGATTTTAAAAGTTATGATAGACGTATTCGGTGGCACTGGTCGACCCGCCAGCAGACCAATAGACGGTGGCGTCGGCTTGAGCGGTCACCTGTCCGGAGACATAGTAGTAGTCAGTGTAAGTTGTGCACTCACCAGTGCCACTAGCGAAGCAATTGGAAGTTGGAGAAGACCACCCGTATTTCTTCAGAGTGGCGTAAGCCCACGCATGACTTGTGCCTGAAACCAGGTCGATTTTGGATCCCGCCCGAGCGTACCATGACCACCCTTGCTTAAAATAGTTCATAATCGCTGTTTGAACAGCATACCCACCACCCGGGCCAGATAAACCGCCCCTTGGACTCGCAGTCACAGTATAGACACGTACATCGGGGGGTGGGGGTGGCGCGGGTTGTGGCTCCTTGCCCCCATCCAACTGCACCTCCGGCGGTGGTTTCTGAGCCAACACTACACCAGGCCAGGCACTCGACAACAGCACCAGCAACACGAACACCGAAACCAACTTGCGCATTTTGCACCTCCTATAGTTTGAATACTCTGTTCTCTCCAACGGCAAGTTTACTCTACCACTGTGCTTACCAGGAATCAAAGCCATCGCTGGCATGCCGCAAGCGGCTGGTTGCCAAGATCAGCGCCCCTGTTTCACTACGATTTGAGACGCAAGCTCTTGGATCGTTTCAATTGGCAGATCACTTGCCACAGTGATTATGAGGTCATCTTTCACTATGACAAGCCGGTTGGGTGTCTCACCTGGCTTGTCGGTGGATATCCAGGCCAAGGAGCCATCAGCCAATTGGATGGTTTCATCTCCCAGAACCCAAGACTCCCGAGCAGCCTCGGGGGATGGTCTGGCAGTAGTCACTAGAATGATGTGCCCGGAGCCCGAGTAACGCACACTAGCCAGCACAAAGAACTCCACCGAGTCTGATGATGACCAGTCGTCGGTGTTAGGGAAGTTCACCGCCAGCGACTGGGCAAGTCCACTGGGTGGCTGCGCGAGGTAGGCAACGGGGCGATCATCGGGCGCTGATATCGGAGTGTCGACCACGTCAGCCGGCAGTTGCTCATATCCTTCCGAACTTGGAGGAGCGAGCAGTGGAATCGGGGCAACAGGGCGGGCCAACCGCTCTGGATCCTGCACGGCTGTGAACAACCCGGATGCTCGGACTACGACAGCCCCCAGCCCCAGGAGCAAGATCAAACTCAATAGGCTCAACATTCTAAACCTAGCTGTTCCTAGCATGTCAGCCTCCTTAAACACTTCAGTCATAACCTAGTACTCGGCCACGAAAATTTTGATATGTAGACTGGTTTACGCGCTGTTTTCGTCAAGTTCAACGTTGAATGAGATTTGGCCCTTAAACCCTACAAAATGAGCAGTTTTAGCCAATTTAGACGCTTTTCTGTGAACTTTTTGGCGGCTTTCATGGTTTTTCTTCAAAGTCTCACTCGAAAGAATCAGCACCTCGGCTCGCACAATATAGGTTTCAACATATCAAAACTTTTGTGGTGAGGTACTAGGGCAGGTTGCCCCCCCAACCATACAGCACGCCGACCAGTATGCCGGGCAGCAGGTCGCCGGGCTCTGATGATTCGCCGGCGACCCAGAGGCCAAGATGACCCTCCGCGCTGAGGTGCTCCAGGATCGGCGTCTCGCCGTCCAGCCAGCCGACAGGCCAATCCACGGCGTTGGCGCGCTCAGACATCATCACACCCTGCTCGGTGGGCGGCACGCTCACCATTACTGTCCGCCCGCCAGTGAAACGCGGCTGGTCGTGGCCCTCCACCTCAACGTAGGCCAGATGGCTGCCGTCGGGGCTGAAGCGCGCACCGGCTACCCAGTCGCTGTTGCCATCGGATACGTACCTCTCATCGCTGCTATCCAGATCGCGCACATAGAGCACGCCATCCTCGTGGTGATAGGCCAGCCAGCGGCCGGCGGGCGAGACGTCGGACACACAGAACCCGCAGTCAGACCATTCGTCCAAGGGGATGATCTTACTGACCTGGTCTGTCCCGACGTCGAGCCGGTAGAGGTTGGCGTAGCGGCCCTGGAAAGCCGGTAGCACAGCGCCGTTCCCCTCAATCAGCAACTGGCGGGCGAAGAAGAGCGCGTCGCTGCTGGGGGTCCAGGCCACC
>DSDT01000267.1 GCA_011048615.1 Chloroflexota bacterium | reverse complement strand
TGCGAAATTTTCCCCCACGAATCCGTGTAGACCCATTTTTTGTAACCGCTTGCTCTGCCGCAGATTTGGACGCGTTTTTGAGCAACTGTTCAGCCAAAGGTACGACGCACTTGTTTCCCCCAGTTTTCGCTATTTGCAAGATGGAGCTCGATCGATGATCGGTCGGCCCGGCGTTTCCGGCGCGATGTTCAACAATGCCAGGGTTCGCCGCTCGAGATGCCATGCCACCAGTTCTGGGGCCTCGCCGCGCAGCGCCACCTGTCCCCCGGACATCGTGCCGTGCCCACCGGCCGATCCCCACTCTCCGACGATCTCTTGCACCAGTCGTCCCGCTTCCCCCTGTTCGTCGGTGCGCACGGATAGCAGCAAATCCTCCTTATAAGCCCCCGTGCACATCACCCAGCGGATACCTTCCAGCCTGAGCAACAAGTCCGCCATCTCGGCGGCCATATCCGGACGGTCCATACGCCCCAGGTAGGAGAGCACCACTCTGTCATAGATGCGGGCTGCGTGCAGTGCGGCGTCCAACCCCTGGAAATACTCGAGCGGCACCTGGGCGTGCTCAATCTCGACCAGTGCTTGGATGTCGATTCGGCGCTGGAGATAAAAGTAGGCCTCCACATCGGCCTGACCGGCCCCTCGCCCCAGTCCCATCGTATCGGTCTTGATGCCGTAGAACAGGGCCGTGGCCAGCGGAGGGTCAGGCTCGATGTTCGCGGCCAGAAGGTACGTCAGCAGCATCGTCGAGGTGGCTCCCACATCGGAGCGCACGTCGGCAAAGGCAGCGGCGGCGGTCTCCTCCCGGCGGGGATGGTGATCGAACACGGCCACCACCGTCGAGCCAGGCGGAAGGATGTTGTTGCCGGCGCCGGGCTGGGTGTCCACCAACGCCACGACGTCCACCTGGCTCAGGTCCGTGCTGGACAACCGCTGCAATGGCTGCCCCAGATAGCGTACCAGGGCCTTGTTTTCTGCCCGGCCGATGATGCCTCCGTACCCAATCCGGCACGATAGACCAATGCCCTGAGCCAGCAAATGGCGCAGCGCGACGGCGCTGGCGATGGCGTCTGGATCTGGATCGTTGTGCGGCAGGATGAGGATATCGGCTGCGCCGATACTACTCACGACCTCGAACAGCCTTTCCAGCCATCCCTGCATCATGGCTTTCTCCGCATTCCGGCACCCGTCGCATGTTGCCATAGATCTGCACAGAGGAATCAGAGCACCTCGGAGCCCTGTGTACAGCTCGACGAAACGAGCCACTGTGTGACTTGGCAATTATTCAGCCATCCGCTCCAAGGGGGTCTGCAACTCCCAATTCGATGCAAGAAGCCAATTTACGGTGCGTTGTCTGAAATCAGGCCGTTATAGTCGTCCTCCCAGCACTCGCAGGCCGTGCGCACCTGGTCGCCCTTGACCATTCTGCCGTCGTAGGGCATTTCGTCCTCTTGGGCCACCCAACCGGAGAGCACCAGGGGGAGCGGTCCACTGCCGGCCGGGATCCACTCGCCGTTGTAGCGGCGCGCAAAGTGAAGGTGTGTCGCGTTAGAGTATCCCCCTTCGCAAGAAGGATGCCCGATGCGCTGTCCGCGCTGCACGAACGTCCCGGCCTCGACCCGTCCCCCGGTGTGGACGTGCAGATAGAGCAGTACCCATCCGCTCTGCTCGAACCCGTCCCCATCCAGGTCTATCACCACCTCGCCGTTCTCACTCCGGGTCACCAGCCCGGCGGCGGCGGCGGTGGCCCACTCCCTGGATGGAGCACAGCCGAGCATCCTCTCGGCGGGCACAAAGTCGAGGGCGGCCCGCCCACTCCCCTCGCCCCATCCGCCGTGCGGTCCGCTGGTCAAGTACCAGGTTTGCCCCGCCTCCCAGGGCAGTCTCAGTTCTGGTTGGACAAGGTCCGGGGGGACCAACGGTTCCACGGCGTAGGAGAAGGGATTGCCGAACAACCGCTCGTAGGCAGCGGGAAACCCCCCCGATTCGACCAGCGTGAGCCAACCCTCCCAGGTGCTGGACAGGGCCGCCAGGCAGTTCTGAACGCCGGCGCTGCCCGGGTTGAGGCCGGGTGCGATGGCGACGCGAGTGCCGTCGAGCAGACGTACCGTTCCCCAATCGCCCCGTTTCCAGCCATAGTAGGCCTCGTTGAGCCGCAGAGCCGCCCAGCTGAGCTGCTGAAACAGCCCCTCGCGATAGTCTTGCACGTGCCCCAGGGGATAGGTGAGCGTCTCGGCGGCGGGCTGGGGTTCGGTGACCCAGCCGGATTGCAGCTCCAGGAGCGCCAGCAGCACCCGTGGGCCTACGCTGAAACGCTGTGCGATCAACTGCACGATCTCGGGCCCAGTTCGCAGTTCTCCCTCCACCTCCTCGGTGTAGCTCACCAGGTAGCCGCCCCGTCCCGCCACGAACCCTTCCAGGTCAAAGTGGATGTAGGCCGGGCCGTAGACCATTTCGCTGTCGGGTACCAGCTTGAGGGCAGGGCCGGTCAGCGTGGCACTGACGGGAATGATGAGGGTCTGGCCAGCGACGATGCTGTCGGCGTTGCGCAGGCCGTTGGCCGTCACCAGCTCTTCGACGGCGCAGTCGAACACCAGTGCGATCCAGCCCAACGTCTGACCGGCCTGCACGACATGGGTCTCGACGCCGCTGCCAGCGACGTGTCCGACAGGGGTCGGGTTGGGCGTGGGGGTTCCAACATAGACGCCGGGATAAGCCAGGGATGGGGTGGGCCGAGGGGCCGACGTGGCGCCCCCGCCGCCCATGCTCCCGCCAATCTCCTCTCCTCCCTGCCTGGTAGGTTCGATCGGCCGGGCGATCCCGGCGGGCTGCTCCCCTGATGACCGGGTGCAGGCCGCCATCGAGCAGACCAGGCTCAGACAGAGCCCCAGCAGCACCCAGCGTTTGGAATGGTTCATCCTGACCGTTCTCATAGTCTCATAAAATCGCCGCCCCAAGGCGGAGGAAAAAGTCTACCAGAGATGGGGGAAAATGCAAGCGCAGGTATCCTAGTAGACGCCGTACTGGCAAGCCGTCTCGAACATGGCGACGACGTTTTCTGGCGGTACCTCGGCCTGCACGTTGTGAACCGGCGCGAAGACAAAGCCGCCGCCGGGAGCCAGATCGTCTATCCGGCGTTTGACCTCGTCGGCCACCTGCGCTGGCGTGCCAAAGGGGAGTATCTGCTGGCTGTCGCACCCGCCGCCCCAAAAGACGATGTCATCCCCAAAGGTCCGCTTCAATTCCCGCGTGTCCATCCCGGCCGCCGAGACCTGCACCGGGTTGAGAATGTCCACGCCCATCTCGATGAAATCCGGGATGAAGGGAGCGACGGCCCCATCGGTGTGAAGCAAGAGATGCGCGTCGCAGTGGGATTTGACAAAGCGAAAGAGCCGGGCGTGATAGGGCTTGACCATCTGGCGGTACAGACTGGGGCGCAGCAAGGGCCGGTCCTGCATCCCCAGGTCGTCCTCGAACTGGATGATGTCCACGTGCGGCCCCACCGTCTCGGCGTACCGCTCGAAGCGGCGTATATTTGCCTCGGCCAACTGGTCCATCAGGGCCTGGGCGAATTTGCGATTTGTCATCAGGTCCATCAAAAAGGTATCCCAGCCCCGGAGGGATTGAGCGGCCTGGAAGATGTGTCCGCCAAAGAACCCGATCAGCGCATAGTCGGTCTCGCGGCGCAGGGCGGCAATCTGTTCGGCCAGTTCTTGATAGCTCTTGTCGAGGTGATCCGGCCTGTCGTAGGACTCGATGGCGGCGATGTGCCGGGCGATGTCGCGCTCAGAGGCGGCATCGGCCAGGGGGGAGTGAACGGGGTCAAAGTAATGTCCGCCGGCGGGCATTTTGAGCAGGACGGTCCCGTCTGCGTCACAGACGACCTGCGATCCATCCGCCCGGCGCTGCGGCCGAAAGCGGGCCGGGAACTCGGCCGGCGAACCGTCGGGCAGAACGCCTGGCCGCCATTCGGTCGGTTCGTCGGTGGCGAACAGCACGTCAATCCCCAGGGCCTGGCGCACGTCCTCGTGCACCAGAGCCGTGTGCTGGTAAACATCGGCCACGCGGATGGAGGTCGGCGCCAGGCCTATGTGGCCTCTGAGCGCCCGGTAGGCGACGGCCACGATGGTGCTATCTGACGTCCCTCCGAGGTCAAGGGGCAGCCGGTCTGCTTCTTTATGCTGCAAGGCCGTGAGCACTCGCTGCCTGTGATTCATCTCAGTTCCTCTCTTCCATTTGACAGAGGTAGCCAGATGGTAAAGATATTTCTGTGTTCCTGTTCACTATTTACCGTCATTCGTCCATGGTGCAGGTCTACGATGCTTTTGGCGATCATCAGCCGTAATCCGGTCTCGTTCACTCGTTGGGAACGGGGTTGTTCCTCGCGGAAGAATCGCTCAAAGATGTAGGGAATATCCTCGGCCGGGATGCTGTTGCCCGTGTCCAACACGGCTACCGTGACCCACTCTTTCCCATCGAACTGACGCAGTTCGATGACGACCGTCACCCGCCCGCCGGCCGGTGTATAGTGGATGGCGTCACTCAGCAGATTATTCAACACCCGGCTCATCTGCTGGGGGTCCAGCGGCACCATCAACTCTGGCTCGGCGACGTGGTACTCTAACGTCAGACCCTGCTCCCTGGCCCGGGCTTCGTGCTGGATCACAGAGGTGTGAACCAGTTCGACGAGATCCGTCCGGCGGTAACTGGGCTTCCATCGTCCGGTATAGATGCGCGAGATTTGCAGGATATCCTCCACCATTTGGACCTGGTAGTCGGCCGCTTCGATCAGCGCTTCCAGGTAACGATGCCATCTCTCGTCCTCTGGAGGTGTCCGGCACAGCAGGTAGGCGTAGGATTTGATGGTGGTGATGGGCATGCGCAGTTCGTCGGAGGCGTTGGCGACGAAATAGGTCTTCATTCGCTCCAGGGCCTTGAACTTGCTGATGTCGCGCAGCATGACGACTGCCGATGCATCGTCTGTTCCGGGGTCGGATATGGAGGTGGCCTCCAATGCCAGGTCTAGGCCTGGCAGCTCCAGGACCAACCCGGGCCGCTCTTCGGCCCTTTGGGCCAGGTCCTGTATTACCTTCCACAATCGGTTCGCGTCTGGCGGAGAAAACGTCTGGGTCAGCCACATCTGGGCGACGGGGTTTGCTTGCAGCAGGATGCCATGGCGGTCGGTGACGACGATGCCATCGGTGGTGCTGGTGAGAATCGCTTCCAGGCGGGCATATTGGGAGCGAACCTGGGCCGTGCGCCGCTGCACGTGTTCCTCCAACTCGGTGGCGTGGTCGCGTACCTGTTGATGCAGGCGGGCGTTTTCAATGGCGACAGCTGCTTGATTGGCAAAAATAGTCAGCACACTCAGTTGTCCCTGGAAAACACCCGGCTCCCGGCTGTGCACGAACAACACGCCGATCGTCTCATCTTGGAATTGGATGGGGACAGCGGCAAAGGAACGGATGCCTGCGGTCACGATATCTGGATTGGCCAATAGTGGCTTTCCATCGGGCTGGCAGAGAGGAGGATCAATCGCGCCGGTGTCCGAGACCACGTCCGCGATCACCGGCCTCCCATCGCTCAACACCCGGCGGGTGATGCCCTGACTCCGTATGCGCCGCGCGATGGGAGATACATCGCCTAGATTCTCCGCCTGTTCTGCGAGTGCGCCTTGTTCGTCCAGCAGGATCACGCTGGTGTATTCTGATCGTACGACCGAGCTGGTCAGATTGACGATTTGACTCAGCACTTGCTCCAGATTCAGAGAAGAGGTCAATGCCTGTGAAACCAGGTTCAAGTTCGCCAGGCTCACCAGGCGATTGTGAGCTTGCTCGTACAGTTGAGCGTTCTCAATGGCCGCAGCGGCGTGAGCGGCAAAGGCCTCCAGCCTCCGTATGTCGGTCGCATTGAATTGATGGGGGCGGGTGCCGTCCACGTTTAAAAAGCCCACCGTTGCGCCGCCTACCAGGATCGGAGCACCCACGTAGGCGCGCTGCCATTCCCAACCGGCGGGGGATACCCAGTCGGGATCGGCGGCGGTGTCTGGGAACGGGCGCGGTTCTCCCGTCTGTACCATCTGTATCATACCGGGAAAGTCGGATATAGGGGCGGCAAAGCGCAAGACCCGTTCCGCGACTCCAAACTGCTCATACCCCCGCGCGCGGACGACTTGGGCGAGGCCGTCCTTCACCAGCATGATGTTAAAGGCATCGCCAGCGACGACCCTGGCCGCCTGTTCCAAGATGCGGTCCAGCACTTGGTTTCTATCCAAGGTGCTGCTCACCGCTGCTGCTGCCCGCTCCAGGGCCTGGGCTAGCTCCCGCTGTTCCCGCTCGGCCTGGAAGAGGCGGTTGTTTTCGATGGCGCTGGAGAGCGCGTCAGCGACCTGTTGGAGCACGGGCAGTTGATCCTCCCAAAAGGGGCCAGGTTGCAGACTGCCCAGATTGAGCGAGCCAAGCACCTCGCCCCCGGCCAGCAATGGCAGGTTGATCCGGGAGCGGATGCCACCCTGGTACAAGAGCTGCTCGGCTGGAAAATCGAGTTCCGTGCTCAGATCGGGAGTCAGGTGAGGCCGGCTGGCTGTGATGTCCTCGAAGGCCGCGCTGGCCGTGACCGGCATCACGACCCCCTCACTTAACGTGGAACTGCTGGGCTGTAGAATCGACATCACAAAGTTCTTCCCCGTCTCGTCTCGCAGCACGATACTTACCCGCTGGCAGCCAGAGAGTCGCTGCAACTCCTCCGCCAGCACGGGGAAAGCCTCCTCGAGATTTAGCGTGTTGAGAGCGTAGACGATGCGACTGAAGGACTCTTGCTCCACCGCCCGGCGACGGGCCTGCTCGTACAGTTGGGCCGTCTCTACGGCTACAGCCACCTGGTCGGCGATGGTACCAAACAGCAGGTGTTCTTCTTCTCCGTAGGCATAGGGATGGTAGGCTTGCACACAGATGGCGCCCAACACTCGCTCGCCGACCAGCAGCGGTGCGCCCAACCAGGAGACCGCGGGCCGTCCCTTCACGATGGGAGTGACGCCGGGCGGCAGGTGCTCCCACTCTCCCTCGTCACGGATGAGCAGCGGCTTTTTTTGGGTGATGATGAAGGAGGTCAACCCTTCTCCCAGAGGAACCCGTAACGGTGCCCCTCGGACCTGACCATCCACATGCAGACAAAAGTTCAGTCTGTCGTTCGCCGCATCGTAGAGGGCAAAGAAAAAGGCATCTGTGGGCAGGGTCGAGGCAATCTCTTGGTAAACCGTCTCCGCCAACTCGTCCAGGTCCAGGGTGGCTCCCACTGCCCTGGCGATGCGGTTGACGACCGTCAGCCGCTGCGCTCGGCTTTCAGCCTCATCGTACAGACGGGCGTTACGAATGGCGATGGCCGCCTGGGTAGCAAGCAGGCTCAACAGCTCGGCGTCATCCTCGGAAAAGACGTCCGGCCGATCCGACAGGACGTCCAGCACGCCCAGGAACTCGGTTCCCCAGCGGACCGGCACGCCCACGATGGACCCCACCGGGTAACTCTCCCACGCGGCAGATCGTTCCTCCCAGGCCTGATAGTCCGACACGATGAGGGGGCGATCGGTCTCCCACACCTGACCGATCAGCCCCTCACCCCGGTGGATGACGATATCCTTGGATGTCCTCAAGGGGTCCACGACGGCGGCGCACTCTAGCACGTCCCGATCCGCCCGGTAGAGATTCAGGGCTCCAGCCGTCCCCCTCAACAGGTCCACGGCCTGCGAGACGATGGAATGGAGCAGCACCTCCAGGTCCAACTCGGCGGTCAGTTCCAGCCCGATCCGGCGCAGTATCTCCAGTTGAGCGATGTGCGTCTGATGCTCGTCTGTGTTCCGTTCCCTCATACCAGCTAGCTCTCCGGGTCCGTTTCGTCTGGTCTGGCGGCTTGGGCGGCCAATTCGCCCGCCCACTCCAGGTCGGCGGGCACATCGTCGCCCCGAATCTGGATCCAGGTGACGTGATGGCGAGACGCGGCTTCCAGCAGCGCCTCCCACTCCGCCCGGTTGGCGACCGATTTGCCATCCCGGGTCGTCCAGCCGTGGGCCTGCCAGTTCTTGACCCACGTCGATGCGCCCTGGATGAGGTAGTTGGCATCGGAGTAGAGAGTCACACGGCACGGGCGAGTCAGGGCGTGCAGGGCCGCGGTCGCTCCGCGGATGAGCATACTGTTGGCTGTGGCGGACTGCTCGCTCTCGCTGAGGGAACGGGTGTGCTCGTCCATACGGAGCACAGCTCCCCAGCCACCCCGCCCCGCGCTCCCGCGAGAAGAAGCCTTGACATAGATCTCGACGGCGGGGCGACCATCGTCCACGGCCGGGGGAGCGGCAGCAGGGGATGAGAGGGAGCACTGAACTGTCCGCAGGGCGGCGGTGGCCAGTTGATCGGCCCGCTCGTTGAGGGGGTGCCCGGCGTGTCCCTTGATCCAGTGCCACGTCACGTCGTGGGCCTGGACCAGGCGGTGGATGACGCGCCACAAGTCCTGGTTCTTGACCGGCTGTTTGCCGCTGGTGCGCCAGTCCCGGCTGACCCACTCCTCGATCCACTCGGTGATACCCCGGCGCAGATACTCCGAGTCGGTGTATAGGTAGACCTGGCAGCGACCGAGCAGTCCCTCCAGCAGCGCCAGAGCCGCCGCCGCCGCGCAAAGCTCCATCCGGTTGTTGGTCGTATTCGGGTCGTTGCCGCTCAGTACCCACTCCCGGACCGGCTCCTGGTCCTGCCAGCGAATAATCGCCCCCCAACCGCCCGGGCCTGGATTGGGATCACAGCCGCCGTCGGTATATACGTGGACGCAGGTTGGGAGCGTGCCTCGCAGGGTGTCCGAATCGAGAGACGGATCTAGTGATAACTGGGACATATTCCACAATCCTCCGCCCAGGTGAATGGGGCTTGGCCCAGATCGAGCAATCCAGGCCAAGTCAGTCGCCGCGTTCGAGTTGGCGGGTCTGATCTGAGAGGAGGATTATTCGAGCCGCCACACCCGTAGGTTATCCAGACAGATGTTTGCATTTGCTTCACTGTACGTGGAACCGCCGATTCCGACGCGCCCCGTGGGGAAGCGCTCGCCGCTCGCCTCGCTCACCAGCACACCGTTGATGAACAAAGAGACTATGCCATCCACCCGCTGCAAGCTCAAATAGTTCATCCGAGATGGGCTAATGTTCCTGGACGTGGTCCACCCGATCAGATTATCCTGCCACTCGCCATTCTCCCGCAGGAATAGGGCGAACGTCTGATCGTAGGGTGATATCTCGAACCAGTAGATATTGTCAATGTTCGGCCCAAACCCCAGCCCACAACTGGGGTCCTCGGCCCCGTAAATTGTGCAGGCCACTTCGGCGACGAACTCGTCGGTGGTGAATGGCTCGTACCATTCCATCGCCGTATAGTTATCGGTCTTGATGGTGATGCAGTACTCGCCATCGGCGGGCGGGCGGTAGAAAACGTTCTCGCCCTCGGCGCTGCTCCCCCAATTGTTGCGGTTATCGCCAAAGTCCTCCTCGAAGCGGAGGACCGCGTTGCTGGGCAAATCTGTCTTGCCGACCACAGTCCAGTTCCTCGAACCAGACATCTCGACGTTATAGATCACCTCGATGCTCAGGTCCTCCATGTCGGCTGCTTTGACGTCATAGGTGCCTGGCGGTATGTCGGCGACGACATAGCTCCCGCCCGCGCCAATCACGTCCTCACCCAGCCAGTCGTCGCCCCAAGAGTCCGCATCGGTCGGCGAAATGTACAAGTAGGCGATGGTGTCGGCAGTGGAGTTGATGATCTCTAGAGAGGCCAGTCCGGTAATGGTCCAGGTCATTTCCCCTTCCAGATCCACGTTCCACCAGATCTCGATTGGATTTTCCTCCCGATCCAACGCTCGGACGTCGTACTGGCCCTCCGGAATGCCCGCGATGACGTGGGTTTGACCGTTCGCGATCACGTTCTCTCCCAGCCAATCATCCCCCCACTGCTCCGATTTGCTAGGTGAGATCTGGATGTACCATATCTCGATGCCAGATTGATTGGTAATCTCGATAGTCGCCCCCTCGAGCATCTCCTCGGCAGGCTGCGGTTCGGGCGCTTGGGTGGGGGCACGGGGGGTGTTGGTGGGCATCGTAGTGGGTGGCACAGCCGCGGTCTGCGCCGCTGGCGTGGCGGTGTCGCTTCCTCCACAGGCTAACGTAACCAACGCCAGGATGGTGATAGCTAACAGAATTCCAGAAATGTTCTTCATATCTCTCCTTTCTTTCGGGTCGTTCTAGGTGCACTGTTCAACTAGAATGGACAAGTTTTCTCCTCGCTGGGTCAATAACTAGATGGCTTGGCGCAGGGACCGGCTCAGGGCCGCCAAGCCTCTCGACAGCTCGCTGCACGGTCTCAGAATCGGGATCGCGCAGGGCAGCGGCAGGAGCGGGGCGGTCGCCCAGAGCAATCGTGACTATGCCGGTGCGACAGGGGATGGCCAGGTCCACCACGTACTCGATGCCCTCTTCGCGCACTAGAAACTCGCGCTCTGGCCAAAACCCTTCCTCTTTGAGGGTGACGAACAGCCCATCGGCGCCGGAGGCATAGAGGTCGTTGATCTCTTCGGCAGCGGTGAACCGATCCCACGTCGTCTCGATGAACGTCACCCGCCGCCAGCGCAGGCTGTAGATGGGCAGTTCCATCTCCACCAGGGGGCCCAGTTGGAGCTTGTAGTACGGTTCGCTGGCCCGGGGATGGTCGGGTTCAGCGGGGAATAGATCGCGTCGGCGGACCAATTCGTGGCCGCGCACTGGCGCGTACCAGCGGACCGACCATTTTTCGTCGTCAAAGGCCTTGGTAAGATAAAAGGCCAACGCCGCCGCTTCGGTGGTACTCTGGGGCGCGTGCTTTTTGGGGATGCGATACCAGCCTTCCTCCCGGGCAACGTCAAAATCGCGCCGGTTATTTATGATGGCGACCAGTACACGATCGGATGGATAGAACATGTTTTTCCCTCGCATTGGATTGTATCCCACCTCGTTCATCTGTGCAAGTTGTGGTAGAGGATGAGGTCAACTTTGCCCTCGTCGTCCACGACCAGAATCGTCTCTCCTGTCATTGTATCCTGGGTGACTCTTTGACTAAAGGTGCGACGCCCTTGTTCGCGCAGTTTCAGTGGCTTGAAAGGGCGTCGCACCTAGAAGCGTTCAAACAGAAATCAGCCGGGCGTCGCGGTGAGGTAGGGTGTGACAGTGGGGGTGGGCGTGTAGCAGATGTACACGCGTTCCAGGATGGGATCGTATATGGCGGGAGAACCGCCGATCAACAGGACGTACTCGATCATTGCCCGAGCGTCGGCGCACCGTCCGGCCCCCAGGTAGGCCCGTCCGAGAGCGTCGAATAGTTCGACGATGGGTTGATCCGAGTGCAAGCCCAGGCTGGTATCGCCGGCCTGCACCAACATGCGCGTCGCCTCGAAGGAAGTGACTGCTTCCTTCCACGCCCCATCGGCTGCGTAAGCGTGTCCCAGCGTGAACCAGAGCAAGGCGGGGGGATCGGGGGTGGTCTGAATCCCCCGGACCAGCATATCAATGGCGATGCGGGGCAGGCCCAAGCTGGTCAGTCCCCACCCGCGGTAGTAAAGGCGCAGGGGATCGGTGGGGTGGAGCGCGGTATACTCGCGGCCCAGGGGTGCCAGGCGGGTGTCATCCCGAGTCGCCAGGGCCGCCAGCCAGCGTGAGCGAAAGGTCTCCGAGGTCAGGCTAGGGTCCAGCGCCACCGCCCGGTCAAAGGCCTCCAGCGCTCGGCGGGGGCGTCCCAGCAGGCGCAGCGTCTCGCCATGGAGGGCGTGGGCAGCCGCGTTGGTGGAATCGCGCTCTAGCGCGGCCTTGGCGTCGGTCAGCGCCGCTGGCAGGTTTCCCTGCGAAAGGTGGACGGCGCCGCGGGTGACGTAGAAGGGCGCGAAATCCGGGTCCAATTGGATCGCCCAGGTGAGAGAGCGGAGTGCTTCCTCGGCCTGCCCCTCCCGCTGATGGGCCAAGCCTTCCGCGTAATAGCTGGCCGCCGCGATGGGAATCGGTGTGCGGGTGGGGGTGAGGGT
>DSDT01000268.1 GCA_011048615.1 Chloroflexota bacterium | reverse complement strand
TCCCGCGCCGTCAGCAGCATCCTCGACCCCGAAACACTGATCCCTCAGGTGGTGGACTTGGTGCGCGAGCGGTTCAACCTCTACTATGCCGGTCTCTTCCTGATCGATCAGACCGGCGAGTGGACCGCGGAGCCGGAAAAATGGGCCGTACTCCGCGCCGGCACCGGCGAAGCAGGTCAAACCATGCTCCGACAAGGACACAAATTGGAAATCGGCGGCGCCTCGATGATCGGCTGGTGCATCGCCCACAAACAAGCCCGTGTCGCTCTCGACGTAGGCGAGGACGCCGCGCGGTTTGAAAATCCCTTGCTGCCCGAGACGCGCTCCGAACTGGCGCTGCCTCTCATCAGTCGCGGCCTCGCCATCGGCGCTCTCACGATCCAGTCGAGCCAGGAAGCGGCCTTCAGCGCCGAGGACATCACCGTGCTCCAGACCATGGCCGATCAACTGGCCAACGCCATCGCCAACGCCCGTCTCTTCAACCAGGCCCAGCGAGAAATCGCCGAGCGGAAACGGGCCGAAGATACGATGAGCCAGATCAACCAAAACCTGGGCGTACTCAACCGCCTCAGTCAAGAGTTCTCCGCCACCCTCGACCAGCAGCAGATCCTCGACCACCTGCTACCGGAGGCGGTCGAGATCACTGGCGCAGAAGGTGCTCTGATCTGGTTAGTGGACGACGACAACCAAGAGGTGTTTTGCCAGTCCGCCTTCCAACTCGACCTGCCCCCGGGGATGCTCGATCTGCTGCGCTTGCCCTCTGGTCAGGGCATCGTCGGCTGGATCACGCAGACCGGCGAGAGCGCCCTGGTATACAACGCGCAAGACGACCTTCGTTTTGCCGCCGAAACCGAACTGCCGCCCAGTCTGCAAACGGCCTCGCTGCTCGCCGTGCCGCTGCGCGCCCAAGACCAGATCATCGGTGTGCTAGAAATGCTAAAGCAGCCCGGTCAAGATTTCGAGCTAGACGACCTGATCCTGGCCGAGACCATCGCCGCCTCGGCCGCCATCGCCATCGCCAATGCCCGTCTCTTTGACCAGGCACAGCGCGAGATCGCTGAACGGGAGCGCATCGAAGAGGTCCTGAGAAGCTCTGAAGAACAATACCGCATGGTGGTCGAAAACGCCAATGAGGCCATATTCGTTATCCAGGATGGGTTGCTCAAGTTCGTCAACCCGCACGCCGTCACCATCACCGGGTACGACGTAGCGGAACTGACCACTCGCCCCTTTGCGGAATTCATCCATCCCGACGACCGGGATATGGTGACTCGCCGCCACATCGAGCGTCTGCAAGGTATAGCGCAGGCTGGGGCTTACACGTTCCGCATCTTGGACAGCGCCGGTGACATCCAGTGGGTCGAATTGAACGCTGTCCCCATCGAATGGGAGGGACGGCCAGCCACCCTCAACTTTTTATCCGACATCAGCACGCGCAAACAGGCCGAGGAAGCGCTGCAGCAGGCCCACGAAGAGTTGGCCCAGTACACCGAGAACCTGGAGCGCCGCACCGCTCAACTCCAGGTCGGCGCCGAGATCGCCCGCGAAGCGACCGCCATTCTCGACGTGCACAACCTGCTCGACACTGCCGTTCGCCTCATCTCGGACCGGTTCGGCTTCTACCACGCCGGCGTCTTTCTCATTGATGAGCCAGGTGAGTACGCCATCCTGCGGGCCGCCTCGTCCGAGGGCGGTCAGCGCATGCTGGCCCGCAATCACAAACTCCAAATCGGCAAAGTCGGCATCGTCGGCTACGTGGCTGCCACCGGCGAACCCCGTATTGCGCTGGACGTGGGTGAGGACGCCGTCCACTTTGTCAACCCAGATCTGCCCGAAACCCGCTCCGAGATGGGACTGCCGCTCAAAGTGCGCGGCGAGATCATCGGCGTCCTAGATGTGCAGGACACCCAGGAGGCCGCCTTTACCGACGATGACATCGCCGTGATCCAAACCCTGGCCGATCAGTTGGCCGTCGCCATCGCCAATGCTCGCCTGGTAGAGCGAACCGAAATCCAACTGCGCGAGTTGGGCCTCCTGTACGGCGAGTACGCTGCTTCTAGCTGGGCCGACCTGACGGCCGAGGAGCGTACACTGGGCTATATCTATGACCGTATCGATGTGCTGCCGGCCGACCGCTTGACCGTCCCGGCCCTCGACATGGCCTTCACCCAAGGAAAGACCATCACCCTGGTCGAACAAGAGTCCTCCGAACGGCTGCTGGCAGCCCCCCTCAAACTGCACGATCAAATCATCGGTGGCATCGGCATCCAGGAGACGAACGGAGGCCGCAGCTGGTCGGCGGACCAGGTCGCGTTGGTCGAGGCGGTCAGCGAACAGGTCGCGCTGGCGCTGGAAAACGCCCAGCACTTTGCCACGGCCCAACGCACCGCTCAACAGATGCGCGTGCTCAACGAACTGGCTCAGTCCCTCGCCACCCGGCTGGATGTCGAGGCCGTGGTGGAGGAGACTTACCGGGGCGCCGCACGCCTGTTGGACACGACCAACTTTTACATCGCCCTCTACGACTCGCAAATGAACACCCTGTCTTTCCCCCTCGCCATCGAGAATGGACAACCGGTCCAATGGCCCGCCCGCTCGATGGGCAACGGTCTTTCTGAATACATCGTTCGTACCCACGAGCCGCTGCTGATCAGAGAGAATGTCATAGGGAAATTGGCTGAATTGGGGATTGATTATATCGGCATGCCGGCCCAATCCTGGGTTGGCACACCGATGCTCATCGGCGATCAAGTGATGGGCGTCATCGCCGCGCAAAGCGCCACGACCCCGAACGCATACGACGAGCACGACCGTGACCTGTTTACCGCCATCGCCAGCCAGACCGCCATCGCCCTGCAGAATGCCCGCCTGTTCGAAGAGACCCAACAGCGCGTACAAGAGCTGGGCACGCTCTTCGATGCCAGCCAGCATCTATCCAGCGCGACGCTCCAGGTGGAAGAGATCGCCGAAATCGTGGCCCGGCAGTTCGTACAAGTGATGCGGGTACCGGAGGCTTCTGTCTCCCTGGTCGGCGAAGATGGCGCCATGCACGTCCTGGTCGACATCTATGCAGAAGGTGAAAGCAGACCAGACGAGGGGGCTCTGGAAATCTTCCGCCTGGCAGATTATCCCACCACCGCCCGCGTGATGGAGACGCTGCAGCCGTTGATCGTCCATGCCAGCGATCCCAACGCCGACCCGGCCGAGCGGGCCTATATGGAAAAGGGCCAGAAAAAGTCGCTGATCATCATCCCCCTGGCGGTCAAGGGCAAGTCCTTCGGTGTCATCAAACTCGAGTCCGACGAAGAACTGAACTATACCCAGGATCAATTGAATCTGGCCATGACGCTGGCGAACCAGGCTGCGGTGGCGATGGACAACGCCCGGCTGTTCGAGGAGACACAGCGGAGGGCCGCTCAATTGGCCGCCGCGGCCGAGGTGGCCCGGGACGCGGCCTCCATCCTGGAAGTGGACCAATTGCTGGATGAGACGGTGCACCTGATCTCGGAGCAATTCAACTTTTATCACGCCGGCGTCTTTCTCCTGGATGATCAGGACGAATATGCCATCCTGCGAGCGGCTTCCTCCGAGGGAGGCAAGCGCATGCTGGCGCGGGGGCACAAACTACCCATCGGCAAGGTCGGTATCGTCGGCTACGTCGCCGCTACCGGGGAGCCGCGCATCGCCCTGGACGTGGGACAGGACGCTATGCACTTTGTCAACCCCGACCTCCCCAACACCCGCTCCGAGATGGGATTGCCGCTCCAGGTACGGGAGCGGGTCATCGGCGTGCTGGACGTGCAGTCCACTCAACAGTCCGCCTTCTCCGAGGATGACGTGGCGACGCTGCGCACCCTGGCCGACCAGTTGGCCGCCGCCATCGCCAACGCCCGCCTGTTCCAGGAAGTGCGCACCGACGCCATGCGCCGTGCCCTCATCAACGAAGTTCAGCAGGCCTCTGCCATATCCTTCGATCCCGATGAGCTGCTCCATCAGGCCGGTGAAGTCATCTCCGCCCGCCTGGCGCGACCATCTATCCTGATGCTCTGGGAAGCAGAGAGGAACGCCTTCCGCCCGGTCGCCATCCACGATGAACGTGGAGAAGACATTATCCCGAGCGATGAATTGTGGATCAACCGCGAGTCCAACCCCACCATCATCTCCAAGGTGATGGGCGCTCGCCGCACCACCGTGCTGGATACGGCCACATCGTACACCGACCAGGTCGGCGCCATCCTGACCGAACAGGTGGGCCTCAAGAGCGGCACGTACGTGCCGTTGGTCGCCCGCGACCGGGTGCTCGGCCTGTTGGTGATCGCCCAGCCCGAGGGCCCAATCCCCGAGGAACTGGACTTTGCCGAAATCATCGGAGCTAACCTGAGCGTGGCCCTGGAAAACGCCTGGCTGTACCAGGACGCGGTGGAAACGGCGGAACAATTGCAAGAGATGGACCGGCTCAAGAGCCAGTTCCTGGCCAACATGTCCCACGAACTGCGCACCCCCCTCAACTCGATCATTGGATTCTCGCGCGTGATCCTCAAGGGCATTGACGGGCCGCTCACCGATATGCAGCGCACCGATCTGGAGGCAGTCTACAACAGTGGTCAACACCTGCTGGGCTTGATCAATGACATTTTGGACATTTCCAAGATTCAAGCCGGCAAGATGGATATCAGCATCGAGGAGACCGATGTACGCGACATCATCAAAGGGGTCATGTCGACGGCTATCGCTCTGGTCAAAGACCACCCCATTGACCTGCAACAGTCTGTGCCCGAGGATATCCCCACCATTAGGGCCGACTCTTGCCGCATCCGGCAAGTGCTCCTCAACATCGTCGGCAACGCCGCCAAGTTCACCGACGAGGGCTTTATCCGCGTCGAGGCCCGGTCCACTGCGAACGAGGTGGTCATCTCGGTCATCGACAGCGGGATTGGTATTCCCAATGATAGGCTGGATTCGATCTTTGAGGAATTCACCCAGGTAGATGATTCCAGCACGCGGGCCGCCGGTGGCACCGGGCTGGGCCTTGCCATCTCCAGGCAATTCATCGAGATGCACGGCGGCCGCATCTGGGTGGAAAGCGAGTTGAATGTGGGCACCACGTTCTACGTCGCGTTGCCCATCGCCGGCCCTCCGAAACCTGGAGCGGAGGAGAAAGGGGAAGAAGCGGTCGAGGAACTGGTGAGCGAGCCGGCGACCGATCAGCCGGTCGTGCTCTGCGTGGATGACGATGAGGGCGTCATCACCCTGTTTCACCGCTACCTGAGCAAGCAGGGGTACCACGTTGTCGGCCTCACCGAAAGCGAGGCCGTGGCGGAAAAGGCCCGGGAACTCGAGCCGTTCGCCATTACGTTGGACGTGATGATGCCCAATAAGGATGGCTGGCAGGTCATGCAAGAACTGAAATCAGACCCCAAAACCCGCCATATCCCGGTCATCATCTGCTCGATCATCAGCGATAAAGAGCAAGGGATCAGCCTGGGAGCCTCCGAGTACCTGGTCAAACCGATCATCGAAGACGATCTCGTGAGTGCATTGGAACGCTTGCACCTGGAGCACCAAGAGCTTGAACGGGTCATGGTCGTGGACGATAACCTCTCAGACCGGAAACTGTTGCGCCGCATGATCGAAAGCCAGGGCAAGTACGAGGTCATAGAAGCGACTGGAGGCCAGGAAGCCATCACGTTGATCAAGATGGTCAAGCCCGATCTCATCATTCTGGACCTGATGATGCCAGATGTGGACGGGTTCGCCGTGCTGGAATCGGTAAAGGCGGATAAAGTCACTCGCGCCATCCCCATCGTGGTCGTGACCGCCAAGGACCTGAGCGCAGAAGAACGGGAGATGCTCAACAAGCGAGTGGAAGCGTTGTTACAGAAGGGACTGTTCGAGCAGCAAGAACTGCTGGCCGATGTAGCCAGCGCCCTTGAGCGTCTGGAGGCCACAATCAACAGTCAATCATGACGGGAGTGGCACTGAGCGGCATTTATGGTACAATCAGAGAGGAATGAATCTATGACATCCAAGTCCCAATACCCAGTCTGGCTAGAGTGTGCAAGTTGTGGGCACACCATACCCTTTACCCGTCCGACCAAAGCTTGCGCCCAATGCGGTGGCGAATGGCTCGATGCGCGTTACGATTACGATGCCGTGCGTGAGCTGTGGCCCGATGCCCTGTCACAGCGCCCCTTCAATATGTGGCGCTACCGTGAGCTGCTCCCCCTCCGCGACGACGCACACATAGTCACGATGGGCGAGGGCGGAACTCCTCTGCTCCACGCCACGAACCTGGGGCTGATGCTCGGCTGTCCTCACATCTATTTCAAGGACGAACGGCAAGGACCGACCGGTTCGTTCAAGGACCGCCAGGCCTCGTTAGCCATTTCGGTGATGAAAGAGCACGGCATCACCGAGGCCATCGTCGCCTCCACCGGCAACGTCGCCATCTCCTACTCCGCCTACTCGGCCCTGGCCGGGATAAAAATGTGGACCTTTCTCACCAGTCTGGTGCCTTCGGAAAAGATGCGCGAGGTGGCCCTCTATGGCAGTGAAGTGATCAAGGTGACTACCACCTATGACCAGACCAAAAAAGTAGCCGCCGACTTTGCGGCTCGCAAGGGAATCTTTCTCGACCGGGGAATCCGGGGCATCTCGGCCCGCGAAGGTATGAAAACCGTCGCCTTCGAGATGGCCGAGCAGCTTCCCCGATTGATCGGTACCGGCGACACCCCTTGGCGCACCCCCGACTGGTACTTTCAGGCCGTCAGCGGCGGCATGGGGCCGGTCGGCGTGTGGAAAGCGTACCAGGAAATGCTGCTCCTGGGCCTGGTGGACAGAATGCCCAAGCTGGCCTGTATCCAGGTCGCAGGATGCGCCCCTATAGTCAACTCGTTCAACAAGGGGTTGGAAGAGGCCGAACCGGTGCTCAACCCCCAGACGCGCGTGATTACCATCGCCACCGGCACTCCCGGACCGGCCTATGGCTACCTCACGCGGGTCGTCCGCGAACACGGCGGCGCTTTCGAGGCTGTCACGGACGACGAGACCTTTCGCGCCATGCACGTCATGGCTAAATTGGATGGCATCTCGATGGAGCCAGCGGCCGCGGTCGCCTTTGCCGGCGTATTCAAACTGCTCAGCAAGGGTGTGATCAAACGGGATGAGGTGATCGTCGTCAACTGCTCCGGGCATACCTTCCCGGTCGAAAAGCATCTCCTGGGCGACGAGTGGGCCCAAACAGTAGAAGTGCCCGCCGAGGCCAGCGCCCCGGGTCGCCACCCCACCGAGGGATTGCTCGGATCGTTGGGCCAAATTGACGACCGCGTGCAACGGATTGCCATCATCGAGGATGACCCCAAAGCCCGCCTGCTGCTGCGCCGCATTCTGCAAACGCGAGGCGAGTACCACATCTTTGAAGCAGCCGATGGAATCGCCGGCCTGGAGATGGTGCGCCGCGAACACCCAGACATCATCCTGCTGGACCTGATGATACCCGGCATAGATGGGTTCGCCGTGCTGGAAGCCCTCAAATCCGACGAGCACGTCGCTGACGTGCCGGTGATCGTCATCTCGGCCAAAGAACTGACCGCCGACGAGCGAGCACGCCTCAGTGGGCAGATAGACATGTTGATGCAAAAGGGAGACTTTACCGACGAGGACCTGCTAGAAGAGATTCTGAAACGGGCATCATGATCTAGGATTCATCCACCTATGAAAGAAAAAAGCAAAATTCTCTACGTCGAAGACGATCCCTCCAGCGAGATACTGGTACGCCGCGTGCTGGAGAGCGAGGGCTTTCAGGTTGTCACCGCTTCCAATGGCCTGTCTGCCATCGAAACCGCAAGAAATGAACTGCCAGACATGATTCTGATGGACATCAACATCAGTGGATTGGACGGCTACGAAGTGACCACCCGTCTGCGGACGATTGACAAATTGAAACAAATCCCCATCGTCGCCGTTACCGCTGCCACATTGAGTGGAGATCGAGAACGCGCCCTCACTGCTGGCTGCACCGGCTACATTCCCAAGCCGATTGACGTAGACAGGTTCCCTGAACAAGTCATCGCTTTCCTGACCGGGACGACAGAAGAGATCGAATCGGCAGAAGAGAAAGCCGAGTACCTGAGGGAGTACAGTCACCGGCTGGTGGATCGGTTGGAGGAGAAAATTCGTGCGCTGGAGGAAAACAACATCGAACTCCAACGCCTGGACAGGATGAAGACCGATTTCATCATCATCGCCGGTCACGAGCTGCGAACCCCCCTCACTACCATTTACGGTTACGCCCAGATTCTCCAAACGAACCCCGAACTCCCTGGCTCCTCCGAAAATCCAGGTAGCCCGCGCTTCCTGGTGGAGAAAATGACAGAAGCGGTATGGCGCTTGAACCAGGTCGTGGGTGACATCCTGAACGTCTCCCTCATTGATGCCAACAAGCTGGACCTCTCGAAAGGGCCGGTTTTTTTGAATTCCCTGATCCAGCAGGCCGTGGAGGACGTCAACGCCATCGGAGGCGACCGCCAGTTGATCTTTACACTTGAGGGTTTGGACGATCTACCTATGGTGTTGGGAGATTCCAAGCGGCTCTACCAAGCCTTCTGGAATCTCATCACCAATGCCGTCAAATACACCCCCGATGGAGGACATATCACCATCAAGGGACGTCGTATTGAGGACGCGATACAGATTGCCGTCCAGGATACCGGGATAGGAATTGATCCCGAGGACCTCGATCACATCTTTGATCGCTTCTACATTCTGCACGACACCGCCCTGCACCGTTCCAGCAAAACGGCCTTCAAGGGCGGAGGGCTGGGGGTAGGTCTTGCCGTCGCGCGGGGCATCATCGAGGGCCACGGAGGCAGAATCTGGGTAGAGAGCGAAGGGCACGACGAGGAGCAATTGCCTGGCAGCATCTTTCACATCCTGCTGCCGATTGGTGAGCTATAGCGTCCGGCAGTCTATCTCACTGCTCCCGCTTCCACTCCAGTGGCTCATTTCCCCTGGCCAAGCGCATCCCTGGATCACGCCCCATCAGCAGCATCCCAATCACCAACAACCCGCCTCCCAGCCACTGAACTGACGTCAACCGCTCCCCCAACAGCAAAAAGGCCAGCACCAGGCTAACCAACAGCTCCAGCAGACCTCCCAACGACGTCTCCACCCCTCCCACCGTCCGCAACGCGCTGAACATTGCCAACCGCGAAAGGGCGGTCGTCAGCCCCAAAGCGACAATCGCGAACCAGCCAGCGAGCGTGATCGGTTCCATCACTATCTGCTGCCAGGGGGTCTGCAACGCCCTCGCCAGGCCCACCACACAGGCCATGGCCGTCAAAACGTAGAGGGCTCCAGTACGGGATGACACGTCGGCCATCACCCACTGCCCCAGCACCAAGTGCCAACCATAGGTCGCCGCCGAGGCAATCATCAGCGTCACCCCCAGCCAATCCAATTCCCCGGCCCCCACGCGCGTCAGGAGAAAAACCCCGCCCATCGCCAGCGCCAACCGCACCAGCGTGAGACGCGTCAGGGGCTGCCCGGAGGCAAAAAGAAAAAGCACCACCCACAGCGGGTAGAGAGTGTTGAGCAGTGAGGCGAGCGAGGCGTTGAGCCGGGCCAGACTGGTGTAAAAGAACAGCGAACCGATGCCGTTCACCACTCCAACACTGATACACCCTATCAAACCCCGCCAAGAGATGGCGATTTCCTGTCGCCAGAAAAGCGCAAAGGTCACCCACAGCAGCAGCGCCGCCACCATTGTGCGCAGCGCGGCCAGCGTGAACGGCGTAACCCCTTCCCGATATGCCAGTTTACCCAGGATAGGCGCCCACCCCAGAAAGAAACTGGCCGCCACGGTGCTCAAAATCCCCCAGCGCTGCTCGTGGGTCAGACTGGTCATCCCACGCTGACTCACTGATCCGTTGGTCAATCGGTCGAACAAATTGGTCATTTATCGTTTCCTGTGTTACACTAATACCGATGACTCCCAGGCAGAAACGAATCATCATCGCGCTCATCATCGCCAACGTGGCCGTCATCCTGGCGCTGGCAACGCTGATGCGGCTGATGGCTCACTCCGCCACGCCCACCGTCTCACCACCGGACCTGTCGCGGTGGCAAGCCGACTGCGAATGGCAGGCCGCCCAACACCTGGCCCAGGCCGGGATGGGCGGAACGGTGACCCTCGCCCCATCCGGCGCTCTACACGTTGCCCTCGTCCATCCCGTCCCACCGGACCACCTCGCTCCAGCACAGGCAACCGACCTGGACGAAGCCGCTCAATCCGTATGGACCGCCTTCGACGTCGCCCTCGCCCTGCAAAAACGACCCGAGTGCGCCGGTTTTACCCAGGTCCAAGTCGTCATCCGTGCTCACAGCCCGCTGACCGATACCCGAATCAGCGCCACCGTCTCCAGCAGCGATCTGAGCGCCTATGGAAGCGGTACCCTGAGCGAAACCGCCTTCATCGAGCGCGTGAACTATCAGGTCACCACCCTGCATTGAATTGTATCCTCGGCAGAAACAAAAGTCAACCCCTCTCACATGATAGCCTTTTACACCCTTTAATGGTATACTACCAATGTCGAACCGGTATCCGAACTTGTTGTTTCCCAGTCCCAGGTGAAGGAAAACGGCCCTTTCAAGCGACAAATCTCATGAACACCACGGAGAATCAAGAACAAGCCGAGCGCCAACTGGTCTCGCGGCTGATCCAAGGTGATTCCAAGGCCATCGCCGAGTTTGTCCAACAGTACGCCGATGACGTATATCGCTTCATCTATCACCAAGTGGGCGGGATCACTCAGGACGCAGAGGATATCGTGCAAATCACCATGATAGCAGCCCTGAACAGCATGCACCGGTTTCGAGGTGACAGCAAGCTGCGCACGTGGCTGTTCAGTATCGCGGCACACAAGGTGCTCGACTTTCGACGCCGCACCGGACGCCGCCCCCAAACCATCCCCCACGACGCGACCGCCCCATTCCAGACGGACGACCTCTCCCCGGAACAAGCAGTGGAGCAGGCTGAGGCGCGGCAAAAGATGCGCCAGGCGCTGTTGCAGCTTCCACCTCACTACAGCACGGCTCTGGTGCTAAAATACGTCGAGGACATGTCCGTGCGCGAAATCTGCCAGGTGATGCAGCGCACCGAAAAAAGCATCGAATCCATCCTGGTGCGAGCGCGACGCTTGCTGGCCGAAATTATCGAGAGCAGTGAGGGAGCCCATGACGAGGCGTGATACCCACGTCGAGCACATGCTGCGCGATCTGGCTGCCGAACCGGTGTTGGCCAGAGACGAGTTCAAGCAGCGCCTGGTCGCGACGCTCCAGCAGCAACCGCGCCGCACCCGGCAGCCTGGCGAGGCCCTCCTATCCTGGATCCGGACCCGGTGGCCGCGGCCCGCCGTATGCTGGGGTTTGATCGCCGCCGTCCTCGTGCTGGCGCTCGTAGGGATCCTCACCTCTCGCACACCCCAGCGTCCCCTCCTGACCATCCACCAGGGCGCCGCTCAAATCAGCTCGCAGCGACCAGCCGCTCCCCGCGTCCAAAAGAGTTCGGAGGACCTGATTTCTCTCACCGAGGGAGACCACATCGCCCTGGATGAGGAGAGCACCGCGTCGCTGCACCTGTTCAACGAGAGCCAGATCGAACTGCTCCCCGGCACCCAACTGACGATCACCACAGCCCGCCCCCGCTCACTATGGCGGGCCCAAACCGTCTATATGCAGGTGAAAACGGGCGAAGTGCAGGTCCAGGTAACACCCCTGCGCTCGGAAAACGAACGGTTCGAGGTCGACCTCCCGGCTGCCCTCGTCAGTGTGCGCGGCACCGCCTTCCGCGCTCGCGTCATCTCGCCCCACCATACCTACGTCGCCACCGACGAGGGCGTCGTCCTGGTGACGCTGCACGATCCAGCCCAGGGAAACCCCATGGTCCAGGTGCCAGCCGGCCATCAGGTGGACGCCATCGTCGGGCAGCCGCTAGAGGTCCATCCCCAAGAAACTGCCGGTCGCGGGACCGGGACACGGGAAAATAACCACCCCACCCCTGTCCGGCCCACCGCCCTTCC
>DSDT01000107.1 GCA_011048615.1 Chloroflexota bacterium | reverse complement strand
CTCGCATTCCTGTGGACAAAAACCCCCATTTCGGGGCGGAAAAACGACGTATTGGCTTCTTTTCACCCCTGTTTTGCCCGATTTGCCCCAATTTTTCCCCATTTTCTACACTCTCTCACCAGTCAGCGAGCGACTGCCCAGGTTTTGAAAAAAGACCCGCTGCTCGAACACGCATTTGCGGTAGGATTCTGCACCAAACCCCCATACCTACGGGTTCCTGCACCCGCCGTTTCCCACATCTGGGGGAGCATCCTCTCCTTGTATCTTGCGAGCGCCGCCATATCCAGACCGGAGAGCTTTGCCGCTCGCTAATCTCGACAGAATAAAAAAGACGACGCCTAAACGATGAACACGTGCTTCTCGGCCGGTTTATCCGACCCGATGGTCTCTGTCTTTGCCACACAAGCAGCGCATACGTTGTAAAAACGCACGCTGTCCTCTTCCGGCTTCAAGAGCTTGTCCAACTTGCCCCGCAGAGCGACCATCTCCTTGTCCGTCAGGTGACACTCGAACAGGCTGTACTGAGTCCACTCCCCAAACCCACACAGCGTCTTGTGTACTTTTGTGCGCCGCCGGTCGTTCGGGATGTCATAGGCGATCACGTACAACGTCCGTTCCGGCCTGCCGCGCTGCATATCTATCTTACCACAAACGGACGGAATCTGGAAATCTCACCCGTCAGCCACTTGGCCACCAGCCGCACCTCCAACTCCAAACAGCGTCGGTACGTCGCCTTGTACCCAAAGACCGGGTGCTGGATCGAGGTGTCCAGCCGCTCCTCGAACTTGGTCAAAAACGTGCGTCGCCCGTCCTCCGTCAGACGCCAGGCCCCCAAATCCTCCTCGAAATCCCGCCGGGATAGCATCCTAGTGTTCAACAGCGTCAAGACAACCGAGTCCACCACCAACGGACGGAAAGCCTCCATCACATCCAGCGCCAGGGCGGGTTTGCCATACTGGGACGAGTGAAGAAAACCGACATACGGGTCCAGCCCCACGACGCTGATCGCCGACGCGACCTGGTTCGTCAGCAGGACGTAACCGTAGGAAAGCAGCGCGTTGACCGGATCAGGCGGCGGGCGGCGCTGCCGCCGCTCGAACGTCCAATCGCCCTTGAGCAAACGACCAAACGCGCCAAAGTAGAAAGACGTCCCGGCCCCTTCCAGCCCCAGCAGCCGCCCGTGCAGCGTGTCACTTTGAGGACGAGACGGATCCGGCGGCGGCGCTGCTTCCCGCGCATCCAACCCATCCACCTGATCCATGACACCCTTGATTGCCTCGGCCGCCTGATCCAGCGCCGAATCCTCCCGCTTCCGATTCGCCCGCAGGAGCGTCGTCCGCATATTCGCCAGCTTGCCCCGCACGAACGCCTGGGCCAGCGCGAACGCCCGCTGCGGCTCGTTGTGCGCCCGGTGTTGTTCCAGCCGGATCAAACAGTTCTTGCTCAACGGCGGACTCAGCCGGCCCTGAAAGCGGCCGTAGTGAGAACAGAAGCAGATGTCAGCGTGCTGTTCCAACAGCGCGGCCATCGCCGGGCTGGTCAGCGTCACGTCGCCGTAGACGACGACCTGCGTGACTTTGATCAACGGCACCCGCACTTTTCGCTTCACCGTGCCGCGCTCGGCGTTCTCCGGGATGTGCACCACCAGCGTTTCGCCGTCCTTCTTGACCAACGATCGCGGCTCCGTCAGATACAAAGTGGCCATATCGTTCTCCCACGTCTGCAAATGGGCCATCAGTCAGCCCCCCGCGAAAGCGCGAGCACCTCTCGCGGCAGGCAAATGCCCTCTACAGAGCAATCCTGACACTTGGCCCGGTAGTCTATCGGCGGCGGGATGCGGCCGATGGACAACAGCTCGAAGGCTCGGGCGACGGCCGCCTCCGTCCTCCCGCGCAGCTCGGGTGTGAACACGACCCGCTCCCGCCGCCGCGACTTCCAGTAGAAAATCTCACCCCGCTCGACGGGGCGTCCCGTTCGCTCCTCCAGGCAGATCGCCTGGGCGCACAACTGAATGTGATCGTTGAGCCAGCGTCCCATCCGCCCGTGTTTGTATTCCACCGGCAGCAGACCTTCGGCCCGCTCCTCTACCACATCCGCAAAACCCGCCACCCGCAGATAGTCACTCCACAGGTAGACCCGCCGATGGACGACCAGATCCCCATCCCGTTCGACGCCGCCGGTGTGAGCCCGTTCGTGCTGTTGGATGCCCTCCAACACCGGCGCGTTGACCGCCATCTCGCCCTGGACGTACATCAGCCAAAAGCGCCGCTCGCAGTACGCCAACTGATTCAACATCGAAATGGGCAGATAATCAGGCATCTCCAACGCCTGACCGCGGCCGAAATCGCTGTCCTCATTGATCGAAGCCACTAAATCCCTCCCAAACGTATGCGCCGATTGCCGTCGGACATCGGACAGGCCGTCTGGATTCCATCAGCGCGCCGTCGGCTCTGCCCTCCGGCACTGCCCCATCCCCATCGTTGTCTTCATCCCCACGCCGGTGTAGAAAGCGAAATCCGCCAGCGCGTTCAGTTGACAGCGCGCCGCCTCGTTATCGGCCATCAGGCCATAAGTCACCCGTCCCACGAACCCGACCTGCGGCGAGCGGCTGAAGCGCAGCATCTGCGTGCTCACCCCATCCATCCGCTTGACGACCGCGTGCTCCTCGACGTACGCCCACAGCCCCTCCCGTTCCACGCACAGCGGCGGCGGCGCGAGATCGTTCCACGAGCGGGCCAGACTGTCAAAGACCAACGCCGGTTCCGGCAGCACGACCACTTTTTTGCCCCACGTCTTTTGCCCAAAACTGAACGCGGTCGGGGAGGTGAAATCCAGCCTGATCTCCCTGTCCGATCGGGCCTCACTCGCCAACTGACCCCACGAGCTGTACCCCGCCCACGGGTGACTGCCGGGAGTCGTGAGGATCTCTTTGATCAGCAGCAGCGCCCGCCCCAGCCGGACGACCGGGCGGCCCTCGCCGCGCAAGAAACGGGCCATGAACCGCTCAAAGATCGGCGGATAGAGCACGGTGAAACGGAGCCAATAGTCGCGCTCCGGCGAGAGGCGCACGTACCCATCGCGGGCCCGCTCCACACCCCTCAGCGGTGAGACGGTGAACGGGCGCGAGACCGGCAGATCGGGCGCGTGCAGCACCTCGGCCAGCGTCGGGTCGGATTCCTCCACCGTGCGCAGAAACGCCGCGTGGGCCTGGTGGCCCATCGTCGCCCGGACCGTCGCCTCGCGGGTGGGGGTGAGTTCGAGAACGATGGAATAGAGCAGATCTTGATTTTGTAGGCTCATGGGTGAAACTCCTCACTACTCTTGAGGTGCGTCGCACCTTAAAGGATGATCGCATCATCCGTCTGTCGTTCTTGCCACCATCCCAAGCTGTCTATGAAAAAGGCGTCCTGGTTGAAAGCGATACTCCACGGTTTATCGCTCAGCCTGCCGCCTGGCCGGCGGACGCGTAGCTCGAAAATCTCAAAGAGCGGCGGCAGTGCCCGGCCAAGCTTGATGGACGCCGGGTGACGGTCCACGAACCAGGCCACGATCTGCTTGCGTCGCAGATGCCGGTTCAGCCGTCGCAGTCGCACTTCTGGCTCCGTCGCCAGCTCCAACCCGCTGAGCGCCGTCACCTGGGCATGGCGGCCGCGGACCTCGTCCTCGCTCACCTCGAACCAGACCTGACGGCCCTTATCCAACAGGTCGGTCAGCGCAAAGTAGCCGTACACACCCAGCAGATCCTCCGGTTGACGCTTGATGAGCCGACTGTAGCGCCGCTCACGGGCCGCTTCTTCAGGCCAACAATCGGCCAGCGCCTCCAATCGTTCCAGATAGGTCTCATCGTCCAGCTCAATGAACGTTCCCCGTCGTAGCAGGAACATCAGGTTGTATCGTTTGGCCGGAAAACCGAGGTCGCTGCCCCGCTCGTCCAGAATCGCCGCCTCAAAGCCGCTGCCCCGAAAGGTCAACAAGGGTGCCAGAATGCCCTCTTCCTCCTTGTAGCGACGGTGCAGACCCCACGCTTGAGACCCTGTTTTCCCCGTCAGTGCCTCGATGGCCTGTTCCAACCCCGCGCTGATGCGCGGCCGATCGTCGGGCTGGAACGATGTCTGAACCTTCCAGCGAGCCTCGTGAAACTCGGCCAGAGCGTGGAGACGCAAGTATCGCTCGAACGCCTCCGGTTTGGTGTACGCTTCCTCGATCAGCGCGTACAGCTCGTGACGCGAGAGGGTCTGGCCGTCGTTCAGCTTGCTCCCCAGAAAATGAAAGACATAGTCCGGCGTCAGAGCGACGACGCGGTTGGGGATGTGCAAGTATCGTTTCTCGTGGCGCGCCAGCCGTCCAAAGCGCTGGATGAACTGGCCGGCTGTGCGCGCCTCATAGATCAGCACGTCTTTTTCCGCCTCGCCCTCGAAATCTATCCCCACTTCGATGGTAGAGGTGCCCACGGTGAAAGGTTGATGCAGTGCGGTCTGGCGCTCCTGGGCCGAGCTAAAGCCATGCACCTCACCCACCCCCCTGTCGGGGAACTGTTCCCGCAAGGTCTGCGCCAGCCCGATTGCCCCGGCCACCGAATCCAGAATGGTCACCAGGCGAGCCTGGGGATGAGCCTGGGTGAACGCCTTCAGTTCGGGCAGATGTTCCAGCAGCGTTTCGATCCCTTTCCAACGCCGCAGATCGGCCGGCAAGAGGGTCAATTGCAGCGGATGGGCAATAGTGCGAGCCTCCGGTGCGTCCGATGGCTCTCCCGCTACGATCTCGACCGGCAGACGCAAGCGGTCCCGCAGCCAGGACAGAGCCGGCGATTCGGGCGTGGCCGATGCAAAGATGAACACACGCCCACGTCGCGGGTTGATGGCCTGCAAAGCGGCGGCAAAAAAGGCCACGTCGGCCATCTGCTTGACGTTGTAGAGGTGGAACTCGTCAAAGATGAACAGCCGATATTGTCCCAAAAGTGTAAAGAGTCGTCGGCCAAGCCCCTCCGGTCCCCCATACAAGCCAAAGAAGGTGTAGAACAGGATGTCGGGGTTGGTGAGGAGGGTTGGCTGCCAGTTCATCAGCTTTTCCAGCGTCTCGCTGTGCCGCCGCAACTCGAGCTTGGTCTGCCAGTCGTCCAGTTGGGCGCTGTCCACCCGCAGCAGGCGATAGTCCCCGCTCGGGTCCAGCCAGGGCCGCAAGGCTCGTTCCTGATCGCGGATCAGCTCGTTGGTTGGATAGACGCCCAAGGCCGGTTCTTGATGGTTGATAGCATAGGCGTAACTTCCCAGCGTCTTGCCGCTGCCGGTGGGCGTTGAAAGAAAAAGGCACAAGGTCTTTTTTCTCGCCAGCGCTTCCTGGGTCAGTCGGTATACCCGGCTCTGATAGGCGTAGGGTCGCCGATTGGAAAGCCACGCATCATCGGTCTGGGCGTAGGCTAATGGTTCGATTTCTACTCTCAGTGCGCGCATTACTTCTTTCTCTTGCGATGCTGCTTTGCAGGCAGGCGGGCCAGGAAACGCATTTGCGCTGGTAGCCGGACTACCCCGTCCTGGAAGCGGGCCTCATAGTACGGCTCTTCTGTAAAATGGGTGCGGGCCAGTAGACGGGTCGGCAGGCTGGTCGCCACCACGTCGCACACCACCGGGTCGATCTCCAGATCGCGCCAGTTGAGAAGAGTCTCGGTATGGAATGCTCCCTCTCGCTCCACAACCTCGTCTGCCGCCTCGAGTTGCAGGTGTGCCTTGCCTGGGAACTTGCCCAGTCGCACCCGCGCCGTCTTGCCCGCCACCAGATCGAGCAGGGCGGGTGCATCGGGTAGCGCGGATGGGTCAGCTGCCAGCAGGTAGAAGACAAAGCGACATCCCGGTCGCAACACACGCGCAAAGCCCCAGTCGGGGTAGCCCACCGATGGTTCTTTGCCCGGAAAGGCGTATCCTTCCCGGATGGTATTCCACTGCACCAGGCGATGGGCGATCTGCTGCGGCGCGCCCGGCGTGAGATACAGACAACCGTTCAGCGGCGTCAGCTCTTCCACGTAATGCGGCTCTTGCGCGATCTGCGCGTAGGTGTACGTCTCGCCTTGCGCCAGGCCCAGCGCGTAAGCCAGGGCATAGTTGTGGATAAAGCCGCCGGTCTCGTAGACCTTGCCCCGCTCGACGGTGGCGTAAAAGACGTAATCGAGCAGCTCGATGGCGCCCCGATAGATCTGCATAGAGGCCACCTCCTCTCACACGACAAAAGAGGCAGACTGGGTGTGCAGCTCCTTCAGAAAAGCGGCCAGTTGGGCCTCCTTCTGATTCAGCGCCCGCACATCTCGGAGCAGCGCTTCCAATTCCTCACCGTTCACCAGCCTCAACCGACCGATCAGGTCGGCGGTCAGGTGTTCGACGGCGGACAGAGCGTGTTTTTGCAAGTCGGCCAGCGCCAGATTCCCGCTGGCCAGGTCCACGTTGGGATCAGCGGTCAGGGCGTCGTAGAGCGCCTGGGTGAACTCGAGGTTGGCAAAGAGCTCCACGTCGGAAAAGGCCACGGCCAGGATGTGGTTACGCACAAAACCCTGGCGGGTGCCCTCTTTGCCGTAGCGAGTGGTGCGCAGGACGTTGCCCAAGACGTAGGTGAACTCGTCGCCGGTCAGGTCCACCGTCGTCTCCACGGCGGGGAGAAAGACGCCCGGCGTGGTATAGTCGTACTCGGTGATGGTGCCGGAGGTTTGGGTGGCCTCGTTGATGACGTTGAATTTGACCTGCTTTTGGATGATTTCGTAGGGGCGGATGGTAAAGCAGGTGTCGGTCATCAAGCGGGCCTTGCGCGCTCCTTCGCCCTCGATGGCGGCGTAGCCATAGATCAGGCAGTCGGGACAGTGGGTACACAGGCCCTCGGTGAGATAGCAGTCGTCATAGTGCTTTTTCTCTCGTTTGGCTTCCTCGCCGTAGAGCACCCGCCCGTCCTTGATGGCGTAAGGAAAGATGCCGTACTGTCGCAGCAGGGCCTTGCCGGTGCGCCGCTCGGGGGCCACCTGCTTGCGCTTGAACATGACCAGGCGGGTGGTCGGTTCGGCGTGGGCCAGGCCGGCCGGGGTCTGTTCGACATCCTGCTGCTCGCCCCCCTCGGTGGTAAAGATGGCGTAGGATTTGGTCTCGCGCAGCATGATGATGCTGGCGTACCGGTTGGTGGGGGTGCGGGGGATGGCGGGGACGAAATACTGTTGATACGGTTGTAAGGTTTTTAGGGTCATTTTGATTCCTCCTGTCTCTGTGGATGGTTAACGCGGCACCAGCAAAGTGCCATACCTCAGCACCTGCGTTCGCCCTTCCCGCCGCCAGTAGGGCGGAAAATAACAGTCAAAGGTTTCAATGGGCGATGTCAGGCTAAACTCGCGGGCGCCGAACAGCCTCTCATTTTGGTCCCATTCATCTGACATGAGAATGTCTGTCCACTGACCTCCTTCGAGTTTCTTGACAAGCCCAAAATCGCCGCTTCTGATACTGCGTCGTTGCAGTTCCTGATACGGCACATTCTTGAGCAAGGCGGTATGGTGACTACCAGGCAAACCGATGTCGTGTCCGAGGGTAGCGTATCGGTTGGTAGGTTGGATCTCAAACTGGGCAATGCGCCCATACCCCAATGTCGTCTTCTTACCGATACCGATATCATGCTGAATGGCAAAGTCCAGTAGTTGCCGCACGCCGTCGCTGTCACCTCGTAAGTAGAAGGCATACTCACGTGTCAGCGCATAGTAGATGCGATTATCCAGTGCTTTAGTAGAGCCTGACTGGGTGTCGAGTTTCTTGACTGTTAGCTCGACAGGCCGGTAGAAAGGCTCTACCGACCGGCGACGCAGAGCAATTTGGTCGGCTGGGCCTTTTTCTTCAGATGGGTAAGTAGTCAAATTCCCCCCGTTTGCAAAAAAGGCGCCCGCCGGATAGAGAACGTCACCCTCTGGAGTCAAGGGCAAGCCGACCGAACAGTCATAAATCGTGATACCATTGTTAAGCGACTCTTGTCTGATTGGGATGGGAAAGTCAATCCAGCGCCCAGCCTCACAAAGCGCCAGGTTCCACTGCCACAATAGGTCGTTGGTCAGATCCGGCCTTTTCTGTGCCACCTGATCCGTTGCCTGCCGAAAAGCCACGAACTTTAAGAAGCCATCCAACATGGGCAATCCTGGGGCCGGGACATCCGCCTTGTACAGAGCAAAGATGCCAGGGGTGCGGAGGTGCAAGCGCAGTTCGTAGACAGTATTATTGCTCAAGTTGTAAGACACTGCCGAGGCAGTATCATTGAGCAGTTGCCAGGCTTCCTCGTTCAGAGGAAAGGCATTTTTACTCCGCGGATTCGAGGGCGTCATCTTGTGCCTCCTGTGAGATAGCCGTAGCACTCAACGCTCCGAGGATATCTTGTTTCTGCTGCTCCACGTATTGCCGGTACTGCTGAATAGCACCTTGTACCAACTGGGGAAGAGTGACTGATTGCCCAGACCTTACTTCGAAGGGCTGCTCATCGCTCAGGTACACCTGGTACATCACTTGCACCTGACCATAGCCGGCCGCGCTGCGCCCACCCAGGCTAGGCTCCCGCAGGAAAGCCAAAAGTCCGTCGAAGAAGCATCCGAGCTCCAGATCATCCAGCGGATATTTGCTGTACATCTCCTGAAGCAAGAAAGTGCCAGGTGGGATACACTCGACGTAATAGATCATCTGGCGACGGGTACGCTCCTCATCTTGGCCAAGATCGGCTTCTGTCTCGGCGTAGCGCTGCTTGGTCAGGTCTTTTGTGTCATCTTTGCGGGTCAAGGGACCATCATTGAAAAGCAAATCGCTGCGCTTCGGCGGCTCCGCGGGCAGCAGGTCACGCCAATCGTCTGACAGCCCATTAACGGTGAGCTCAATAACGGCCTGTGTCTCCACAGCATAGGGGATGATGTGGGTCGCGGCAAGCTTTGAGGGGAGCATCACATTGCCAAAGGCCGAGCCTATCAGCCGCAGCATAGGAATGGCGTCGGCCATCCCCTTCATCTTCTCACCCATCTTGGAGCGCCCTTTCATCACGCCACCGCTGTAAATGACGCCGTAATGGTCGGGGGGTAGCTTTATGCGGCTGGTTCCTTGTTCCGTAAGGATGGCAAACATCTGGTCAGCCAGAATGTCGCGGAACTGGCCCCGGAAGCTGTTGCCGGAGAGGGCCGGCACCGGCACGGGCTTGCCCTCGTGGATGACGCGCATCTTTTTGATCTTGGAGATGTTGCCGATGGTCTCCTCGGTGTGAATGATGGGTTGCTTGGCCCGGTACAAGGCGTACAGTTTCAGGTTATGCATGGCTGGCCTCCTCTTCTGCCTGTTCTTCTTCTGTCGCTTCTTCAGGTTCGATGTATTTCTGATACACCTTCTTCATCAAGATAACCAGGGGAATGATCTCCTCTTGAAGCAGTGTCCTGGCTTTGGGGGCGGATTCCTCAGCGTATACATCCTGCACGGGATCACCCAGGGCAAAATGGGAGATGAATTCTGGGGAGACATTACGAAGCACATCATCCACTAATGCTGAAAGAGTCTCAGCATTTGAAGCCCGGATGTATTTGGCAACCTTGTAATAGATCGTCTCGTCAATTACTGCCGGATTGAGAGCTCCTCGTATCACTAACAGTGCCTTGAGCGCCAGCTTGACCTCTGCCTCGCGCTCTCCCAGTTGCATCTGCTCGATGGCTTTGTAAGCCCTGCGTATGCTTTGTTCCCGCGATGGCTTCGATTGTTGCTTGTTAGTCATTGAATTACCTCCTCGGTTTGGCAAAGAATTCGATTAACATCGGATACCTGGCCGCGATGCGGCTAACCTCGCCGCGCACTTTTTCGTACCGTTGCCATTGCTCAGCAAGAGATGCCGCGTCCAACTGCATATCCCAAAACACCTTTTCGGCCTGCAAGAGCGGAGCGTCATAATCATAGAAAGCTTCCGCCGTTGCCGTCACCGGGTCTATTCCCTGAAGCACGGCCAGAAGCCAATTGTGCTGCCGCTTCTGGCCTTTTATGCCCTCCAGGAGCTCATTCATCCGCCTTCGATCCTCAAAGAACTTGCGGCTCACTTCCAACTGAAGTCCGTTGTCCACCAGGAGGGTAAACTTGCTATCTGGGTCCACAGAGACAATAGTTGGACTGGTTTTAAGATAGGTATGCTTGGTGTGATGTTCCTTCAGGTCATTCACTGGCATCTCAAAAGCCAGTTCCACAGCCGGCTGCACGGTTACTTTGAATGGGTATGCCACAAGTTCCGCTTGGTCAAAGAGCGTCTCCAGACAGTCGAACAGTGTCCGAATTTGAGCGGCCTCGTTCTGAGTGAGCAGAATAGCCCCCATGTATGGCAGAGGCAATGGCTTTATCGCATCGTCTATCTGAGCCCACATTCGAGCAATGACACGGCGGGAGATCATATTGAACAGCCCATACTCTTGCAGTGTGACCGTCGCCCGCTGCAACGGGTTGGCGAAACGACCGCCAACATCCAGCGGTGGTTGCTCGATCAGTTTACATTGGCCTTCAACATAGGTAAAATGTGATGACGGCGTGATGAGCGCCAATGCTCCGCGATACGCTTTGCGGTCGCCGGTTACACCTTTGACTTTCTCCGACGCCGTTCGGGACTTGTGAGAATTGAGCACGTAAACGCGGCACATCGGGCAGATGTCACCGCCAAAACCGATGTACTCAATGTCGGTGAAATAGTTTCCTACTTTTGCTTCGACAGGGGGGAGGGCGCTCTCAAACGCCGTGTTACAGAAACGACAGTGACGAGGTTTGCCAGCGAGCAACGCGATGGGATGCGACACGATCTCGTTGAGGAGGCGAATGTCAAAGGATTTCCCTTTAGCATCCTTGACCTTTTGGGTCAGTTGGCCTCGGTCGATCAGGCGGATCTCCACCTGCTCGGCAAACATGTGGGCCAGCAGGTCAATGTCCTGTCCGTGTTGTCTCAGGGGCAAAGCGGCCCAATCCACACGACCTTGAGTTGTGCTCTGCTTTTTTAACTCGTTTATGCTCGCCAGCGTCCGAATATCCAGATCGCGCAGCCGTTGTTCTGCGGCATTTTTGACCTGCTGCTCGATTTGCCCAATGTCCACTTGCAGGAACTGGGGAATGCCCATCAGAATGGTACGGCTATCCTGGTAGACGGTCAACAATTCCACCAGCGAGATGATCCCCTCGCCGAATCGCTCTCCTGTCGGTGGCTCGGCAGTAAAATCAATCACCACCTCGACGTGGTGTCCGTCCAGGTCCGGCCTGCTGAGGGGCATCAGGTGCCTGACAACCAATTCACCAGCAGTGACGTGCAAGGTGTATTGATTTGCCAGGGAGGCGATCTCCAAGTTTTCCGGTGGGTTAGACAGCGCCACGCGCCGAAAATCAAAGACGTAGCGGACCCGCTTGAAGGTGGGTGACCTGGTTGCCAGTTCCTTTTCTATGGAGTCGGCAACCACTCTCGTCACAACCTCCATAAAGGCGTCGGCAATGACCGCCCGGAGCAAGGCCGTGTGCGTCGCGGGCTCGGCCAAAAAGGACAGTTGAACAAAGCGGGCATCTTTTCCTATGGCAACCTGGTCGAATTCGTTGTTAACGGTTTCCGATTCTCCGTAGGTAAAGGCGCGATTGTCGCGATAGTGATGCGTTTTCACAAGCCCAGAAGGGATGCCCGTTACACTTGACCAATGCGCTTCAACGCTTAACGGATCGTTCGGCTTATTATTGGGATAGTGAAACCATTTGTTCTTTTGAGGCCACCAGAACAGCGGCTTGAACAAGTCGTGCCACAACCAGGCGATGAACTCATCCCGGTTATTGCCCGCTAGCAGGGCCGTCAGTGCTTCGTGGACCGACAATGAGGCCAAATTGATCGCGTCACCCTTACCGGTCGAAGCATCCACCGTACGCGAAATCGGTCCAAAGTCAAATTCATTCATCGGCCTGCTCCCCGCGCTCCTTTCTGGCGGCCTTGTACGCCGCCCATTCCTCGCCTAGATTCCGATCGGTGTAGTAGTAGATCCCATCCGCCAGCGCGTTCTCCAACCGCAGGAAACGGGCAAAGCTACCCCCGGCCCGGCCCAGGTAGAGCTCGTCCACCAGCAGGTCCACAAACTCGCCCACCCGCCGGCCCAGCTCCTCG